>JAVQUC010000003.1:0-111188 GCA_033580815.1 Candidatus Caldarchaeum sp. | reverse complement strand
AGTTGTTTGGCAGAGAGGCGGCCCACATCAAAGGCTTTAGCACAGAGGTTTTCGTCATCGAATCGGCTGGTGGTAAGCCCCTTGACGTAAAGCTCATCGTGAGGCCGACGAGTGAAACGATAATGTATCCGATGTTCAAGCTGTGGATACGTAGCCACGCCGATCTGCCGCTGCTGGTTCATCAAAGCAACATGGTTTACAGATATGAGACGAAGGCAACCAGGCCTTTGTTGAGAGTTAGGGAAATCCCATGGAACGAGGCTCATACAGTTCACGCGACCGCCGCAGAGGCTGAACAGCAAGTGCATAAAGCCGTCGAAATCTATAGAAAAGTCTTGGACAAGCTCGGGCTGGCCTACCTTGTGTTACGGAGACCCGATTTCGACAAGTTCGCGGGAGCCAAATATTCGGTCGCCTTCGACGCTTGGAACCCGGACGGCCGTGTCAATCAAGTAGCTACAGTTCACAACCTTGGAAAAAACTTCTCCAAAGTCTTCGAAATCGAGTTTGAAACACGGGACGGGAAGAGAGAAAACCCCTACCAGCTCTGCTATGGGTTCGGCTACAGTCGGGTGTTGGCCGCCTTAATCAGCCAGCACGGAGACGACCGAGGCTTGGTCTTACCACCATCGATAGCTCCTACACATGTAGTGGTCGTGCCCATCGTCTTCAAGGGGCAGGAGGAAAGCATACTAAATTACTGCCGCAGGATCACAGGTCTGATCAGTAGGTTCGTTGTCAAGCTTGATGACCGTGAAGACGTTACCCCAGGTGAGAAATTTTACTACTGGGAGAAGATGGGCGTCCCAGTCAGGGTTGAAGTCGGACCGCGTGAGGTGGCTGAAAACAAGGCCACTGTTTTCAGGCGAGATACCCTGGAGAAGACTTTGGTGGATGCAGAGGAGCTGGAGAAAAAAATTCTGGAGCTTCTGGAAGCGATAGAGAGGAACTTGTCCGAAAGAAGCTGGAGGATAATGCGTCAAATGGTCGTTGAAGCTACAAGCGTCGACGAAGTAAAGAAAGCAATTTCGGATAGGAGGATTGCTCGCATCTGTTGGTGCGGCTCGGTTGAATGCGCGACAAAGCTCAAGGAGGAGGCGGGGGGAGAGCTTCGGGGAAGCAAATTTGACGATGTCGAGATACCGTCGAACCCGTGCGTAGTTTGTGGAAAAAATGCTGCTGAGGTAGTTTACTTCGCTAGGGCGTACTGAAGATGTAGTTGTCTAGGGCTCGCAGCCTTTTGGCTGGGTCCGGGTGGGTGCTAAACAGCTCTGCCAATTTGTTTGGTTTTTGGTTTTTGACTCTCTCGACGACTGTGTCAACGTCCGCAAACGATTGTATTCGGACGTCGGGGTCAGCGATGAAGAATGCTTTGAATTGGTCGACGTGGGCCACTTCCTCACGCCTCATCCTGCCAGCCATCATCATGATTCTGACCAAGGCCCTCTGGAGGTTGCGCGCTCCGTTTCTCACCGTTTTTGCGGCGAAGTAGTCGGCGTAGTATTCGCGGAGCCGGCTCATGTAGAAAACAAACAGGTTGAAGACGAAGCTGAACGCCATTAGAACTATGCCCACGAGGAACGCGTATGCGCCTCCTTCGCGTCGTCCTCCGTAGGCTCCGGACACGAACAAAGTATATCCGAGATAGTATACGATGGCTGGGATGATGCTTACGGCCATCATGAAGGCTACATCTCGGTGTTTGATGTGGCCGAGCTCATGCCCTATGACCGCTTCGACTTCTTCGCGCGGCATGTTCTCGGCGAGCCGTCTGGTGACGGCGACCATGGGGCCGGTCAGAGGGCTGCCATAGGCGAAGGCGTTGGGGATGTCGATTTCAGCCACGTAGGTTTTCGGCGGTTTCTGCATTCCAGCGGCTACGCTCAACCTGTTGACGGCATCCTCAACCCAGCCGAGCCCTGCTTCAGCCGCAGGCCTCGTCCGGTACACGGCTCCTATGATGTACGGCCCTACCAGCCACTGGAAGACGTGGAAGAATACGACGAAAGCGATGATGCTGTAGAAGTTGAGGAGCGGTATTCGGAGGAAGCTGAGCACAGCGACGAAGAGTAGCGAGGCAACGGCCGTGATTAACGCCCAAGTTCCCAACATGGCCACACGTAGCTTGAACAGGGATAGTCTCGCCTTCTCCGGTGACACAGTCATGAATAACCACCTGTTCGAGACCTCTGGAAAGTTCTTAATAAACCATGTCCCAACTTTCAGAAAAACTGTTCCGGTTTTCTTTCATCACGCGCCCTAACTTTGAGAACACCGTAGTGGATTGCGCAGCTTATGCAGAGGTTCTTGACGACTATGTTCTCGGCTAGGTAGGCGCCTGCCTGTTTGAGCTCACGTGCTAGGTCTCCTCTGACAAGTGAAACGCGTCGGGTTACACGTTGGACTTTGCTTCTAGGAACGTATGCTCCGCAGTTGTCACACTGAACCGTCGGTTCCTTACCTTTCGCTCCTTTGTTTCTTCCTCGGCTTTTTCTTTTGAAGGGCATGCCTTCCGTTAACTGTTACCGGCTTTATTAAATGTTGTCGGGCTTATATTATAGGTGTTGGTGTATTCTCCTACGATGAAAGCAAAGGTCTTAGTCGCCGACCCCATCAATCTTTCTGCTGTTGAAATTCTGAGGAATTCGGGTTTTGAGGTTGACCTTCGTCCCGATATATCTGCATCCGAGCTCGAGTCTGTTGTCGGCGGCTACGATGTTTTGATAGTTCGAGGCCGTACCAAGGTTACTTCCAAGATCATTGAAAGGGGCCTGCCCAAGCTGAAGGTCGTGGGAAGGGCTGGAGTTGGTCTAGACAACGTCGACGTCGAAGCGGCTTTGAGGCACGGTATCACCGTTCTGAACACACCCGAGTCTTCGACGAATAGTGTCGCGGAGCTCGTGATAGGGTTGATGATTGCGGTGGCCCGTAAGATCGCGTGGTGTGACAGAGTTATGCGGGCAGGCAGATGGCCGAAGGGTGAGGCTATGGGGTTCGAGCTTGCGGGCAAAACTCTCGGTGTAGTGGGGTTTGGTAGAATAGGGAGAAGAGTCGCGGAAATTGCCTACGCGATGGGGATGAAAATTATCGCCTACGACGTCATTCCGATCCCTGATAACGTTTTAGCTAAAACGGAGACAAGGCTCACATCGCTTGAGGAAGTTCTTCGTGAAGCGGACGTCGTAACTCTGCACGTCCCACTAACCCGCGAGACACATCATCTAATCAACGCTGAAAAGCTGGCATTGATGAAACCTTCCGCCATACTTATCAACGCCTCACGCGGCGAGGTCGTCGACGAACAGGCATTAATTCAAGCACTATCAACCGGGAGACTCGCCGGAGCTGGTCTCGACGTCTATGAAAAAGAGCCGCCCACTGGAAGTAAACTTCTGGAACTCGACAACGTCGTTCTGACCGCCCACATTGGAGCACAGACAACGGCGGCACAGGAAGCAGCCGCAACAATGCTCGCGAAAAAAATCATCGAAACCTTTGCTACTTCTTAGTTTTGAGTAAGTTCAGGAGCTTGCTCGGATACAGATGTCGTAAATCATCTCGGTAAAAAACAAGAGTTTCTTCATCGTATCTTCGGTCAAGCACGACTCCAGCCGGTATCTCGACCCAAACCCCTCCGGCTAACCATTCGTGAAATACATCTTCGGCGTCTTTTCGATGCAGAATTTCGGTCGGACAAAAAAGAAACATAGGTCTCCTGCGGACCAGATGTCTGGTTGACTTGGGCGGTAAACGGTAACCACTGAGAACAGAGTCGTAAACTTCATGCTTGTGCAGAGGCCTGATATTGTATCCAAACGGATTTCTGGATGAAAGAATGAACTGTTCCAAGTCTTGTTCGCGTACGTAGGTTATCCCCAACGGCTGCAAACTCTTTTCCATCATGTATATCTTCTCATAGACATTTGAAAGGTTGACTTCGTCAACCGTAACTTTTCTCGAATATCCGTCATTCCACAGGAAATTCATGGCGTAAGGCTCGTCCTCCGTCGAGAGACGGAAACCAAGTGCGTGGTACATCGTCTCCAATACTTCAGGCGAAATGGTTGTCGAGGCCGCCCTGCCCCAACTACGCAGCTCTACATCTGGCGAAAAATAGTCAACCGCGTAAACTGGGATAAGTGGGATGCCAAGTCTAGCAACTGCCTCGACCCTATGCGTTCCGTCAACGACCAATCCAGACGACGCGTCGACGACGACGGGATGAATAATCATTCCATCTCTTCTTATTTGTTCAGCGAGGTTCGTGACGTAAGTGGGGATTGATTGTTCGTGCGGCCTGAGCTTCAACGTCTCGGCAAGGCATACGCTCCATGTGCGGAGGTTCAAACCGCCTCTTCCATTTCCTCGAGGAGATGCCACGGCGGGTTGGCGTAAACATCTTCGAAGACCGCTTTCACCGGTAGTGGAGGCGCCTTTTCTGCTTCTTCAGTTGCTGCCCTAAGTCTTTCCTTGAATTTTTCCACAAAACCTCTCTCCTCATCCAACGACCACAATCCCCTGTTTAGCAGGTATTTTCGAAGTCTATCCAGAGGGTCGAAACGACGCATCCGCTCAACCTCTTCATCTGAACGATATCTGGACGGATCATCAACAGTGGTATGGGGCCCCATCCGGTACGTAACGGCCTCGATCAAGGCCGGCCCCTCACCTCCACGAGCTTTCTCCACAAACCTTTTACAAACATCGTACACCGCTATAACGTCGTTTCCGTCCACCCGAAAGCCTGGTACACCGTAAGCCCTTCCCTTAACCGCAATCGTGGATGAGGCTGTCTGTCTAGTGACTGGCACAGATATCGCCCATTGATTGTTTTGGACGAAAAATATGACCGGTGTTTTGAAGACGCCGGCCCAGTTGATTGATTCGTGGAAATCCCCCTTCGAAGTAGCACCATCACCGAGATAAACAAAGAAAACATCCTTCTCACCGCGTCTCATCGCAGCCATCGCCATGCCCACGGCAATCGGGCACATCAACGAAACAGCGCCAGGACCTACGACGACACGACGGCTTTTATCACCGAACAAAGTTATTTCATGGCCTTTCAGGGGGTCGAGCCCTGTGGCGAAGAGACGATGGAGTAGAATGGTGAGCGGTGTTCCGCGGAGCAGATTGATAGTTAGCTCCCGATAAGTGGGGAAAACCCAATCGTTCTCAGAAAGAGCTTCGAAGCTGCCGACAACCGAAGCCTCTTGTCCTTCCACCGGTGCGTATCGCGAAGCTTTTCCCAGAGGATGAATCTTCATGATCCAAGTGTCGAAAGTTCGCAACATGATCATTTCCCGCATCATTGTTCGAAGAAGTTCGTCGGAGACCTTGGCGTCTGTCTCTCCGACCAGTTCACCGTCTGGGCTGAGAACCCTATACAAACCTAAATCTGCTTCACCAAACGAAGACATTGTAAAAACTCCTCATCAGTCAGTGGTCCTTTTTTAGCGATCGATATTGTTTTCACCTTTTCGAGCAGGGCCGAGATCTCATCGGAAGAAGCATTTAACCCGAGCTGCCGTAGCTTCCACTCGATCGAATGTTTACCGCTTTTCTTACCTAACAGAACGTTGTGCCTGTTCCCGACAAGTTCTGGAAGGAACGGTTCCGAGCCGAGGTGGTATTTTATCCAACCCGCCACAGATATTCCGGATTCCCTGGTGAAAACGAGGTCTCCTACGACTGGTTTGTTTGCTGCCAAACGGAATCCTGTCAATTTTTCAACAAGCTTCGAAACTTCGACTAACTTCTCATATTTGAGGCCCAATTTTACCCCATACAGTAGTTCTAGGCTTAGGGCCACTTCCTCAAGGCTTGCGTTACCCGCTCTTTCCCCGATTCCGTTGACCGAGACGTGGACGACGCTCGCTCCCGCTGAAAGTCCCGCGATGCTGACGGCGGCGCCCATTCCGAAATCGTTGTGACAATGCACTTCGACCGGTGTCCGAACGGTTTTGACGATTTCCGAGACGAGGTATCTAAAGCCCTCCGGTGAAGCGCATCCAAAGGTATCGACAACGGCCACGGAGTCGGGCTTTGCCTCCGCCACGACACGTGAGTAGATTTGCTTGAGAAAGTTTAGGTCGGCCCTCGTGCCGTCGACTCCGAAGAAAACAGTGTAGAGGCCATGTTCCTTAGCGTATTCAACATGTTTTACGGCTTTTTCGACGACGTCTTCGGGCTTCCAGCCGAACTGAATCAGCTTCGGAACACCCACCGGGCCTTCAGTAACTATACCGGAGACATCGGCTTTAACGGCGGCCTCGATGTCTTCTTTGACGAGACGCGCGAACCCAAACACTTTCGCCCGCAACCCCTCTCTGGCTATCATTCTCACGGCATCAAAGTCTTCCTTCGAAACAACAGGCATACCGGCTTCGAGACGATGAACACCAAGCTCATCAAGGGCCTTGGCTATCTCGAGTTTCTCATCAGCACGAAGAACAACGCCAGGTGTTTGTTCACCATCGCGTAAAGTAACATCATATATCTCTATTTTCTCGGGGAAACGGAATTGCTTTTGCACTTCGGATGCAAAGTTGTAGGGGCTGACCCAATGTTTCTCACTTCGCCAAGGTTCTGATGACATTTCATTCAGCCACGACAGGGTTCCGCATCGTGCCCAAGCTCTCTATCTCGGATTCCACGACGTCGCCAGGCTTCAAATAGTATTTCTCAGGGTTTTCCTTGAAAGCAGCGACGCCGGAGATGGTTCCAGTGGTGATGATGTCTCCGGGTTCGAGGGTAACCCATGAGTAATGTTCGATAATTTCCTGCAGAGTGACCGATAGACGGTTAGTGTTTCCCGTCTGTCTGACCTCGCCGTTGACACGAAGCTCCATCTTAAGGTTATGAGGGTTGCTTACTTCGTCCTTTGTGACAAGGTATGGGCCAAGCGGTGCGAAGCTGTCGAGGTTTTTGCCGAAGTTGAGCAAACCGTTTTTCATCTCCTGTCTTTGGATGTCTCTCGCGGTGATGTCGTTGAAGACCATGAACCCGGCTACGTGTTCGAAGGCTCGTTCCCTCGAGATGTATTTTCCCCTTTTTCCGATGACGATCGCCATCTCTAATTCGTAGTCAAGCTCTTTCGTGTACTTTGGGTACACGATGTTGTCATATGGCCCGATGACCGAAGAGGGGCTTTTGAGAAAAGATATCCACTGCGGTATCGGAAACTCCCACTTAGCCCTCTCTGCTTCGGTTGCGTGTTCTCGGAAATTGCCAGCCGTGTGGATGATCTTCCCCGGCCTAGGCACGGGAGCATGAAGACGAACTTCAGAAAGCCTAAAAACGATTCCGGGGCCGTATTGGTCGTTGACGAAAGACCGGGCCCTGTACAGAATTCTTTCGGCAGCTTCATACGCGCGCCGCCCCCTTCTCAGAAAAGAAATCATGTCGTAAGGTAGTAGGGCTTGGGCAAGAACTTCTGGATCCTCTTCCCCTTCTTCCCTTAGCAGAGCGGTATAGGCCAGGTTTGCATCGAGGATGTATTCACCGAATAAAATTCCAAGTCGGGGTGATTGAAGATAAGGGTTGTGAAACGTAACCAGTTTCATGTCATACTTGGTTTGGGGACCGTTGTTAAATACTTTGCCGGATTGTGGATAGTGGAAACTTTCCAGCGCAGTGGCTGTAGCAACACATGTTGTAGGCTCGAACTTCGTCCAAAAGACAGAGTCGTCGACAGCATCTGGAAAACTTGGTCTAGAAAGACCTTGGTAGGCCTAAGCCTTTTTCGGCGACGTAAGCGAGGGCTAGCTCTTGCGTGATAGGCCCCGATTTGAGAAGGAAGATGTCGCGTAAAACACGCTCAAGCCCTGTTTCTTTGAGATAGCCATAACCACCAAGAACCTGTATGGCATGGGAAACTGTTTTGAAAGCAACTTCCGAAGCCAGATACTTGGCGAGACAAGCGTAGACATCGGTTTTTTCTCCTCGGTCGATTTTTTTCGCGGCCTCCAGCGTTAGGAGCTTCGCGGCCTCTGTTTCGGCGTAGTGTGCGGCGAGTGGGAGCTGAATGCCTTGGTATGAGCCGATGAATTTCCCGAAGACCTTCCTGTCCGAAGCATAGGACGACGCGGTTTTCAATGCATAAAACGCCGACCCGACTGCCAGTGCTGCATAAACTATTCTGTCTGGGTTGAGGACGTGCGTCAACACCATCCAACCTTTATCGACTTCACCCACAACCATCCCCGCGTGAACCTGAACATCCTGTAGAGTCATAGTCGCGGTCCTGTAATAGTCGGTGCCCATCTTCTCAAGCGTCTCGAAACTCAGTCCTTTCTGTTTCAAGTCAAGAATGAAAACAGTGATTCCATCACTTTTCTTTGAAACGTTTTCGAGGGGGGTGGTTCTCGCGGCCAGGAGCATGTGTGTCGCTCTACCGATGTTGTTGACGTACATTTTTTCACCGTTAATGACGTATCTCTCACCCCGTTTTTCCGCTGACGTTTTTATCGAGAACACGTCTGAACCGGATTCCCTCTCCGTAACAGCCAACCCCATGACGCATTCGCCCGTGGCAAGGGATGGAAGGAACTTTCCGCGTATTTTTTCGTCTCCGTATTTGTTCAGCATGAGGGATGACATGTTGTTGCTGATTAGTGGATAAACACCTGTTCCAAAACCATGCATCCCGAGGTAAAGCACTACCTGTACGAGCTCTTCGAAGGTTTTGCCAAGTCCTCCGAATTCTGACGGTGTGACATAGCCGCAAAGCCTCCGGTTCCCGCATTCACGCCAGAACTCTTCCGGGAAGGCCTTTTCATCACTTTTCCTGTTCCAATAAACTACGGGAAAAAGACGTGGAAAATCCTCTACCTCTCGCACGTCCATGCATGATTTTGGCCGTGTTTATACGTTGTCACTGCATGGGAAGGTAAAAATACATCCCGTACAGCCCGTGTGGAAGGCTTGGTTGACAGAACGAAAGTCCTTTTCTTCGGCCACATGGCGAACGACAGTCTATACACGAGCCTTCCTCCACTCCTTCCGGTCCTCGCCCTACAGTACAGCCAATCAGCGGCCACACTCGGGCTAATTCCCGCGGCTTATCTCATGACCGCATCATTTCTACAAATCGGGGTCGGATATCTGCATGACAAGAAACGACTAACGATTCTGATGCCTGTCGGGCTTCTGTTGGGAGGGTTGTCTGTCGCCTCGATTGGGTTTGCAGGTAATTACTCATTGATTGTTTTCCTGGCTTTTCTAGGCGGCGTCGGTTCGGCATTCTTTCATCCCATCGCCACAGCCCTCAGCTCAGTCTCGAGCAGGAGGTCCACCTCCGTATCATTCTTCATGACGGGAGGTGACCTAGGTCTTGCGCTTGGGTCGTTCATCTGCTCGGTGGCCGTGACCGTCTTAGGGTTAAGTGGAACAGCTCTGCTCTTCATCCTCCCATTCATCGCTTCGATGCTATCGTTGCAAACTTTGAAACACGAATCGATAGCGCCCCCGAGTGAAAGTAGAAGCACTAAAAACGACCTCAAAGCTCTTTCCATGGCCTTAACAGCGTCGTTTCTGAGGGCAACCACGAACGTCGTTTTACTCACCTACCTTCCACTCTACCTTTCGACGAAGGGTATGGCAGTTCCACTGGCTGGCGGAGTTCTCACGATTATGATTTTGGCGGGTGCTGCAGGGATGATATCTGCTGGGTTTTTCGGAGACCGGCTTGGCAAGATAAACACGGTTATGGCTTTGCTCGTCTCCTCAGCTGTATTCATCCCGTTCGCCGTGATGGCGTCACCTGAACACGCTTTACTGGCTTTCCCGCTGGTTGGGTTCGGTCTATACGGGGCTCACCCCTTACTTGTCGCCATTTCACACGACATAATGCCGAAAAACCTAGGCATGGCCTCGGCGTTGATGTACGGCTTCACCTTCGGCGTCGCAAACCTATTTGTCCCCGTCGCTGGATTGGCTGTCGACTTTTCCAGCTACGAAACGGTTTTCCTCGCGTTGACGTGCCTGCCAGTCACCGCGACCTTTATCGTTTCAAAAATTCGTCTACCAGTCAGTAAACATACGCTTAAGTAACGCGGACAAAAACAAGAGAATATGGAAACTGAACAGGATATTTTATCAAACATTCTTGAAGGACTTCGAACGGGTAAATCTGTAAAAGTCATCACATCGGGAGGAAAGAAAATCTTGAGGGTCAGCTGGCTCAACATCGTTCACGACCCAAAAATCTATCGTGCAATCTCAAAACTGATCAAAGAACACGCAACATCAAGGAACTATGTTTTTGATGCGGTTGCTTCGATAGAGAGCTCGGGAGCGAAGTACGGGCTTGCGACCTCGTATGAATTCGGCTTGCCATATTTCTCTATCCATAAGACATCAAAGGTCATTTTCGAACAGCCTTTGACCGCAGAGGGGATGTCTGTCACCGAAGGTAGACCTGTCACGCTTTACGTGGACAAGTCGGTTGCCTCAAAATTCGAGAAGGTTATCGTGATAGATGATGTTAGAAGAACTTCGACAACGATAAACACCGCTGTGGAGTTGCTTAGTGAATGCGGGACGAAGGTTGTGGCTTGCTACGTCATCTTAGACCTTGCTTTCGCGGGTTACCCGAGGCCTCATAGCATTTCGGCAAAACACTACCATCCATTGTTCGTGATTTCAGATGTTGACATCTCGGGAAGATGTGTAGTCGACGACGGCCTGGTTCTCCATTTTCTGTCCAGGGGCTTTACGACGGAATCTTAGGAAAAGGAAAACCAGAACAGTTGAAAGAATTATGGTCGCGCTGATGCCGAGAACCGGAATAAACAAATTCTTCTCCTCGAGGATTAGAACAAGTCTCATCGGTCTAGAGACATCGACCAAAGTCCTTTGATATCGTGTTCCAGACTCGTCAACGTAACCTACGACGGCCGCGTCGACCCCAAGCTCCGCCGCTCTTCTGACGAGGTCCAAGGTTTCACCCTCTTTTTCCCATGTCGAGGACAACGTCGTTCCGTTCGGGTGAACGACCACCACCCTGTGCAGCGCTGTAACCTTGAAAACAGCCCTGTCGACAGCTTCAGAGGCCATGACTGTTCGAGGTTCAACGATGTACCTTGTTTCATCGTTTCCCACGGTTGAGAACATCGTTATGTTCGTATTGGTTTTCTTGAGAACCACGACTTTGGTCATGCCCGGCGGCGTTGGAATTTTTGTCAAACTGCCGTTTAGGTAGAGCGCTGGCCGTGCCTTCGAGACGTCTCCTATCACTTCTAACTCGAAGACGGAGGCGACGGCGGCGTTGATTTTCCCCCAGCCCCAAAGGTTGGAGCCTTGGAAGCTTATTTCTCCCGTGAAAGCATCAATCCGCGCGTTCCGCTTAATGATTTCCATGGCTTGGTCGACGGTTATGTTCGGTGCGAGCTGGAGCACGATGGCGGCGACGCCGGCGGCGTGCGATGTAGCCATGCTTGTTCCCCTGCCGACTGTATATTCCGGCCCCGGGCTGAAACTCTGTCCGGGCATGTCTTTCGAACGGGCTGCAACTATTATTCCTCCCGGAGCCGTAATGTCGGGCTTAACTCTGCCGTCCATGGTAGGTCCTCTTCCGCTGTAAAACTCGATTTGACCCGGCTCGCCCGCGACACTCCATGTTTGCCCGTCGGCCGTCCACCGGTTTTTTGTCGTGTAGGCACCGACTGTCAGAACTTTTTTCGCCGTGCCGGGTATGGTGACCGTCGAAGCGGGAGTTATCTGATATTCCAAGGACGGGACGAAGGATTCTGATTCGTAGTCACAGGTGTCCGACTGTATCCAGGCATGCCATTTCCCATCAGCTATTTCCACTGGTCTGATGATGAGGCTCCAAAGGCCTGGTTCGAGGAGGTCGGCCGAGACATCGACGAGAACCTCTTTCAAGGCCCCTGTTTTCGTCTCGGATAATTCAGCCGTAATTCCTTCCACGGTTTTTGAGCCGTTGAAGGGGATGTCTATTTTTGTTCCCGTGGGCGTAGAGATACCTACGTTGAACCTGTTTCGGTGATGCGTCACGAAGGAAATGCTGACTGAGGTGGTTTCCGAAGGGACTGTCCACCGTAGCGTGACCGGCGTTTCTGGAACAAGCATTCCTTCAGCGTGTCTTGAATCGTTGGCCGAATTGCCTGCGGCGACGACGAAAAAGATTCCCTGTTCAGCCCATTTATCGAGGGCCTTTTCGAGCGGCGCGCTTCCGTCATGCGCTCCAATGTCCGTTCCCAGAGCAAGAACAACAACCAGCCTTCTGTTTAGCTCGGTAGATTTTTGAACGGCGTAAGCGATTCCGTCCAGCAATTGTTTCTCGTCGAAAAACCATCTCCGGCCGCCGCACGCAGGCCCGCCGCTTTTCACGACGATCAGCTCAGCCCCCGGAGCAACCCCCCTCAAACTCCAGCCGCCGTAGGCAGAGCCAGCCGCGATCGAGGCAACCACCGTTCCATGACCGACTGTGTCTCTCTGAGGGCAGGTGCCCAGCCTTATCTCTCCGCCGTCGCATTCGTATCCGTAACCGAATTGAGCCGGCGGCTTTCCATCGATCGTCTGGTCCCAAATGTAGAGAATTCGAGAGGTTCCGTTCGTTGATTTGAAGGCAGGATGACTGTAGTCTACGCCGGTGTCGATGATGGCTATCAGAACTCCGCGGCCGTCTACGCTTTCGGCGTTTACACCGCTTAACAGGCTTATCTCCGGCACTCCTATCTCCGCGGTGCTGACATCGAGCAGTGGCAAATAAGTCCTCGGCCTGTGAATCACGTAGCCCATATGCTTAAGTTTAGCTGCTTGATGCATCGGTAGTTCAGCGGTTGAAACTCCTTCGACGACTTCGACGGCGCCTAGACCGCGAAGAAATTCATCATCGGCTTCATGTTCGACTATTATGGTGATTCGTTGTTCGGACGGTGTTTGGTGAATGTTGGCTATGACAAGCACAGCAACGAGGAGCAGGGCGGCGCAGCGCCAAACCATGCCCTATCACATCGCCGACATCATTTATACATGAGGCTTGCACAAAAGTATAAACGAGGTCGATGAACGTTCCCTTCATGAAGTTTTTCACAGACCTTGATGTAGCGAGGGTCGTTGACCCAGTCAAAGTTGTGGAGGCCGTCGAAAAAGCTTACGTTTTGTTCAGTCTTGGAAAGGTTGTGATGCCTGTTCGTTCGAGGGTTGAAGCCAGAGACGAAGGCGGAGACATACTGATGATGCCGTGTCTTGTTCCCGAAATGAAGATCTTCAGCCTCAAACTCGTCACGGTCTACCCGAAAAACATCGAGAAAGGTCTGCCCACGATAAACGCGACAGTGATTGTCCTCGACTCCGAAACCGGCATGCCGAAGATTTTCGCTGAAGCAAGGGCTCTCACCGGTTTGCGAACCGCCGCGGCGACTGTTGTTTCAATCAAACACCTCGCACGCAAAGATTCAACGAAGGTTGGAATTATCGGCGCCGGCTACCAGGCACGCTGGCAGCTCCGGGTCGTGGCGGCAAACTATCCCGGAACAAGTTTCACGGTGTATGACGTGGAAAAAAAGAGGATGAAGGAATTTGTGACGGAGATGGGGCGTGAAGGGTTCGATGTAAAAGAAAGTTCTTCTGCGGAGGAACTCGTCAAAAACTCCGATGTCGTGGTTACGGTGACGACTTCGAAAACACCGGTCGTTTACGAAGGATGGGTTCGTGAGGGAACTCACGTATCCGCCATCGGCGGCTACACTCCCGAGATGGTTGAGATCGACCCGAAGCTGACCGCTCGGAGCAAGCTTGTTGTGGATTCTCGCGAAGCGGTGAAGGAGGAGGCCGGAGATGTTTTGAAGCCCATCGAGCTCGGGCTGATGAAATTCGAGAACATCTACGCAGAAATCGGAGAAATAGCGGCTGGGCTCAAGCCCGGAAGAGAAAACGACAGAGAAATCACTTTGTTCAAAAGCGTGGGCCTTGCGGTGCAGGACGCTGCTGCTTCCAAAATTCTGCTTGACTATTTGATGACGAGGTAGATTCCGGTGATGACGGCTGCGGCGCTCAAGTAGGTGATTGGGTCAGCGATTTCGGCCAGGAGAAGGACTGCGAGGCCTGCTGCGACTATTGGCTCGAGGAGGGCTAGCGAGGATGTTTGGTAGGGATGGAGGCCGCGGAGGCTTGAAAACTGGAGTCCATGACCGAGCACCGTTGGGAAGAAAGCCAGACCGAAAAGTGCGAAGAGCTGGTCGGCGCCGGGGCTCGACAACCCGCGGCCAAATATAAACGCCGCCGCAAGAGCTGGAAATGCGGTGAACATGTAGAGCGGCCCTAAGGCAGCGAAGATGTTGACTTGTTCCCGTACTTTTTTACCGAAGACTAGGTAAAGGGCCCAGAAAAGAGCTCCGAAGACCGCGTAAACATCTCCCACGATGTTCGGTGACTGTAGTGAGAACTGTCCCAAAGTCATGGCCGCTAAGCCTACTATGGCTAGGACGAGGCCTATGATGTTTGTGTTCGAGGGCTTTATCCATCCTAGGCGCCAACCTATGACCATAGCCATCGCCGGTGTCGTGTTGACGAGGGTTGTCGCGTTCACGACGGAGGTATTCTGAACCCCCAGCACGAAAAAGATGAAATGCAGTCCAAGCAGGAAACCCAGTAAAGGCAATTCGCGGCTGAACCGTCTGATGACTTTAAACGATTCGTTCCCGAATAAAATGAGGCTCACAACCCATAGAAGCGCTGCCGCCACCACTACGCGGAAAACCACGATGGTGAACGCGTCTAGGCCATGAAGGAAACGGACAAAAATCGAAGCCGTCCCGAAGAAGAAACCCGCCGCAGCCCCTTGAGCCACGTAGAAAATCTTCGCCATGGTTGTGTGACAAAAAGCTAGGAAAAAAAGTTAGTTGGGAGTTTAGCGGGGCGCTATTTCGTAGGTTATGTGGACTGATAGGGTGTAGGTTGTTGTGCCCGGCAGAACCGGCGGGCCTTCCGCCCTCGCTTGCGCCATCGCATACCCAGCCGGCGGATACGATTCAGCTATTGACACCGATTTCACCCCCACCCTTCTCATGTTCAGTGGGGCGAGGAGCGCGTCTGCTTTCGACTCGGCGTCGGCGACGGCCGCCGCGAGAAGCTGCTTATAGACTGTGTTTGTCTGCTCGAAAGAGGAGACGAAGTAGAACCCGCCTAGATAGTCGGCGCCCGCGTTTATTGCTGTCTCGATGACTGCGCCTGCATCGGCCATTCGACGTGTTTTGACTTCGACCGAATAGGTTGCGATGTATCCGACGAGAAGAGGCGGTTCCTTTTCTCGGTAGACGTACTCTGGGTAGACGTTTATTGATGTTGTTTTGACGTCGTCTTGGCTTATGCCGAGTCGGAGGATGGCTGAAATCACGTCATTAGCGGTATTCGTAAGCTTCGAAATGGCTTCAACAGGAGTCGCGGCTTTTTCCTCGATAGTGAAGGTCATCAGAACCGTGTCGGGCGTAATGGTTGTCTGTGCTACGCCGGTGATGGACAACAGCGGCTTATCGTTGGTTTGGGAACTGGTCCCTGTGTTGACGGTCACGGGGCTTCGGACGTCCCCTAAAGCTACGAAGGCAAGGGTAGCCGCCAAGACTACGGTAGCCAGCGAAACGCTGAGCAAAGCAAGCGTTTGTTTTTCCAATTTTTCACCACGGACCAAGGTGTTACTGGGGAGATAATAAGTCCAGAGACCCGAACAACGCCGACCAAAGCATGGAAACGGTTGAGAAATGGCTGGAAAACCGTTACCTCAATTCACCGAAAGAATTAAACGGGAAAAGAGCGGGATTGGCCAACCAGGTAATGCAGGCATTTTGCGGCTTCATTCTCCCGATATCAGAACGAGGGCGGCAAGCGCCAGCGCCACTCCGACAGCCTGTCGGGGTGTGATGGTTTCTCCAAGCAAAAGGAAAGACAGTGCTAGCGTTACTATTGGGTAGAGGGATGTTGCGACGACTACTATCGATGAGGGGTTGAGGTTAAGCGCCATGTAGAAGGTCAGCGTGCCGATGAAACCGAGCGAGCCAACGGCCAACGCCAGAAGCCAGACAGGGCCTTGTGGAAGAACTTGAGCTCTCGAAGCGAAAATGAATGTCACGGCGATGACCATGTAGCCGATGGCGGCGACCGCCATAGTATCTCGCCAACCCAATGCCGAGGAAGCCAACCTCGCAGCAACCCCCCATATTCCCCAAACCAGAAGCGTGACCAGAACCAGCGCGAACCATCTAAAATCCATGGCACAATATCTCCATGAGCTCTTTGATTACTTTTTCCGTAGATACGCAAAACATAATTCAAAGCTCCGTCACCGCTGGACACATGAACGTGAAGATTCGGTACTGCGTGCCGTGCGGACACCTTCCACAGGCCATGGACATGGCGAAAGGGCTTCTCAGCAGGTATGGTCAAAAACTCAACAAAAACTTCTCGGTGACTCTGGACACAACGGACAGCGGAATCTTCGAAGTCTACATCGACGACCAGCTCGTTTTCTCCCGCCATCAACAGAGAAGGTTTCCGACACAGGACGAAATCGTCGAAATGATAGAAAACAAGCTCAAAACACAGCGATAAACACACACGCCGTGCTCCAGCTCCTATTTTTCAACATAGCTCGGTCGGCTTTGACGGTTTTTTCGATGACCCATGGCCAGCTCTACGAATGGCCCGATTTTGTTCACGTGCGGTATGGTTTCCCCTTTACCTATTCGGTCCACACCGTTGTCACGATAACAGGACCAGCCAATTTGTGGTCTGTAGACGTCGTCCTTCTCGCCGCAGACCTGTCGCTATGGCTTGCCGGGCTTGTTGCCGGAAACATCCCACTGACGTTCTTCATGTTCAGGGGCTCGAAGCCCTAAGGTTATTATCGTCGGCCGGTTGCGTTGCCGACGGTCATGAACTGGCCTTTCGACCGACTGGAGCGTTTTCCTCCCCGCAGAGGGCCAGAATGGGGGAGCGGGGGAATATTCGGGCTTCGTTTTCACAGAGACGTTCTCTACTACACGGTCGCGTTCGATGCGGAGGCCCATTTCATCCATTCCGACAAAAAGGAGACCTATTTGTTCGAGCTGGTCGGCGAAGGCCCTCGTTCGGGCGGCGACACATACAACGCTGTCGAATGCGTCGATGAATTCATCTATTTCGGCGGATGGGTGAACGCGCCGGCGATTTACAGAAGCACCGACGACACTTCGAAAATTGTCTTCACCAACAAATTTTCACACGTCCATGAATACAACGTTGAAAACCGGGAGGTACGTCTGATTTGGAAAGAATCGGTTCACCGAGACGATGAATGGGCGGCTGAGGTCGGCGACATCCTCTACGACCCCTTCAACGACAAGCTCTTCATCATGCGTGAAGATGGACATTTCAACAACGGAGTGTACCGTCTCGACAGAAGAACGGGAACTATTGAGAACGTTTTTGCGGAAAAATGTTTGAAAGGCTGTTTGATAAGGGACGCGGCCTGTTTCGGGGTTGGGGAGAACTATGTTGCAGGTCTGCGGGAAATGCGTTTTCTCGACCTTGTCTCAAGCCGGATGGAAAGTCATGGTTTCGGCCACCGCTCGTTGGACGGCCAGAAGTTTTTCAAGCCCGCCCTCGGAGAAATGGCTTCTGCCTACGACCGTGTTTTTGCCTTCGTCCGCGGGGGAATGGTGGTCGGCAACCCTTACCTCGACGAACCATTTACACACGTACGGCTTCTCGATTTCCTCAACTTCTACGCGCCCTTCAGAACGAATTCCGTCAGCGTCGGCGGAGGAATCCTTGTCCCCTACAACGCACACCACGACTCGGTGTACCAGCCCTCCACGGAAGAGGCCAAAACATACTCAACCTACAGCAACACAATCGCAGGCCCCTCGGTGCTGCTTTACATAACGCCGCCGATGGTGAAAATAGTGGCAGCCTTCGGAGCGAGGATTACAAGCGTTGAAAAAGTCGGCGACAAAATCCTGCTCGCCACAAACAACAGCCCAAACGCCGGAGGCCCCAAGGTCACGCCTTTCGACAGCGGAGAAAAAGAATTCGTCATCATGGACGTGGATAGACTACAGCGCGAACCACCTCCAGCCATGTTCACGATCCCCCTTAACCGTCTGCTGACTATCGGGGAAAAACACGACGCGACGGCTTTCGGCGGCATCCCGCTGTCCGGCTACAGGTCACCGACGCTCCACCTTCATCTCGGCCGCGACAACATTCTCACAGTCTACGAATACGACCTAAGTCTTCCTACACTTCCAGCCCTCTCCGAGAAATACACTGTGAAGCGGGGGAAGAACATCATCGACCTCGGAGTTTTCACAGGCATAGTTTCTTTTAAGCTCGGAGAAAGAGATGCAGACGCAGTCGCAAAGATAGCCTTGACGTGAAAGAGTGATTGTATTGAGTAGGGCGTGGCCGCGCAGGGTTTGGATTCTTTCCTTCGAATTCGAAGGATTTGTCAAGGCCGGTGGTTTAGGGGCTGCGGTTGCGAGGCATGCCCGTGCTCTTTCTTCGGCCGGCGTAGAGGTCACGGTCCTACTTCCTTCTCATGGAAAGGAACTGGCCGATTCGGTTAGAGAGGGTGAATGGAATGGAGTGAGAACCGGTGTCGACGGAGGCAGTTACCCCTACAGGATCGCCGCCGACGCTAGGCTGTTTGACGGCATCAAGATAGTCGTGTTCAGAGGCCTCGACCCGGGCACAAAACGTTTCCTCGAAGACGCTGAAATCTACCGTGAAGCAGCTGAGAAAACCTCGCTCTACACGCGCGGCGTGATTCACTGGGCCCGTGAAAAGACACCCCCGGACGTACTCCACAGCAACGATTGGACAGCCGCGCTGGCAGCCATGGCCGTCAAAACCATTTACTTATCCGGAGGCGTTAACGTCCCTTGGGTTCATACAGTCCATCTCGTCTCGTCCCCGTCTTTTCCATGGCATTATGCTTCGGAGCAGTGGAGCGGGGTACCGAGCGTTTATCACCGAGTCTTTTCGCATGACGGCACGTATTCGACATGGGTCAGCGACGCCTGGGATAGTTTGGGAGGTAACGTCGACGCCTTCGCCGCCCTCGAATCAGACCTGCTGACATCGGTGAGCAGAGGCTACTTGGAAAACCTGCTGTCGCGATGGCCTTTCATCCCACGACAAAAGACTGACTATATCCACAACTCGACCGACTGGACGGAAAAAGAGGTCGTAGACTATGTATCTTCTCATTTTGGAACTTCTTCTCGCAAAGTGCTGAGATCCGTGTTGCTGGGCGAGGTTCTCAAGAAAGCGGAAAGAGTTTGCGGATCTCTTGAAAAAAGCAGTCTTCTCGCCGTTGCGCATGGAAGGCTCGTTTGGCAAAAAGGCTACGACGTGCTGATTAACGCGGTCGACTACATGGACCATTCCATAGGCGTGTTGGTCATGGGTCTTTCTTCAGGGGACGCTGGACACGAACAATACCTGTGTCAACAGGCGGAGAAACGGTATGGACGGGTTATGATTACGTGGGGAGCCCTGCCGCCGTCGCTTCTGAAAGCTGTCGTTTACTCGGCTAACGTGGCGGCGATGCCTTCACGCTACGAACCCTTCGGAATATCTTCGGTCGAAGCTCAGGCCTTGGGAACCCCCGTCGTCGCGACCAGCGTTCCCGGCCTCGCCGAAACCTTGAAGGATGTCTACTTTTTCGACGATGGCGGCGGCATGCTCGTAGGGTTCGAGGAAACCCCCTATCTCGGGTTAGCGATAACATCGCTCGCGTTTCTGACAGAGGCCATAGACACGGGAAACACATCATACGCCAACAAAATCCCCCTCGAATTCATAGCCCGCCGCTTCAACTCGTTAAAGAACATTCGAAAGAGCGCCGTTACTTGGGTGGAAACCAATTTCCGAGAGAAAAACACCCTAGAACATCTTCTACGCTGCTATGAGAAAGCCCGTCGTATGGCTTTAGAGCGTACTCAAGGTGTTCGATGAAGATAAGGTAAAAAACCACGATTTGTCGCTTGCCCGACGATGAGGGTTGTCAGCATCACACCCGAAATAGCTTTAGACAATTTTCCCGTGTACGCCGGCGGCCTCGGCGTCCTCGAAGCCGACAAGTTCTACGCCGCCGCGCGGAAAGGCTGGTCCTACACGGTACTCACTTTCTTCTATCCTAAAGGCTACGTTGATTATGATTTCTCCAACGACGAGTTAATTCAGAAGCCCCAGAACATAACAACGGAAAGCCTCGCCGTCGAAACCGACATCGTTTTCCAGTCAGGCTACTTGGGCGAAGAAGTCGTCGTAAGGCCATATGCCAAAAGTGTGGGTAGGTCGAAGGTCGTTTTCTTCCATGTTCTTTCGCCCGAAAGAGCTGCCCACGCAACGGAAAGGCTCTACGTCTACGAACAACAGGATGCAAGGGATTTATCGGCGATAATCTTGGCAAAGGCAGCCAAAGCTTACATAACCGATAGGATTGGGGTCGAAAACGTCGACTACATCGATTTGCAAGAAAGCATGGGAGCGTTGATTACCTACCTGCTTCCCGAGCTAAAAAGCAAGACCAGGTACGTAGTCCACACCATCGCTCCGTGGACAAACTTCGGCGTCAACGCGGAGACGGTCAGAAAGGATATTCCGGAAGCAGACGTGGGAGAGGGCGGTCTGTCGTTATATTACGTAGCGCTGCGGAATACTCCGCGGACTTTCGCCGTCTCCGCCAAGCATGAACAGCTCGTCCGACAGGTAGCAGAGCCATTCTCACACAAAATTTCCCACGTTACCAACGGCGTAGACCTAGAAAGATGGACGCATCCAGAAATAGCTCGCATAGTGGCACAGAAAAAAAGCATCGAAGTCGATGATTTTCTCCGAGCCAGGCGGAAGATGCGCCATCAGCTAGAGGAGTTGCTCAGAAAATACAAGGACGGTTTGAGTTTTGAAAACATGTTCGTGGTCGCTTGGCCGAGGAGAATCACGAGGTATAAGCGACCTTATTTTGTCGAAAAGTTGGTAAACGAATTCGCTGACCGTGAAAACATCTTCTTTGTCCTGGGCGGAAAGGCCCATCCCTTCGACGCCGATGGTCACTATTTCATGAAGCGTTTCCGTGAGCTGGAAAGGAAATTCCGAAACGTCGTTTATCTGCACGACTACGATGTTGAAAAGGCCAAGGTAATTCTTTCATCGGTGGACCTACTTCTTTTCACACCTTTTCCAGGATGGGAGGCCTGCGGGACAAGCTACATGAAAGCCGGAATAAACGGAGTCCCTTCGTTGTCTTCTCGCGACGGCGGCATTCTGGAGGTTGTCCGAGACGGGTTCAACGGCTGGCTTTTCGGACGAGAACTCGACTACCTCGTCAACATTTACACAGACCATGAGAAGGCAGCGGAAATTGAAGCCGACTACGGCGACATGATCCGAAAATTCAGAGAAATCCACAGATTATACGTGGAAAAGCCTGAGAAATACGTCGATGTCCAGATAAACGCGTTAAAATCAATGCGTCAATACTTTGACATCGAGAAAACTCTCGCAAAATACTACGAGTCTTCTGGATAGCTGTTTTCTGGTTCGTGTTTTAGGTAGAGCGCTGCTAGGGGTGGAAGAACGAGTTCGAGGCTGTAGGGCCTTCCATGCCACGGCCTTTTTTCCGCCTGTTTGCCGCCAAGATTTCCGGCCCCGCTTCCGCCATACACGGTCGCGTCGGTGTTGATTATCTCCTTCCAGAACCCGTCGCGTGGCACACCCACCAAATACGGGTACCGGGTTACGGGTGTGAAGTTGCAGACAACCAAAACCATCTCTTCCCCGGATTTTCTGAGAAAGGAGATGACGCTCTGTTCGACATCGGACATGTCGACGATTTCAAGCCCGGACGGGTCGAAATCATGTTCATGCAGAGCTCGCTCTCTACGGTAAACATGGTTCAAATCCCTTACAAGCATCATCAAACCTCTGTGCGTCTCGAAGCCCGTTAAAGCCCAGTCGAGGGGACGCAAATGGTCCCATTCAGTCCACTGCCCAAACTCGTTTCCCATAAACAATAGCTTCTTTCCCGGAAACCCGTACATGTATCCGAGAAGAAGACGGAGGTTGGCGAATTTTTGCCAGAGGTCGCCGGGCATTTTACTCAGCAACGATTTTTTCCCGTAAACCACTTCATCGTGCGAAATCGGAAGTACGTAGTTTTCGCTGAAAACATACCAGAAGCTGAAAGTGACGAGGTTGTGATGGTACTTTCTGTAGATAGGGTCTTTGCTAAAGTATTCGAGGGTGTCGTGCATCCATCCCATGTTCCACTTCATGCCGAAACCAAGACCTCCGGCATAAACCGGCCTTGAAACAAGGGGCCACGCGGTCGACTCCTCCGCGATCATTTGAACGCCGGGGAAAGTTCCGTAAACGGCCTTGTTCAACTCTCTGAGGAAGTTGATGGCTTCGAGGTTTTCTTTCCCGCCGTAGATGTTGGGCGACCATTGCTTACGTGAATAGTCTCTGTAAAGCATTGAGCTGACGGCATCAACCCTAAGCCCATCGACGTGATATTTATCCAGCCAGAAGAAGGCGCTACTTATGAGGAAAGAAACGACCTCGTTTTTGCCGTAGTCAAAAACGTAGCTGTTCCAGTCTGGATGGTACCGCATCAGTGGGTCTTCGTATTCGTAGAGGTGTGTTCCGTCGAAGTATACCAGTCCGTGGACGTCGGTCGGGAAATGTGATGGCACCCAGTCGAGGAAAACTCCGATGCCATGGTTGTGGAGGGTTTCGACGAGCTTCATGAAGTCTTGGGGGGTGCCGTACCTACTGCTTGGAGCGAAGTATCCCGTGGTCTGGTATCCCCATGAACCGTAGAAAGGATGCTCCATAACCGGCAGCAACTCGACATGCGTAAACCCTAAATCCGCTACGTATTCGGCCAGTTGGCGGCCGATGCTTGCGTAGGTCATGTTTTCGAAGTGACGCCACGAACCCAGATGCACCTCGTATATTGAAATCGGAGCGGACAGAGAATTGTGTTTAACTCGGTTTTGCATCCATTCACCATCTCCCCAATCGTATCCGAGGTCCCAGACGACCGACGCTGTTGCCGGCGGAGTTTCCCAAAGGAAGGCGAATGGGTCTCCTTTGTCGGCTCTGTAGCCGCTCCACGAAACTATGTGGTACTTGTACCGCGTCCCAGGGCCGATGTTTTCGATGAGCCCCTCCCATATTCCCGAGCCGTCCGGCCGTGGATGTAGGATATGCGAATCAGGGTTCCAGTGGTTGAAATCACCCATAACCGAGACGCGGGAGGCGTGCGGAGCCCAAACAGAGAAGTAGACACCTTCCACCCCGTCCGAGACGACGAAATGGGCCCCCATTTTTTCGTATAAGCGGTAATGTCGTCCCTGCCTGAAAAGCCAGATATCATACTCCGTCAGCATGCTGTAGGGAAGGACTGGTTGCAACTTCTCACGCGAGTTGATGCGTCACGACGTTGTTAAACTCGCTTTTCTCCGATATCCTCTGGTGAGGCCAAATCTTGGAGCCGACGCATTTCACGCCATCCATAACTTCAGCGCCGTTTCCCACAATAGAACCGAGCAGCTCAACGTTTTGACCAATTTTTACGTGTCTTCCCACTATGCAATCCTTGACAACACTTCCAGAGCCTATGACGCACCTGTCCATGATTACCGAATTTTCTACCGTGACTTTTTCACCAATTATGGTGTAGTGATCAATTACTGAGTTGGATATCTGTGTACCATTTCCCACGAAAATGTGTCTGCCCAGCAAGATGTCTCCTTCGAATGATATTTGACCCGTCTTCTCTCTCTCAATCAGTTCGTTGTGAAGCCTCCGAGATTCGGGAGTTCTACCCTGCATTCTAACTCCCTTGTAGCTTGAGGTGACGCCGAGGTCGTCCAAGCTCAAATTTCTCAACATGTAGAAAACAGCTTCCACGTAGGTTTCAGGGGTTCCGATGTCAAACCAATGACCATCGAGCTGGAACCCGCTGACCTTGTAGCCATGCTCTATCAAAGCGGGGATCACATGCCGGCCGAAATCCATCTGACCAGTGTTGAGAAGATGCTGGCCGACAGATGTTTTGAAGAAGTCGAGAAACTGAGGCGAAAGAACGTATATGCCCGTGTTTACGAGGCGGGATGGCGGAGATGTTTTGGGTTTTTCCACAAACCTCCTAATGCGAAATTCCTCGTCGACGTCAGCGACTCCGTACATGCTCAAGTCCTTCCAAGGCTCCAACTCCTTAAGCCCAATCGACATGAACGACCCATTCTCGTAATGTGAAACCCAGATATTCACTAGGTCGAGCTTGGCCACGGTGTCTCCCTGCAACACCAGAACGGGCTCGTTTATTCCATAATAGTCCAAAATGACTTTAACAGCGTGAGCGTTCCCAAGGCTCTCTATGTTGGGCTGATACCTCACACGAAAGACGTCGGGAGCCATCCTCATCGCAAACGCAATCCTCTCCCCACCCCCCATATAATCTATTAAAGGGATGTAGTTGTTAAACCCGCTGACCGCCAAATAGACTTCGCGAATTCCTTGAGAAACAAGGGAGACCACCATCCATTCGATCAAAGGCCGGTTAAGAAAACGTATCATTGCTTTCGATGTGTCGACGGTCAACGGGTAAAGACGAGTTCCCAAACCCCCTATCGGGATGACCGCTTTCTTTAACATGAGCCGCTCCACGATAGGATTAGTGAGCAAAGGGATTTAACATTATCCGAAATATTGTATATTTGGGTGAGGATAATTTCAGAACGAATAAAAAGTACCGAGAGAGGTCTACGGGGAAACGATACAGCGGCTTTCTGCACCCCGAAACGGGTAGGAAACAGACTATTTCAGAATCGGAACCCTTCAAAAATCCGGCCATTAGACTGCATTGAATTTCGACTCGGTTCTGATGGGCGGCTTTTGACAACAAAAGGTTCGATTTCCGGCTCAGTCGGTTAACAATAATATTAGGTTACAACTACAAACCACGGAGGCGAAATCCTCGTCAGCCAAAGCCATTCGGGCTTCTTTAAAGCGGCGTTTCGCCTGCTGAAGATGGTGTTCAGCCATTTCATGATTCTTCAAACGAAGAACTCCCGGTCGGGCTTTACATCAGGCTTGAATGGCGGCCTTTCTCCGATTCAACCACGTTGGCGCCCATTTCTTCAAGCTCACCGGCCAAAGCTCGCAACTCCAGCATCGCGGTCAATCACGCCGTCTTCGACAAGCATCGGAGGACGTTTGCAATTTCCTGGCGGATTAGGATGATTTCCGAAACTGTCGAACCCCACTTTTTGGCCTCAGTTTCTTATTGCAAACGCTATCTTTCAGATTCTTGTTGGCTTTTCTGGCGAAAGCCATACGCAAGTACTCGGGTAGTTAGTCAACCACGAACAGCAGGTCGACACCACTACCCTCGCCCGCTCTCCATCAAGATTACTATGTTTGGGCTGAATCCACGCCCTTCCTGTCCGGGTCGACAATGCGCCATCAAACAGATAAAGACCAGATATGAAACCATGCTTAAACAGGATGATGTGCACACCTTAGGTACGCTGCATGGTGCTTTAGCCTTTCTGCCGCATTTGGACGTGTAGACCCGCTGCCGCTAGGATTGCTGCGACCGCCAACGATACTATTGACGGAAATCCCAACGCAGTGAGTGCGAGGATGAGAACTAAGCCGCCGAGCAACGCTGTCGCGGCCGCTAAAATTCTGTCGGAAAGCACATAACCGACAATAAAAAGGATAACGCCGACCACCACAGCGACCAGTAGTTCAGCGCCGAACGACGTTGTGAAAAAGTATCCGAGTACGCCAAAGGCTATTCCTATACCGATTCTTAGGACGAATAAACCAATCAAGCCGCCAACGATGAACGATACGATGGCAGCTACCAACGTTATGGGACCTCCCAAATACTGGGGTAGGAAGTTGGCTGCGAGAAGGGCTGCTGCAGTTCCCGTCACGATGAATGCCAGTGCTTTAGCCAGCTTTCTTCCGAAAAACACGAGCGCCAAACCAACGACCACCAAGATGAGGACCGGAAAACCCGTGAAAGAGGATGGCAGAATGGAAAACAGACCATCAAACACGTTTTGCAACGACATTCAGTGTCAAAACCTCATAGAGTTCGCGCAGAGCTGCTATTTTCGCTTTTCGCATCTAGGGATGTCAACCCCACCGCAACATATAGCGCAACCCGTGACTCGTTGAAACATCGGAGACGAACAACGCAAGAACTCATGTCCCCAGTTCTCCTGAAAATGCCCCGGGGCGGACTTGAACCGCCGACACCCCGGTCTTCAGCCGGGCGCGCTCCCAGCCTGCGCTACCGGGGCCATACAATATATTGGGAAGCCTTTATTTATCTTGTTTCATCGGTGATGTTTCGCCAATCAAGTCTCAGACCGAATTTTGATCCGGTGTTCGTCGAATGAGTACGTTATAAATATCTGTTCATGCTGTTTTTGGGCTGGTCGATGAGCAGGACTCCGGCGACGGTTGGGAAACCTGTTCTTGGATATCTTTCGTCGGTCGCTGTGAGGGCGCTTCGTGACGGAGTGGTTTATGTTTTTACCTTGTCGACTGTTCAAGGTGAAGAGGTTGTTTTCCGTTTGAGGATTCCTCCGGAATGGGCTTTCGTCGGCACACCTGTTTCTGGATACGTGGTTAAAGCTGACGACTTTTACGAAATTCAGGACTTGTCCGAAGCCAAGGAGCTTGCTCAACCGCGAGCTGTACAGGTCGATTCGTGTGAAGTCATACAGGTACCTACCGGTCTAGAGAAACAGGCCATCATCACTGGTCGTGTCGGAAACGCGGTCTTGTCTGCTCCCGCTATTTCGTCAAGCGTGGCGAAGAAGGCTGAAAAGCTGGGTTTTCAAAAATGCGTGTTGTTTATCGCTGGTCTTCCGACGGGAAACCGTGTGGTGGCGGTCCAAAGCATCCGTGAATTCCGCCGGGATTCCGCGATGAAGAGGTTCATGACCACGGTTGGAGCCGATGAACAGCAATAAACTCTTCATCGTCGCGGAGAAAGCGAGTGTAGCTAGGGCGATTAAAGCAGTTGTTGCTGCGGCTAAGATGAACGCCGAAGTTGTTTCGGTGAGAGGTCACATGATGGAAGCCGACTTGCCGGACGGATATGAATGGGGAGCAAAACACCCGCTCGAAATCATCAAGCTTCGAGAGGTCGTCGACAAGGTCAGCGACAGATCCACGTACAAACTCTTGACCAAACTTTTCTCGGAAGAAGGGGTTCTCGTCGTCGCGACCGACAACGATTCGGAAGGAGAGCTGATCGGACACGAAATCCTTCAAACTTACCGGAAAATCCGCGGCGATGGTGGAGAATGTTTGAGAATGAGGTTCAACTCCGTGGAGAGAAGAGAGTTGTTCGCAAGCCTGAGAAACATGGAAAAAGGTCTCAACATGCGTTGGGTCGAGAAAGCAAGGTTTAGGCAGGTTTTCGACCTTATTACGGGTGCGGCGTTCACAAGGCTTCTGACCGAATCAACGCGTCGAAAGGCCTTCGTCCGACTTATCAGCTGGGGGTCGTGCCAGACACCGACCCTCAACTTCGTCATCGAAAGGGAAAAACAAATTCTCTCCTTCAAACCGGAGAAATACTGGACTATCTCGGTCACGCTACGGACCAGACGCGGTGAAGTTTTTCAGGTCACAAGCGCCCCGTACTGGAACCAGAGCGATGTGATGAAAACCAAGGAGTCGATAGGAAACGTTCGTGAAGCAACAGTTACGCAGTATTCTGAATCTGAGAGGAAGATTGCGAGACCTCTGCCTATGAGGACTGACGATGTTCTCCGAGACCTCACGCGTTTGACGGGGCTTTCGGCAAACAAAATTCTTGGGTTAATGGAGCAGCTGTACGCCGAAGGATACATCAGCTATCCGAGAACGGATACGAATAGATATCGTAGGAGCTTCGATTTTCAAACACCGCTCGAAGCTGTCTCGAAATACGACCCGCTCAAAGCGGTCAAACCTGTGTTTGACAAGGCGAACCCGAGGAACGGCTCAAAGGACGACGGCGCACACCCACCCATTTACCCTATCAAAACTTTCCGCGGTGAGGGTATGATGATGAAGGTTTGGGAATACGTTGCACGACGCTTTTACGCCAACGCCTTCTTCGACGACGCTGTTCAACTTGTCCAACAAACGGTGGTGAACGTCGCGGGTTTGACTCTGAATGCTCAAGGCGTCCGATTGGTTTCACAGGGTTTCTTTGAAGCTTTCGACTACTTCAAACCCGCAGACAGGCCGATTCCACCGCTATCACAGGGTGAAAAGCTGGAAATCGTAGAGATCCAAGTAATCGAAGATGAGACAAAGCCTCCTCCAAGGCTTACCGAAGCCGACCTTCTCAGGCTGATGGAGAAAAACGGCATCGGCACAGACGCCACGAGAGCACTCTACCCCCAGCTGATACTCGAACGAAACTATGCCGTCAAAGAGGGAAAATACTTCAAACCAACACCGCTAGGAATGTCGCTGATCGAGTCGCTTGCCGAAGCAGACGCGCGGTTAGTGACACCGGAAACCAGGAGGATCGTCGAAGAATACATGACGAAGATAGAACGTGGAGAAACTTCTTTGCAGGAAAGCCTTGATAAAACTCTGCAGATCTATGAAGAGCTTCTCAAAACATGCAATACTAAAATAGAAGAAATCAGCAGCCGGCTGGCCCAAACCGTAGCAACTCCGGCTTACAAGGGCAAAAGGTTGCGCGCTTTTCAAAGGACAAAATCAGGTGATGTTCCGCATGCATAAGCTTATAAAGACATGTTACTTTCTCGGTGTGGAAAATGGTTGTTGATTTCTCGGCTGTTCTAAACCCTGCCACTGGCGGTGACAACGTTCTATCTTTCCTACTGTCGCTTATCTGGATAGCTTTTCTGATGATATTCTTCCTGTATCCTTCCTTTGGTCAAAGGATGCAGCTGTCCTACATGCTCCGCGACCTCGAGAAGAAGCTCAACAAACTGAAAGCAATCAAAGACGATATACACAAAACGACGGTCGAAACTATCAAAAGAGTGGGCAAGCCCGAGAAGGACCCAGTGCCCGACATAGAGCGTCTCAGCGAATTCTTCATCATTCAACCCGAATCCATGGACCCCTACGGCCTCGTCTACAAACTTGAACACATCCTCGAAACTGGCGAAAGGTCTTACGAGGACGAAGTTGCGAAAATAGCTCCGCACGCCACAGAACATCAGTTGAAATCCTTGACAAACCTCGTCGAAGTGTTGCGTGGAATCAACACACTCTACCGCGTGGTCCGACACTACTACCTGCTGGGAAGGAAAACCTCCAACATCTACATGGTTTTGCAGATTCAGATGGTTCTTCCCATGATCATCGAGATCGCTGAATCCTATCAACAGGCGGCTGTGGCCTTCAGCAAAGGCCAGCCAATAGGGGACGGCGTTGGTCCGCTAGTCGCCGCCAAGCTCGCCGACGGACACGAGAAGGAGAGGTATGAAATAGCGAAGGACACCATAGTGCAGGAGCTGGACATTGAGAACCGCAAGGTCTACGTAGTCAGGGCCGCGGGCCCGGGAGGAACCGTGGGCAGGCCCGGCGAAGCCGTCAAACAACTCGTGGAAAAACTTCCCGAAAACCCCAAACTTATCGTAACCATCGACGCCGCCCTCAAACTTGAAGGAGAGGAAACCGGGAAGGTCGCCGAAGGAGTAGGGGTAGCCATCGGCGGACCCGGTGTGGACAAGTATAAGATCGAGGAATTGGCGCGCAGCCGCGGAATACCTCTTTATGCCTTCGTCATCTTCCAATCCATCACTGAGGCGATCACCCCGATGAGGGAATCTATCGCGAAATCCGCCGACTTGGTCCTCGAAAAAGTCAAGAAACTCATCCTCGAAAAAGTAAATGGTGGGGAGTCGGCCATCGTAGCCGGCATCGGCAACACGATAGGAGTTGGTGTTTGATGGGTGAACCCTCGATCGTGATTGGCTCTCGCATGAAGGAAAAAATTCTAGAACCACTTACTTTTCTCCGCTGCTTTACCTGCGGGGTTGAAAACTCGAGACCCTTCAAGGAACATGACTACGTGATGAGGATAGTCGAGGACGAGAAATGTCCTAAATGCGGTGGAACGAGAAGCAAAATCGTGAACATTTACGTTCCTGAAAAGAAGACTCCTAAGTAACTACGAGACATCCGTCTTTAGTGACGACGACCGTATGCTCAGCCTGCGCGACCGGCTTGTCGGCTTTTTCGACAAGGACGTGATAAGACTTTAGCCTACCCATTTTCACCAGCTTTTGGTGAAGGGCTAGTGCGTCTGGGCCGAGGTCTTGGAGCCAACGCAGAGTGTAGGGAAGGCCTTTGAACCGTTCCGCTATGGTTTTGAGGAGGAGGGTTTCAGCGGAGGCGGGCTTGGCTGTTGGAACGGGTTTTTCGAGGCGGTAGATGTTTGCCGTTTTGACATCGACAACTTCTCCTATTCCATCCGCGACGGTCGCGAAAGGCTCGATAGCGTAAACATGGCCTTCGAGGAGCTTGGCGCCGTTCGCTGTCGCAATGTTGGGGATTGATACTCCAGCGTGCAGGTTAAACCTCTGTATCTCATGACCCGTCAAATTCCTTATTGGCTTGACTCCGTGACGGGTCAGAACGTTTTGGATTACCCGCCCCACGGCCGAGGCCTTGACGCCGTCGGCGACCGATTTGACGGCTGCCTTCAGAGCATCTTCAACGGCGTTCTTCAGCATTTCTCCAACAGCCGTGTTTGTCACAGTAACCGCGGTGTCGGCGATGTAGCCCTCAACCACGACTCCGAAATCTATTTTCGCCACGAAGTTTCTATGCAGGATCGTCGCGTCCCCGGGTGGCGGTGAATAGTGAGCCGCCACGCTATCTATGGATATGTTGCAGGGGAAAGCGGGCGTCGCTCCGAGGTCACGTATCATGCCCTCTACATGTTCTGCTATTTCGAGGAAGCTCGTTCCCGGCTTCACTATTTCGGGGATTTTGGCGCGAACCTGTTTGGCGACTTCGCCCGCCTTCAGCAAATAGTCTAGCCAAGACAACCCAGCAACGTGCAACTACTGCAACATATTTACCGTTGTTTGTGGGACTATCGCTGTTGGGCGAGTAGGGCTTCCCCGGCTTTTAGCTTAGTGGCTGAAAGAACGAGACCGACCAAGGCCAGCGCGCCTATCATCGCGAACGGCATCAAGTATGCACCGGTTAGCTCCCGGAGGGCCGAAGCGGCCGGTGGGCCGAGGAGAGCGGAAGCGCCGTAGGCAGTGAAGACGACGCCATAGTTTGTTCCCATGTTTTTGAGCCCGAAGAACGTGGAGGTGGCGCTGGGTGCTATAGCGAGCCATCCGCCAAAAACTAGCCAGAAAAGAGAGAAAGATACTATGAAGACTGGCAAAGACTGTGAAAAGTTTGCGAGAAGTGCTCCCACGGTCAAGATGACGAAGGAGTAGGTCGCTGTCCTCTGGACGCCCATTCTGTCGCAAAGATACCCGAACAGCGGCCTACCCGCTCCGTTGAAAACAGCGAAAACAGCCGTAAGAGCCGCAGCTAGCTGAGGTGTCAGCCCCACCACTTCGATGCAGTATTTGGCGGAAAGAGAAATCGCGATGAACCCGCCGAAAGTACCCACCAAGTAAAGCAGCCAGAGCGTTTTGAACAGGCTTGTCTTCACCATTTCGTTCGTGGAGTAATCCCTGGCCGTTGCTTTTTGAGCCGTCGATGTTGGGGTGGCGACGGCGGCCGTCGGGAATTTGAGGGGAAGAGCGAGGAGCACGAGCAGGATTCCGAAGGCTGTTCCCAACCCCGTGAAGGCGGCTGTAACTCCGAACTCGGTGATGAGCGCGGATGCCAGTGGAGCGGTTATCAGGGGTGAGAGACCGAAGCCGAGAACAGTCAAACCGACTGCGAGCCCACGTCTTTCGGGTATCCAACGGCTTGAAACAGCTATGGGTACACCGTAGAAAATTCCTACACCGGAGCCTGCCACAACACCGTACGAAAACAAGGTCAGCGGGAGCGAGTTGGGAAGGTTGACCACTAACCCGGACAGGGACCATCCCAACCCAACAAGCAGCCCTCCGACGATCGCAGTGTTCCGAGGACCAAACCGGGCGACAAGCTTTCCGCCGAGAGGCATTGTCAACGCGAAAAAGAACAAAAACACGGAAAAAGGAAGCGAAGACTCGAAATCGTTCCATCCGCACATGTTTTCCAAAGGCTTACGAAAAACACTCCAACTGTAAATCGTTCCCAAAATAACATTTGCACACATTCCGACGAATGGATAAAACCAGCGAACCATACATATAATCATTCGAATACCATCATATTTACCTAAAAAATTCCTACAATCGATGCGGCGGGCGGGATTTGAACCCGCGACTCCCAGCGTGGCAGGCTGGTGTCCTACCAGGCTAGACGACCGCCGCCCGATTTAGCTGCAAATTCCAGTGGTTGTTAGAATAATAAAAACTTTCAAGTTGGTTAGAGTTTTTCCAGCGGCAGCCATTTTCCAACTGGTTTATAACCAGTCATCCATTTGACCCTGATTTTTCTGACCGTTCTTCCCTCCCTCGCTTCAGTCATGATCTCGATGACTCCGTTCACGCAGTCTTCCACCGCAGCCGTCGTGCTTTCGGGAAAAGCGTAGGGGTTATAAGAAAAGAGCAAGCCAGTTTGACTTCTATGCGATTTCTGAACAAGAATTCTGAGAAGCTTGACCGCTGTAGACCAGCCGAATTCTTCGATCAAAGTTGAGAACGAGTCAACTATAACCCATTTTCGAACTCCCCTTAACTTTGATAGTTTTTCGACGAATGCGAGGTTTATTTCCTGCGGGTCAAGCCTGATACCTTGCGGCCCTTCGTTTACCTCCACCAAAATTATTCTGTTTTCCTGCTTCATTTTTTCACACTCAGGAAAACTAGCGGAAAACTGTTTCTCAAGTCTCGTAATCGGCTGGTCTATCGAGAAAAAGAGCACTCCATCATTTTTTAACAACAGCGTTTGAGCTATTCTGCAAAGAATTGTTGTGCGCCCTGTTCCTGCGGGTCCCATGACCACTATAGCCGCAGGGTAAGGCAGCCCATTATCTAGTTGGCTGTCCAAAACTTCTATTCCAGTCAGGATTTTTTCTGAATTTTGTATGAGCTTTCTTCTTGCCAGTCGCCACGTCAGAAAAGTCAAAGAAGCCATCGCGGAATGAGCAGCATAAAACATCGACGGGAATGTAATCGCTGTTTCATTCGAGTTAGCGTATGTTTGCAACCCGTAGGGTAGAGTGAGGGCCGCCAATATGAAACAAACGGCTGAAAAAAGTTGGACTAACCGGGAGGCTGCATAGCCTTTCTCCAGAAGTGTTTTACTCAACACGCCGTAAAAGAGAGCCATCAAGTAGTTGAAACCGAATAGATAGAACAGGAAGTGAGGCGAGAAATAATCAAACACCCTCAAAGAGTACGCAAAGACCCAAAATGCCAATGGTGTAACGAATATTATCACTGGGCTAATCAAAAGGACGATAGACCATCTTCTGTCGAATTCTCTAACGTTACGGATGATCATTATCGCAAGGACGGCGGAAGTAGCAACCATCAGAAAACTTGAGATTTCAACTATCGAATAGCGCGGCAGCGGTAACCAGCCAAACAAGTACAAGCTCTCAAGGACAAAACGCAAAAGCAACCCAGTGCTTACATACACTATGGAAGCCTTGACCACGAGCGGGGAGGCATCCCCTCTCTCGGAAATCAACCTGTAAACAACTTCGATTAGCAGAATGAAAGAAAAGGTAAGTGCAATACTGAAAGATAGCTCGGCGATTAAAAGCATCAACGGAAGGTAGGCCTTAGGTGCTTATAAGTGGTGCGGGGTTAAATCGAGTATTGACCGCCCCTTTCAGGCGCTATCGCTTCCATCCCCAACTCGGACGCCGCCCAATCCGCCAGGAGATGACACATTTCCGGTTCACCGTGGACCGTGAAGACTTTGGCGTTGGTTTCAATCTTGCGTAAATAGTCGTGGAGCTGCGACCTTCCTGCATGGCCTGAGAACCTGAACTGTTTGACGATGCAGTTGGCTGGTTTGTCGATGTCGTTGACGACCAACCTACCTTGGTTGAGAAGGATTTCCCCCGGAGTGCCGGGTATCTGAAAGCTCGCAAGAAATATCGCGGATTTCTCGTCCTCCACTATTGCAGGCGCATAGTAGAGAGCGGGCCCGCCTTTGAGCATGCCCGCCGGCGTCACAATAACCCCAGGCTCAGACAATGCGTTTTCCCTACCTCTTTTCCCCTTAACAAACCTCGTTCTCCGGCTCGCCTTCTCGAGAATTTCGGCACCGTCGACGAAACGTCTGTCAGACAGATAGTATTCCAGGGCTTTTTTAGCCATACCATCCAACCAAACAGGTTGCCTGAAGTTGTGGGCCGCGAGTATGGAGATGATTTCCTGAGCCCTCCCAACGGAGAACGCGGGAACAAGAACCCGTCCGCCGTTTTCCACAACTTCCCTGCATGCTTTCACAAACTCCTTCTCGAGCTCAAGCCTTGGCCTGTGGTCTTCATGGGCATAGGTGGACTCGATTATCACGGCGTCCGCGTCTCCTACGACGGTGTCTGCGCCGTCAAGCATCCTCGTCTTAACAGTGGTAAAGTCGCCGGTGTAAACTAGTGTTTTGTCCCCGTTGACGACGACTTGCGCGCTACCAGGTATGTGTCCCGCGTCAATCAACTCTACCTCCAAATCCCCAACTCTAAAGGGCTCTCTGTAGTAAACAGTTTTGGTGTTTCGAAACATTTTTTCAGCTTCGGTCTTGTCGAACAACAAGTATTCGCCGGAAAGTTTTATGAAGTCGTATACAAGCAGTTCGGCGGTGTCTCGCGTCATAGACGTTGCATAGAGCTTCGGCTGTTTGTTGACGTATAGCATCGGAACACCCCCAGAATGGTCTAGATGGGAATGGCTGAGAACAACTGCGTTCAGCTTTTTCGTTTCGACTGGCAGTGGAAACTCTGGATGGTCGTTAAGCATAACACCATAATCAAGAAGAATTCTCGTATCCTTGTACGATACCAAAATTGCCGACCTACCTACCTCTAACGCCCCCCCTAGGAACCTAACCTCCATTCTCCCCTCCACTTCCACTCCAATTTTTCACTTCCGTCTAACCGTTTTTGCCGAATCTGTCGTTAGTCGCTTGACGCATGATAAAAACCTTGTTTCCATGCCGGTGTCCTTTTCACGTATCAAAAAATTATAAACGGTGAAAAACTTCGTGAATACCGACCATGCGTTTCTTCGCGATTCAGCCTTTCGTGTTTAGGAGATACAAAGCTGAATTGATGATTACTTTGGGCGCGAAACGTGTTCTTGAAGTAGGGAGTGGGTTGAAGCACTACTCCAGATTTTGCATGGCGGAATCCTATGTCAGTGTAGATGTTGCGATGCGTCCCGATGTGCTGGCATCGGCGACTTGTCTGCCTTTCCGGAGTAAATGCTTCGACCGAGTAGTGATGATGGATGTTCTGGAACACGTGAATGACATAGTAACCGTTTTGAAGGAATGTCGCAGGGTTTTGACGCGTGATGGCCAGCTCCTCATCATAACTCCCAACACAGCTGGCCTCGGCGTTTACGACAGCTTCGCGGACTCCACACACCAACACCACTTCACGTGGAACAGTCTGAGAACAATTTTGAAGCAAAATGGCTTTGATGTAAAACAAGAAATACCCATTCAGCTTCACGTCTTCTTCCCCTTCAAAAGTCATAGACTCCGCCGACTACAGCAATCGATATGTGTTGTAGCAGTGAAACAAAATGAGCCGTAAGTATCTAACACATGCAATAGCGGGAATATTGCTGAGTTCAGCGATTTTTGCCATCGTCTTCAACTTGTTCAAAATCTCTTTAGAAGAACTTCTGTCGGTCAACCCGTTGGTATTTTGGTCAGTGATGGCGCTTAACGGCGGTAGGTTTGCAGCGCAAGGCCTTAGATTCCATCTGCTTCTGCGAAAGTTTTCCAACGCTTCGAGAAGCTATTTTGACTCCCTATTGATGCGGGGGGCCAGCGAGTTCTTCGCGCTAACAACTATTCCATTCATGGCGGATGAAGCGGCGCGTACATGGCTGCTCACTCAACGAGGAGAAACGGCTACGAAAGCCTTCATGATAGCTTTGACTGAGATGTTGCTAGACATAGATGTGGGCGGAACCATAGCCTTGGCGGCGGGCTTGTATGCCGCATCTGCGAAAGCAGCGAATCTGAGTTTGATAATAGTTTTGGTATCCAGTACACAACTCTGCGTAGCCGCGCTGTTATTGGTCTTGAGCAAAAACCCCAACCTCGTCAAGCCTATGCAGGGTTTCCTCCCGCTTCCGATCCCTTCTCGAATTCGTGAGCTTCTGTTAAACAGCTCAGAGGAGATGAAGAAGGTGATAGGCACGACTTTCTCCAAATCTTTTCGGAATTCCATGATCATGCTACTTCTTTCGACTGTGGTCGTGATGTCTGCTCCGGCAATCGTTCTCCAAATTTTGCTCGGCTATCCGGATGTCTCTGGCTTTTTTGCCTGTTTGCTCTCATTCCATTCAGGTAACGCGTTGGGGGTTTTACCGGTCACGGTGGGCGGCGCTGGTTTAACCGAGGCAGGCGTTTACCTTTACCTAAGTAGTGTTTTTGGAGTGAATTCCCCCGCCACCACGATGCAGTGGCGCCTCGCAACCTACTATGTGTCTTTAGTGATTTCCAGTCTTATGTTCATAGTAGTGGTTGCTCGGCAGAACAGGGAACACGGTAAGCCAGTTTGAAAATTTCCAACCGTGGGAATCGGCGCGGTGAAAAAAAGGGAATGATTTTATTAGTCTGCGGCGGGCGGAATTGGCAGATGGAAGTCGAAGACCTAGTTTTGTCGAAAGATGCTACCGTAGACGGGGTTCTTAGGATGATGGTGAGGATGGGTGGCTTCATGGGCGCCCACCTGGGACAAGCCTATCAGTTGCTAAGGGAGATGGTGCTTGATAGGTCCTGTCTGAGGCTGATTTCCTTCACGGGTAACTTGGTTTCCACGGGGTTGAGAGGAGTTTTGGTCGAGATGCTCAAACGGAAATGGTTTGACGTGGTATTCACGACATGCGGCGCGGTTGACCATGACATAGCCCGCACTCGCTCAACATACAGAATTGGAAGCTTCGACGCCGACGACTGGGAGCTGGCCCAAAAGGACGTACACAGACTGGGGAACGTCTTCATACACCAAAAAAGTTATGGACAGACGATAGAAAACGAGGTGAAGCAACTGCTCGAATCTCAGGAAATAGGCTCGGTCTTGTCTTTCTCGGAGCTATTGCACATCGTCGGCCGAAGGCTTGGGTCCGAAAATTCATTCCTATATTGGTGCTGGAGAAACAACATTCCAGTATTCGTCCCGGGCATCTTCGACGGCGCGTTCGGCTACCAACTCTGGCTCCAAGGTAGGACAAAGAAGCTGAGCATATCTTACGAGAAGGACATGGACATGGTCCAGGATTTAATGTGGAATTATCGTCGCAAGGCTGGGCTTGTGCTCGGCGGCGGAATTTCAAAGCATCATCTGCTTTGGTGGTCGCAGTTCGGCGGAGAGGGTCTCGACTACGCGATCTACATCTCAACTGCAGACGAATACGACGGAAGCCTGAGCGGTGCTAGGCCTCGTGAGGCGGTTAGCTGGCACAAGGTCTCACCCAAGGCACGGCACGTTTTCGTCAAAGCCGACGTCTCCATAGTCCTCCCCTTCCTTGCTCTAGGGCTTGTTCAAGAACTTGGGTGAACATCTGGTTGGGGGGCCATGTAGTCGGCGAGGTTTTCCTTTATGAGCTCTATGGCTTTGTCAACCTCCTTGGTTGAAACGAAGACCCGTATGGAAGAGCTTATGGTCAAAACGCCAAACAGGTTCACGGCACGGGCCGCGAGAGGTTGGACCACCTTCGAGACAACGCCTGGAACCAACTCGAGCATCGCGCCGTAAACCCTTATAACGCTCAGGTTCGGGAAATGGCTGACGGCCTTGCCGAGCCGGTTCTGGACGAAATAATCGTGGATTTTTTCGACTATTTCACCGTCACCATGCAGGTAAAGGATGAGTGATTCCTCCTCGGCCGACGCAGCGACAAGTTTTCCGCCCGATGTTTCGACTGCTTTGATTGCGGCGGAAAGCTTGTTCGGCTCGCTCATCGATTGGCCGATGACTGTAACCATCGTGACGTTCTTGTCATCTATGACCACGTTGAGCCGCGGAATTTCGGCGCCCAAAATTATTGTCCCGGTCTTTTCAATCGTTTCAAGAGACCCGATTCTGATTTTTCCCTTTGGATGAAGAAAGAGAAGAGCTTTAGAGTGTATGATTTTAGCACCGCCTTTACTCAGCCGGAGAACTTCGTCCGCGCTCAGAATCTCAAGAATTTTAGCATCAGCTGATTTGCTCGGGTCTGTTGAGTAGACACCCGCGACATCCTTAACCAACACCACTTCATCTGCTTCGAGACAGTTTGCAAGCAGCACAGCAGTTGTGTCGCTTCCGCCGCGACCCATCGTGGTGATTTTCCCGTCAGCCGTCAACCCAACGTATCCACAAACCACAGGCACCAACCCTCTTTCCATCAACCTCTCGACACCATTTTTAACGCGGGGTCTGCAGAGCTCCAGGATCGGGGTAGCGTCGAGATGCCTGTCGTCGGTTATCACTGGCCATTCTTCGGAATCGGGGTCGACAACTACGGCTTCGACGCCTTTTTTCCTCAGAGCGATGGTGAAAAGACGTGCGCTCGTTCTTTCACCCATGGCAAGCAGTTCGTCCAAAAGCTCGGGAGGAGCGTCGGGGTTAATCCGTTGAGCGCTTCTAAGCAGGTCGTCGGTGACGCCTTTCAGAGCAGACACCACGACGGCTATTTTGTGCCCTTTTTCCCTTTGTTGCTTCACCCATTCAGCTGCCTTCTCGATACTTGGCTCGTCAGAAAGAACAGACCCACCAAGTTTGACGACAATTTTAGCCAACCATCACCACCCAACGAGCGAAAAATTTAGCTATAGCAGGTAAAGCGGAAGACGTTGGTCGTGGAAACCACGCCTGCTGAACTCAACTATGCTCATACGTTGTCGGTGATGTATTTAACTGTTTTATTTCTTGTCTTTTAACAGCCAGTAGATTTTTTCAGGTGTCATCGGCGCCGACCTTGGCCTTACTCCGACCGCGTCGTAGATAGCGTTCGCCACCGCGGGCGCGACGGATATGATTCCGATTTCGCCTATTCCTTTCGCTCCGAAGGGCCCTGATTCTTCGGGGTCTTCGATGGGGATGACCTCGATTTCAGGCGTGTCCAAGATGCTGGGAATCAAGTATGTAGAGAGGTTAGTAGTTTTCAAGATACCGTTCTCGATTTTTGGCTCTTCTAGAAGGGCGAACCCGATGCCCTGGGCGGCCGCTCCTTCAAGCTGACCCGTCAGAGTTTGTGGGTTGATGACTTTGCCGACATCCGCTATGCTGACCAACTTTTGTACGGCTACTGTCCCGGTTAGGGTGTTGACCTCGACCAGAACCAGTGAAACACCGAACATGTAAAATAGGTGAGGAATCTCAAGCGATCCCGGAATCGGTTGCACGCGCGGGACGTCATAAACGCCTGTCACTTCGCGTTTGACACCGCCTTTCTCCATCAATTGAGCCAGGTCGGTGAGCGAAATTTTCAAATCACGTCCGACAAAATACTCGTTTTCGAACCGTCCATCCTCAACAGCCCGACCCATCGTCCGTGATAGAAAATCTCGAACATGCTGTGTCATCTTCTTTGCCGCATCTTTCAAAGCGTTGCCCGCCAGAAAGAGTTGTCTGGAGGCCGATGTCACGCTCGTGTCGGGTGTTTTGTCCGTGTCCGCGAATACAACATCGACTTTACCTATGTCAACGCTGAAAAGCTCGGCGGCGATTTGGGCAACGGATTGAATGACTCCCTGCCCGATTTCCGTAAAACTGCCTTTTACCGTGAAGCCGCCGTCAAGCCTCAGCTCCACGGCGACGCTTCCCCTGTCGGGCAGCGCCCCTAACGTATATCCTTTCACGGCCGCCGCCACACCAACACCTCTCTTGATCCACGGATAACTTTTCAGAGTTTTGTGGTGATGCTTATCACGCCACAGCGTATGGTTTTTTGCGGTTTCGAGGCATTTCGCTATGCCGACGCTGGTTTCGATTTTGTTGCCGAACACCATGGTGTCTCCTTTCCGGAGCGCGTTGATGAGACGGAACTCGACGGGGTCCATGCCGAGCTCATGGGCGAGCTGGTCAACCTGCTGCTCCATGGCAAACATAACCTGCGGGGCTCCGAAACCTCGGAAAGCAGAGGCAACCAAGTTGTTCGTGTACACCAGAGTCGCCTTTACGTCTACGTTGGGTATCTTGTAGGGCCCGTTACAGTTTTCGATGGCTACATCAAGCACAGCCGGGCCGAGTGCGCAGTATGCACCTGTGTCGTAAATGATTTCGACGTCGTTGGCCAGCAACCTGCCGTCGGCGGAGGCGCCGGTGCGCATCCTAACGATGGATGGATGACGTTTTGTCCCCGAGATCATCGACTCCTCTCGGTCCCAAACCAAACGAGCAGGCCTCCCCGTCCGGAGGGTGACCAAGGCGAGATGGATCTGCACGGAAATGTCATCCTTTCCGCCAAAAGCTCCTCCGACCTGGGGGATGATAACCCTCACTTTTTCGGGAGGAAGCATCAGAGTTGAGACAATTTCATGGTGGTCCCGGTACGGAGACTGTCCGCCGGCCACGACGGTTATTCTACCGGCTTCATCAATGTAGGATATTCCGGCTTCCGTCTCGAGGAAAGCATGTATCTGAGACGAAGTCCTGTATTCGTTTTCCACGACCACCTTCGACTCTCTCAACCCGAGCGCAACATTTCCACGAGTTATTCTGGTACTTCGTGCAATGTTGCCGTTTTCGTGTATCGGCGTCGACGATGGTTTCATAGCTTCTAGAGGGTCTGTAACGACTGGCAAGGGCTCGTAGTCGACGATGATTTCATCAACCGCCTGCTCAGCATCTTCCTTCGTCTCCGCAGCCACGAGGGCTATCGGGTCCCCGATGTATCTGACACGGTCGTCACAGAGAACCGGTCTATCCTTAACGAAAACTCCGTACCTGTTGTTCGGTACGTCCCGGTGCGTAAAAACCGCGACGACGCCTGAACTCTTCAAGGCTTTCGAGACGTCGATTTTGAGTATCCTCGCGTGAGGATGCTTGCTTCTGTGGGTGGCTACCCACAAAAGGTTTTCAGGAAACATGTCCGAAGCGTATTTTGTAATGCCGCGTGCCTTCTCCAACGCATCCCTTCGGACAACTTCTTTTCCAACCCAGCGAGTGACCGAAGTCATCTCCCCAACATCTCGGCAATCTTCCACAAAGTCATAAAGACATAATTCTTGCACATTTCTGTCCTGTAGGCGGCCGACCCACGAACATCGTCGATAGGGCTTATAGACGTGACGATGTATTCGGAAGCTTGTTTGATGGTTTTTTCATCAAGATTCCTCCCTTCGAGATATTGCTCAGCTTGATGAGCTCGGACAACCGTGGGCGCGACGGCCCCCAACGCAATCCTTGCATCCCTGACGATATGGGATGCTGGCTCTATCTCGAGTAAGACGGCGCCGTTGACGACGGAAATCGCGTCACCCTGCCTGAGACCGTGTTTGAAAAACATCCCTACCTGATTCTCCCTCATTGGCTTAAACGAAATTTCGACCAGCAGCTCCCCCGGCTGCAGGTCAAGCAGCTTGTAGCCTCGGTAGAAATCCAAAATCGACGTCTGCCTGCTTGAATTCTTTTTCCGGAGTGTGAGAGATGCTTCGAGGACGTAAAGAGCTGGTAGGGAATCGGCCGCAGGAGACGCGTTGACTATGTTCCCCCCTATGGATGCTTTGTTCAGTATTTGGATGGAGCCGATGGTTTGGGCGGCTTCCGCCAGAATAGGTGCATACTTTTGGATTATAGGGGATTGTGTTATCGTCATAAAATCGGTTAAGGCCCCGATCTTGACTAGCCCATTTTCGAATTTGATGTATCGGAGCTCGTCCAAGGAATAGATGTTCAGCAGGTTCTCTCTTGACTGCTTTGCTCTTCTTAGTTGGAGTATGAGGTCTGTTCCTCCCGCGAGGACACGTATGCGGTCAGATTGTTTATCGAGTATTTCGAGGGCTTCTTCAAGGTTTTTGGGTGTGAAGACATCGATGTAAGCCAGTGACCTCAACGCATTTCACCCGCTGATTTCTGAACAGCTTTGATGATTTTGACATATCCAGTGCAGCGGCAGAGGTTCCCCCTCAACGCTTCCCTGATTTCATCAACCGTGGGAGTCGGCTTCTCCCTTAGGAAGGCCGCTGTTGTGACAACGAATCCGGGTATACAGTATCCACACTGAACCGCCCCTTCTTCAGCGTAAGACCTTGGAAATATTTCGTCGACACCTTCGACGGTAACCACGTTTCTGCCCTCAACTTGCGAAATCAGCGTGAGACATGAATGTACCGGCCGGCCGTCGAGCAGCACAGTGCATGCTCCACAATCACCGCTACTGCAACCGTCTTTCGTCCCGGTTAAACGGAGAACGTATCGCAACACCTCCAGCAGCGTATAGCCGGGAGGCGAAGATATCTTAACTGGTTGACCGTTGAGGATAAAGCTGAACTCCCTCATAACACGATTTACCATTTCAAGGATTTTCGCGGCATGATGTTTTTATAGCTATTGGTCTCTCCACGTTACTTATCCACCCGTTTTCCTAGCGAACTCCAATGACGTTTCGTCAGTTGATGCGCTGAACAGTCTTTTGCAGAATTCGATGTTACTGAGCGCAATGATTGCTGAATCGACCACCTCCTGTGAAGGGTCTTCAAGTGCTTGGATAAGCTCTGGAACAGGCTCCTCTTTCCCTATGACTCCGAGAGCTATGGCCGACTCGTGTCTGACTATCGGATGTGGGTCGGTTTTCATAGACTGGACGAGGTAGGGAATCGCCTCTCTGTAACCAAGTTGTCCAAGGCTGTACGCTGCTTCATGTCTCACGATTGGGTTATCGTCTTCGAGTAGTACGCGGGCGAGGTCAGGGATGTATTCGCGGCCGCCGATCTCCGCAAGGATGCAAGTCGCCCTCGCACGTACAACGAAATCGCTGCTGGTTAAGAGTCTTCGAAAATATTCGGCATCCTTCTCCCTGTATTTTCCCTCCATTTCGAAGAAGATTCTTATCCTTTCCCCGGGAATCTGCATCAATAAACCAAACAGACTCTGATATAAAATTGTGCCGTCGAACGGTTTGCAAATATTTTTTAGACAAAACGTTTTCTGTGTGTTGGTGAGAGTCGAGTTACTCGGACCGCTTCGGTCTGTTGCCGGAAAGAGATTTGTCGAACTGGATGTTGAAGGTAGGATTAGGTTGTCTGAACTGCTTAACAGGCTTGATGAAGGCCTCAGAAGGTTTGTGGTGGACGACTTGGGGAAGCCGCAGCCAGGGGTTTTAATTCTCGTCAACGGTGTTGATGTACGTTATCTCTCCTGGCTCGAAACCGAGATCGAGGACGGCGACACAGTAACCCTAATACCGTCTATTCATGGTGGATAAAATGAGGCTGCTGGAGTTTCGGGGGATGTTTTTCGCGACTGGTGTTGTTGAAATAGTAAAGACTACTGCGAAAGAGTTTGTGGAGGAGGTTTTCGCTGGTTTTAAGAACGTCCAGCTGGTTAAACCCGAAATAGTCATGGATTGGGACGTTTTCGACGCCGCCATCGTTACAGCCATGCTCGCTTTCGGAAGTCAGAAGCAGAAAGCCAAGACGCTGGCAAATGAAGTTTTGCTCCGCCTCGCGGCTACAACTCAAATAGACGATGCGATTGCGAAAGCCGGCCTCCCCCCGAACTCCAGAGAAGCCTTGTATGTAGTGGTCGCAGACAATCCGGAGGATGCGGTTGCCATGGCAAGGAAAATCGTCGAGGCCGCGGGAGGGGTCGAGAGAGGACTAGACGAAAATCCAGATATTGAGAAAATTGTCGAAGCCTACGGTATCGAACGGGAGCAGTTAGCTGCGGTTCAAGCCAAAACCGAGAAGGAAGCTGTCAAGCTACTTATCATACAGAAAATGAGCGCCACGATGATCTAGAGTCTGAGCCTTTTCGCGATTGAATCTGAATTCATCGCGCCCTCTCTCAAGACCGTGAACCCGTCTCCGTGGATTCTTATCACTGTCGATGGTGCGCCGAAGAAAGTGGGGCCGCCGTCGATTGCAACATCTGCGTTAGACAAGACAGCCGGCTCTATTTGATCGAGCTCTGTTGCGGATGGTTGGCCCGAGATGTTGGCGCTCGTTCCGACGAGCGGCTTCCCGGTTCTTTCCATGATAGTTAACGGTATGAGGTGTGCTGGTATTCTAACTCCCACAGTTTCTTCGCCGGCCGTGACTATTCCCGGGAGGTTTGGGCTTTTCTTCATCAAGATGGTTACGGGACCCGGCCAAAGCTTGAAGGCCGCTTCGATTTCCTCGGATGTTGGCTCGGCCACCGCGTAGAGCATGTCAATGTTGGACAAGAGCACCGGCATCGGCTTTGCCTCCCTCTTCTTTATTTCGATTACGCGCTGAACTGCGTTAGTGTCGAATGGGTCGCATCCGATTCCGTAAACAGTGTCAGTCGGGTAAACCACGACGCCTCCTTTCAAAACGGCCTTCACGGCTTCAGCGATTTGTTCAATCCTCCTCAAGCTACTGTTTGACTACCGCTATCTTAGTTAAATGGTTTAGGTGGCATGGCGGGCCGTCTTCAAGCCAAACATAATCAGGATAAGCACATGGGCCGGCGGGTCCGGTGTGAAGACACTTAACTCTCATGCCTTTCGACATCAAACGATACGAATCGTTTCCACAGTAAGGGCATCTCGCCAGGCCCTTGCGCAAGTAAACGTGGCTTTCATCGGAATTGCCGCACGCAACCCAGACACCCAGTTCGTGGCCTTTCGGACATCTAGGCAGGTCTAGACGCAGCAAAACATACGGGATTGGTTCGCCGCAGACCTCGCATTTCAAGAAAACCACCTGTCACCTGCCATACACAGGAGTGAGCCATTTTCTGTAGTTCGGCTCCAATCCTCTTACCACTCTGTAATACTTCTCAGCCAGCTTCTGCGTGATGGGTCCCGGTAGCCCGTCACCGATTTTCCTTCCATCGACTTCGACTATAGGAGTTATTTCAGCGGCGGTGCCTGTGAAAAACAGCTCGTCAGCCGTGTACAGCTCAGTTCTTGATATCAGCCTTTCAACCACCCTATACTCCATGTCCGTGGATAGTTTGATGACCGTATCACGTGTTATGCCTTCGAGAATGGAGGAGCTGGCGGGGGGTGTGATGAGAATCTCGTTCTTCACGAGGAAGATGTTCTCACCAGCGCCTTCGCTTACGTAGCCAGCTTGGTCGAGCAGAACTGCCTCATCATATCCTTGTTGACGCGCCTCGGTCGAAGCAAGTATCGAATTCAGATAGTTCGCCGAGGCCTTAGCTCTGGGGGGCATAGAAGAATCTGGCAACCTACGCCAAGATGAAACGCAGACTCTCAAACCTTGCTTAGAGAAGAACTTCTCAAGCGGAAACACCAAAACTGCCGCGCGTACGGGAAGCTCGACAGCGTTTAGTGACATTATGTTTTCACCCGCGTAAATGATGGGTCTGATGTATATGTTGGTTTTATAACCGTTTTGACGGACGGTTTGTAAGACGGATTCGAAGAGTTGCTCGACTGTGTATGGGTTTTTCAGCATGACTATTTTCGCCGAATCCACGAGCCTTCGAAGATGTTCCCGGAGCCTGAAGATGTAGATTTCGTCGTCATGGTAATATCCGCGGATTCCCTCGAAGACGGCCGTTCCGTAGTGAAGCGCGTTGACCGAAACATGGATTTTCGCCTGTTCCCACGGAACTATTTCTCCATCCATCCAAACCGCTTTCAAGCCTGGCCACACCGCAGCTGGCTTGTTTTTAACGGTTTTCAGCTATACAGCCATCAAAACATGTTCAAGGAAATGGATGTCGGGTAACGCACCTTCGAACGCGATTTTGTCGTTTATCACAATTTTCGGAACCGCCATGACGTTATATTTGTTCGCGAGATGGGGAAACTCTATCGCTTCTATCATGTCGGCCGTTATCAAATCATTTTCGATGGCCATCTGATGAGCTGTCCTCACAGCCCTTGGACAGTAGGGACATGTCGGCGTGACGAAAACTTGGATGTGCACCGGCCTGTCAACCTGTTTCACCCTATCCCTTACAAGGGGAGAAAGTCGCGAAACCCCTCTGCTGACATCGATCAAGTCGTCCAACAGAGCCGCGAACTCGTAGCCAGCCGGGAGGCCGAAGAAGCGTACCTTGTATTCCTTTGAGCCGTGAAGAAGTAAAGCTGGGATTTTGTCGACCTTCCATTTCATGGCGAGTTCTCCGTGTTTTTCAAGGTCGTAGACCTCAAGTTTCAGCTTTCCGTCCCCGAGCTCAGAGAGCTCTTCGGCTAGCGTTCTGAGGTCGGCGCAGTATTGGCACTCAAATTCTTGGGTGAAGACACGCATGATCACTGGATTTTCAAGGTTGCCTTGAAGCCTGCTTCGAACAGCCCTTTTATCCCGCTCGTTTAGTATTGGCACGGCGTTTCCTATCCACTGTATGATAAAAGCTTAATGGTCTTTTGGCACTGTCTTGATGAAAGTTTCGACACCGTCGTTGAGGCTGAGTCCAAGCTCTTCGAAAGTGTCCCTCAAGGCCGCTAAAGTTGGAACGATGTAGCGGGTGCTCGCCGTAACACACATGTGTCCGACCCTGATAATTTTTCCATGAAGCTTAGCCAACCCGCCGCCGATCATTATTCGATGTTTCTGCAACATTATCTGGTTGACTCTGCCACCGTCTTTCCAGAGCGAAGATGGCAAACTGATGGCGGTGACTACTGGCGACGCATCCCTTTCGTTTGGCAGAGTTTCTAACCCCATAGCCCGCACGGCCCTACGGAAGGCCGCGCCGATTTGCAGATGTCTCCTATAACGGTTTTCGAGGCCTTCTTCCAACGCCGCCTCCGCCGCGGCCTTGAAACAGAGAACCGCGTGAGGACTTATGGTCGTCGGGTAGGGGTGACCGATCGGCCCCCATTCATCTATGTAGTATCGCCAAACCCCAAGGTTTGTGAAGAAAGACCTTGGCTTAGTTTTTCTTCTTCGAAAAGCTTCCCAGGCCTTCTCGCTCACAGCTACTGGCACAGTTCCAGGTATGCTGCCTAGGCATTTGTTCGCATACCCAACACAAAAGTCCAATCCCCAACCGTCGAACTCCATCTCAACACCCCCATAGGAGGAAATGGCGTCGACTATGAATAACGCTCCATAGCGTGATACAATTTTTGCGTAATCCGGTATTGGGTTCAAGACGCCAGTAGAGGTCTCGTTTTGAACAGCCAGAACGGCTTTGGTATCTCGATGTTTATTGAGTGCGTCTTCGAGAGCTGCTGGGTCCACGATTTGACCGTACTCGGCTTCCACACGTATCGTATCTGCGCCGATGTGAGAAGCGATTTCGGCCAGCCTTTCGCTGAAGAAGCCGTTCACCATGGCCACCACCTTCTCTCCTGGCTCAACTAAGCTGTTCACGCCAGTTTCCAACGCGACGGTTCCCGGCGTCGGCATCATGAAAACCTCCGATTTTGTCTTGAAAATGGCAGCGGCGGCTTTGAGCGCCTCATTATAGATCGGCGCCCATTCTGGGCCGTAATGAGCCATTATCGGTGTCGAAAGAATTCTTTGAACCGCTGGATGAAGCTCCGTGGGGCCAGGAATCATGAGAACGGTCCTTTCACCGAAATAGTTTTTGTTCATTCGCATTACTTACGCGTTCGCTTGGTTAAAAAGTTGAATCAAACGAAATCAGCCGTTCAATTTCATGTTCAGAAAGTCTGCCATAACATGGTTTCGAACCTCAACGACAACTCTTCTCTGACCCGCGATTTTCGAGGCTATGCTTTTGACAGCTTCTGCGTTGGTGATGATGTGTGGTGAATAGGGGTTTTTAGGGATGTAGACGATGTAAATATCACCAGAGCTCGATTCCTGTACGTCGATTTCTGCGTCGACGAAAAGCAACGGAACGTTTGAGACCGGGTCTTTAAGCTTCGCCAATTCGCTCCGAACCTTCTCAGCGAGCCCCGACATCACGTTTTCATCCATTTCGTGGAAAATTAAGGTTATTACCAGGTTCCAACACGGGATGACGTGGCCGAAGAACTGGAGAAAGTCTTCAATGAGCTTCGCGAAGTCGAGAAAAAAGTCGATGAAATCCAGCAAGCGGCGGCTGCTATGAAGCGGGCTTTGGTTGAAATAGCTGCACGCGAAGCTGAAAAGAAACGTCAACTCATTCTCGAGGAGGCGAGAGCGTGGGAGAGCCGGGTCTACGCTGAGGAAGTTGCGAGAGCCGAGGAGGAGGCGAAGAAGATGATGGCCGAAGGCCTACTAGCCGTTGAAAAAGTTCGTGAGAAAGCTGAAAAGGTCAGGACACGCGCTGAGGAATTGGTGTCAAAAGCTGTTCTCGGTCGCGGGTAGGTTTTCGGAGGCATGCTGTTTTGGTGACGATTAGAGGAGACCCTGTCTACGCTGTAACAAAAGCTTATGGGCTAAGGTCTTATTTGCTTAGCCCTTCAGCGCTCGAAGAACTTGCCTACGTCAAGAACCTCGGGGACTTTGTCGACATACTAAGGCCTACTAACTATGGGCCTTTTCTTTCCCAACTCCAGAAACCCTACACTTCAGCGGGAGTTGAAAGAGCATTGTGGAAAAGCCTCGTCGACACCCATTTCAGGCTTATCGAAACATCGTTGAACCCGGGTTTGCTACAGCAACTCTTCATGCGTTACATCCATTTCAACATCAAGACAGTGCTCAAATCAAAGGCTATGGGCAAATCATCCGAAGAAATCCTCAAAAACATAGACCTTTACCCCGAAACCTTGCTAGGGATAAGGGACCAAACTTTGAAAGCGTTGAACGCTAAGGAGCTGTCAGAATTTCTGGCCGAATATCTTGAAACGCCATTGGCGGCAACAGTAAAAACAGCTTTGGACATCTGGAATGAAAGACGCGACTTTTCAGCCATAGATGCTATGATCGACAAAACGTATCTGGAAGGCCTCTACACGGCGTTCAAGAAAACAGCGAGGGCCGAAAGAAAGCTTCTCCAGTTTTTCATGTTCATCGAAATAGACGTCAAAGCTTTAACTACGGCTCTGAGGGCAAAGTTCTGGGGAGTAACTCCAAACCAGGTTAGGAACTTTTTACCGTCTGCAATGGTTACTCTCGAGACTGATTTTCTCTCCGGTTTGGTCGAAGCCGAGGACGTTAGAAAGGCGTTGGAAAAGCTTCCAGAAAACGAGGTCTTCGCCCGAATCAGGAACGAAACAAACTTCTCCAAAATTTTGTTCAACTTGGAGGAATCAGCTAAAAGATACAAGCTCCGTTGGGCCAGCCAAAGCTTTTACAAGACCCCCTTCCGCCAAACTGTTCTGGTCGCTTATCTCGTATTGAAGGAGAACGAGGTGAGAAACTTGGCCACAATAGCCAAATACATAGAAGAGGGTGTTTCAGACGTTTCAGTCATCAGGGGATCGTTAACGCTGCCCTGACCTCATTCCGTGATTTTCTTTGCAACGATCTTCCAAACGCCCGGTGCTACTGATTCGGTTCCGAGATACTGTTGTTTGTTGTTTTTGATAGACCTGGGAAGTGTTTCTAATGAGGGCGGGTTGTCGGTCAGTATTTCGATCAGGGCATCCTTCTCGAGGGTTTTGATGGCTCTTGCCAGAAAAAGCTGTGGGTAGGGGCAAGAATAGCCTCTTGCGTCGAGGACGTATTTTTTTCCGTCGACCTTCCTTAGAATTGTGCTGATTTCTTCGGTCATGTCTTTTGCAGGAAAAAGCCTGGTTATAAGTGTATGCTCGATATTATTACGCTATTATAACAAACTTAGAATAACCTTATATGCGACGCATTAGGCGATATCACCACAAAAAGGTGGTCCAAGTTGGCTAAAAAAATCTACATCTCAGCTGTGCTAATTGGCCTAGTATCGGTAGGTCTTGCATACGGCGTTTCGCAGGTCACTGGAAAAGGCAGCCTCTGGGGGATAACAGGCGGGGAATCCAAGATCGGCGGACACCTATACAACCTCCTCGGCCTTCCAGTGACGTCGCTCAGCTACTATCAGCAGTTCAAGCTGTTGCCCGTCTTCCAAGACCAGACACAAACCATCGTGGTGGCCATTTTAGTCGGCGGTGCGATTCCAGCGCTTCTCTCCGGCCGCTTCCTGATACGGCATATCCCTAACCGGTGGATGCTTCTTCAGGCCGTAGTCGGAGGGTTTCTGCTGGGTTACGGCGCTCGTCTAGCCCTCGGATGCAACATCGGCCACTTCCTTTCCGGCTGGACCGCCGCCGGCATAAACGCCGTGACTTTCACGCTTGCGCTGATTGCAGGGGTTTTCATCGGTTTACGCGTCACCGAGAGGTTCCTGATTTTCAGAGCAAAGGCGTCGAAGTTCTCCTACCTACCGTCGGCAAAGCTGCAGAGAGCGGTTGGAATCGGGTTACTCGGTTTGGCCGCTGTTTTGACACCTTTCCTACCGCCTTTGGTCGGGTTGTTCTGGGTCGCAGGCCTAGCTTTCGGAGCTCTGGGAACTTTCTCGGGAATATGCTTCGGAACGTGCTACCGCGACCTAGTCAGCAGACAGTTCGCCAGCGGAATAATGGTCAAGGCGATTGGGCTATTGTTGTTAACCTTTTCGACGGGCGTCTACATCCTTCAACTTCTCGGAATACCTTTCAGCTTCGCTGGCGTGGTGCCTAACATCAGCCAGCTTCAAATAGCCGTCGGCGGCATCATCTTCGGAATCGGCATATCACTAGCTGGTTCATGCATCTTCAGCACCGAATGGAGGGCCGGAAGCGGCAGCCTCTACTCGCTGATTGTCTTCGTCTCAACAGTTTTCCTCGGCATGCCGGCGCTGGCTTTGCACTACGACTTCTGGCTCTCTCTGTTCCCGCCATTGCTTCCCTCCTTCAGCCTTTACTCCATAAACCCCACTGCCGCCTACCTCATGCCGCTGCTTTTCAGCAGCATACTCATCCTCTACGGCACGAGCATCGACACGGGAATAAGACAAGCTTTCCAGAACCTCAAAACAACAGTCATCCCACAGATAAAACGCTAAAATGCGTTTTATTACCCATTTTTTCGATGAGGGCTCTGGGAATAGACCCCGGAACAGGGAATTTCGACTTCGTGTGCATCGAAAATGACGTTGACAGGGTTGTTCTCGACGAATCTATACCTTCCAAAGTCGTGGCCAAGGAGACGGAAAAAATTCTGCAAATGATTTTGGATGCACGGCCTGACGTGGTTGTCGGGCCTTCGGGATACGGGCTTCGTTGCATGCCGTTGAGGGATTTGACTGATGATGACATCGGTTTGACTACTTTGGAGAAGAAGACCGACTTTGGTGCACCTGTTCTTTCTGCGGTGCGAAACCTGTTAAAGCTGATGAAGAAACAATCCTTGAACGGCTACACGGTGCCGGGGATAGTACAGCTTCCAACCGTCCCCATACACAGAAAATTTAACAAAATCGATATGGGAACCGCCGACAAAACATGCGTAACCGCTTACTGTGTCTGGGACCAAGCAGTCACCCGAAACATAAGGTTCGACGAAACATGCCTGATATGTGTCGAGATGGGGCTCGGCTACAACGCCGCCGTTGCCGTCGAAAACGGAAAGATCGTGGACGGGATAGGTGGCACCATTTTTCCAGGCCCAGGCTTTCTCTCTCTCGGATTGATGGACGGAGAGCTCGCCTACCTCCTAGGAGAGTTCAGTAAGAAACGGCTTTTCGAGGGAGGTGTTGCGTGGACTGCCTCAGGTGCTCCTTTGAGTTTGGACGAGTTCGTCGACGGGATGTGGACTCGTTATCGAGATGGGTTGCGCTGTTTTGTCGAGGGCGTCATCAAAGCCGTAGCAGGTCTGGTGGCCGTGATGGATACGAGGCCGTATGAAGTGATTTTGACGGGACGGTTATCCAGGGTTGACGCCCTCCGCACCGAGATGGAGTCGGCTGTTCATAGGAGGACTGGTTTGAAGGCTAGACGTCCCGTGAATGTGTTTGCGAAGAGGGCCAAAGACGTTGCCATGGGTGCGGCCCTCGTGGCCGACGGCTTGGGTGGCGGGAGGTACGCGGAACTCGTCGAGGTAATGGAGATTAGAAAATCTTTTGGAACTGTTCTGGACAACATAAAATTGGCGGGATTCGTGGTTGAGGAAGTGGTCAAAAGTCTAAGGCGTGATTGATGATATGGCTCCGTGGTTGACTGCTTTGGTAGTGAACACTACCCAAGAGTTGCCGAGGTGTTTCATCGCGTGCTCTGCGGCCAGAGCGGCGGTTTCTGCGTCTCCAAACAACCCGTAAACCGCTGGTCCCCATGAGCTTTGGCCCACCCCAAAAGCACCCAGCTCTATCAACAAGTCGGCAGCTCGTTGAGACCTATAGATTCCCCCCTGTAGCTTCGAAAAGTGGTCGCCGACCAGTCTCTGAAGAGCGGAGAGCGCCTCGCCGAATTCCACTATATCTTTCTCCAGAAGTGACGGTAGCAAACGTGATAAGACAAGGTGACTCGCCTCCATACACTTGTCCGAATCCATGGGTCCAAGCCTCTCAAACAGCATTCTCTCGGTTTCGTCGTCTGGGCCAACTTCATTTATTGGGTAGATTACGAGAAACCGCCATTCATCTGGAAAATCAAGGCGAATGAAGGATGGTGTCTTGTCCGCTCCTTGTTTCTTCGGGAACTCGATTACTAAACCTCCTGAACCAAAAAGCAGTGTTCCCACGTTGGATATGCCGCCGCGGCCGAGAATTTTTCCTAAATACGAAGGCGCTACATCCAACTGCCAAGTTTTCGTGACTGCGGTAGCTACGGCGAGTTTCAGTTGAGTCGTTGCGCCAAATCCCTTGTGAACTGGAATGTTGGATGATACGGCCAGTTCTCCCGAAAACCTCTTCCCAAAATGTGCTTCGACTTCTCGGACCGTTTCGAGGGCCAGTTGCCTCAGGTCTCCTGAGATGATATTATCGGCGGAGTTGTCGGCAAACACCCTCAACCGTGGCCTGTCAACGTAAACACCTATTCCCCCATATTGTCTGCCGAAATGTTTCCCAAGCTCGAAAAGACCAAGATGTAGACGAGAAAAAGCCTCAACGATGACCTTCATTTTCCACCCATCACCTCCTCGAGCGAACAGAGGAGTTTTTCACAAATAGTCATATGAGCTGGCTTGCGCGACACACGCTTGGTCAACTCGATATACTCACGAATTTTTTCTGCGAGTCGGACTGCTTCATCATGGCGTGTCGTGTTGGCGAACACCACGACTCTTGTAAAGTGTATCAGGGCCTCGACCAGAGCGTGTTCTGCTCTCGAATAGGGCTTCAAACTTGTGGAGAATGTCACGATGTTCACGACCTTTCCAGAGGCCTCTGCCCTCATCTCGTCAATTTGCGTGAGTCGTGTGATTTCGAGTTCAACCCATCCGTCGCATCCGCGTAATGCAGGTGCGTCGACCTGCTGCGCGTTCACGAAATCCAAGTCATTCTTGAATAGGGCATTGTAGAACAGCGCTGGGTCGTGGGATATGTTGGCGACGGCATATCTCCTGTCTTTCAGGTTTTTAAAAGTGGTCGTGTTTGTGAAGGGTTTGAGGCGGAGGAGTTGGCCGTCCGATGTCGAGCATCCCATGGGCGCGGCGTGAGGGCGCCGGTCTTCACAGTAAGTGGTCAATATGACTTCGTACCATAGGTCTGGCTCAAACCCGAAATCGAAAAGCATCGTCAACTTCGCACGACGGACCTAATGTTTTCAAGATGTTTCTTCAAGGAGTTGACGAACTTCGCCATCGTCCCCCCATCCACCGCTCTGTGGTCCATAGTGACTGCCAGCTCCAGCACGTTTCCGACCACAATTGAATCATCTTTAACGACGGGTCTCTTCTCGATCCTTCCCACACCGACTATCGCAATCTCTGGTAAATTCACGATGGGGGTTCCCGAAAGAGAGCCTAGCGATCCATAATTCGATATGCTTATCGTCCCTCCCCTAACATCTTCCAAGGTTAAACGCCCCTGTCGAGCTTTTTCTGCCAATTCCTCGACCTCTTTCGCAAGGGTCCACACGTCTTTTTTTTCGGCGTTTTTTACGATGGGCACCATTAGTCCATCTGGAGTGTCTACAGCTATTCCGATGTTGACCGCCTTTGACAAAACGATTTCATTCCTTTCATCATCAATCCATCCATTAATCGGTGGAACATCCCCTACTGCGGCGACGACCGCCTTCATCACTAGCGGAAGATAAGTCATCCTAACTCCTTTCTCCTCCTGTATACTCCGCAACTCATCCCTTAGCATCACCAACTCGCTTGCGTCAACGTTTTCGAAAACTGTCACGAGAGCAGCTTTCGACTTTGCTTGAACGAGTCTTTCGGCTATGATTCTCCTCAGCCCTCGTATGGGAATCCTCACCTCAGAAACGGCCGCCGCCTTTCTAACGTCATCTTCAGTTATCCTCCCGCCCGGCCCAGAGCCGACGACCGTAGTTAAATCGACGCCGAGGTCTTTGGCAAGCTTTTTTACGGCTGGAGTGGCTAAAACTCTTGACTTCTCCTTCACTTCTGGCACAGACCGTTCGCCCGAGATCGAAGAAGGTTTTTGTTCAACTTCGTGAGCCTCCTCCGTTAAAATTTCTATGAAAGGGTCTCCCACCTTCAAAACTTGTCCCGGAGCAGCCAGAATTCTCTTGACAACTCCCTTGACGGGGGACGGGATTTCAACGGTAACTTTGACGGTCATGACTTCGACCAGCGGCTGATACTTCTCCACTACATCCCCTTCCTTGACCAGAAACTTTATCACCTCTCCTTCGGCTAGGCCTTCGCCCACGTCTGGGAGTCGGAGAACAACCATGTCACCCCTATCATGAGCACGGGTTCATATATAAGGAGAACTTTTCGCGTATTTTTTGGTCATCGAAATGACCTGCAAGGTTCCAGCTAATGCCAAAGCCGTCGGGTAAATCAACGCGACCGTATAACTGAACCTCTCGGCGAGGAATCCGGCTACGATAGGAGCCGTAGTTGGTCCCGTGAGGCCGGCGATGAAAATCATTTTGCCCAGGTGCTGTGCTGCGTTTGGGCCTTGGAGTTTGACAAAGTAGCTGTAGATGAGCGGAAAGTACATGGCTGTTACGAATGCTTGAACGGTCATGGCTACGACGTACAGCAAATTGTAGGGGGCGACTGTGATGTATAGGCTGGTGACGAAGTTCAGAGAGGTCAGAACGGTGGCGACTCGGAAGAAGCCATATCTGTCATGCAAGTATCCTCCGATGGGTTGACCGAACACGCCGACAAACCTGCTTATTCCCACTAACGTCGCAACAAGGGCTTTATCCAGTTGGAAAGTATCGACTAGATGAAGTGGAACTATTGCGACTACTCCAAGGTTGCCCACTAGGTTTGCGACCGTGATTAATGTCAGACCGTAAAAACCCGGCCCAACCCAAGTTGATACCCGATTCTCCTTCGACTCCTTCTGAGTTGATTTCTCGCTGAGGAAGACCGCAAGAACTCCGACCCCCGCTAAAAGCGATATCGATGCCCACAGAGAGAAGGACCATGCAACACCGACCGAGCCAAACAACAGAGCCAGTATAATCGGGCCGAAGGTTTGTCCCGCCGGAGCTCCAGATTCATGAATTCCTATGTAAAATCCCTGCCTACCGCCCTTGAAGAGAGAACCCAACCAAGGGATCGCGGCCGGAAGGTGAAGAGAGAGGAACACCCCCGCCATGAAAACTAACACATAAAGAAGAATCTTGCTGTCGACTAGTCCGGCAGTCAAGAACATGGCCGATGCTCCGAGAGCCGCGATCGAAACAGTGTTCTTGAACCCGATTCGGCCCGGAACCCTGCCTGCAACGAACGCGAACAGGTAGAACCCAAGGTTAAGAGCGCCGGGAACAACTGCGGCCTCAGCCGTAGACATCGCATATTTCTGTCTGAGAAAAGGTGTGACAGCTGATACGCCTACGCGGCTTCCGTGACTCCAAAACCAGGAAATCCAAGTAAGGACGAGGACGGCTAAATTTTTCTTCAAAAATTCTTTCACCGAAGCATTTTGGCGAATTCGTCGACCGTTGAGACGGGCATTTTGCACGTAAAGTTGTGGCATACGTATGCGGTGGGTCGGTTATCGCGAACTGGTTTGTCCCTTACCAACGGAGACAGGTCTTCGAGCTGATTCCTGTTTTGGTCATCAACGACGACAACCGTTCTGAAGGGTGCATAACTTTTCCATAACAAGCTCAAGAAGTCTCTCGCATCGGTCATTTTGTTGCATGAAATCACAACCTGGGTTCTTGTGCCATAGTAGCCTGCAAGGGCCGTCACCATGGTCGCGTGCTCAGACGGCAACGATTCCATACGCGACGCGAAACACTTCAAAACTTTTTCCACAATCTCGAGGTATTCAGTTTTTCCAGTTATGTCCGATAATTTGAGAAACGTCAAAGCCGCTAAGGAGTTTCCGGACGGAATCACGCCGTCGTAAGCTTCTTTTATGCGTGATAGCCCCGCCGTCGACTCTGTTGAATAGAAGAAACCTCCGTGTTCACCGTCCCAGAAAAGCTCAAGCATTTTGTGCGCTATCTCGACCGCCGCCCGAAGATATTTTGGGTCAAAGTTTGTCTGAAACAGGTCGAGAAGGCCGTTAGAGAAAAATGCGTAATCGTCGAGAAAACCTTCGACTCCGACGCCATTCTTATAGATTCTATAAAGCCTGCTTCCCGTCCACATATTACTCAGGATGAAGTCGGCTGTTTTTACCGCGGCATCGAGGTATCGGTTTTCACCGGTGATTTGATATCCGAGGCAAAAGGCTGATAGGGCCAACCCATTCCATGAAGCGATGATCTTATCGTCGACCGCGGGCCTGGGTCTTTTGTAGCGGGCTTCGAGCATGCGAGACTTTATCTCTCGAATTTTCATCAGGACCGTAGAAGCATCTACGCCCATTTCCTCCGCTAAGGATTCAATATCTCGTTTGAATGTCAAAACATTTTTTCCGTGTTCGAAGTTTCCAGCGTCTGTCACGCCGAATACTTTACACGCGACTCCAGCCAACTCTTCGTCTAGAACATCGTATACATCTCTAAGACGCCATACATAAAAAGCTCCTTCGCCTTCGGGGCTGTCGGCATCGACCGCGGAGTAGAATCCTCCGTCTCGCGCCGCCAACTCGGATAGCATCCAGTTAAGCGTTTCGACCGCGACTCCACGGAGGAAATTCGACCCGGTGAGCTGGTAGTTTTGGAGCAGAACTTTCGCGAGAAGAGCGTTGTCGTAAAGCATTTTCTCGAAATGCGGTATCAGCCATATGCGGTCTGTTGAATAACGGAAAAACCCTCCGGCAAGCTGGTCGAATATTCCACCACGAGCCATGTTTTCGAGAGTAGCAGACGCCATCTTCAACGCTGCAGTGTTTTTGTCGATGACGGCGTAGGTTTGCAGAAACTCGATGTAAACCGGCATGGGGAACTTTGGAGCTAAGCCGAAGCCGCCGTAAAGACCATCGAATGAAGACGCCAAAACGTCGAAGGTTTGAGTGACCAAATTATGGGAAGGTATCTGCGGTGATGTTTCCGTGGTGTAGATTGCTCTGAGCATGTCGACGTTTTGCTCAGCCGCCTTCCTCAGCTCTTCGGGGTTCTTCCTCCAAAGCTCTGCTATGTCCCTCAATATTTCATCTAGACCCCGTAGCCCACCCCTACGCCTTGGAGGGAAATACGTGCCGCCGAAAAACGGTTTGAGATCGGGAGTAAGGAAGACTGTGAGTGGCCAGCCACCGTGCCCTGTTATCATCAATACCGATTTCATGTATAATTCATCGATATCCGGCCTCTCTTCTCTGTCGACCTTTACCGGCACATAGTATGTGTTGAGGAGCTCGGCGATTTTTTCGTCCTCGAATGATTCTCTCTCCATGACGTGGCACCAGTGACATGACGAGTAGCCTATGCTGAGGAATATGGGCTTGTTCTCGGCTTTGGCCTTGTTTATCGCTTCTTCACCCCATGGATACCAGTCGACGGGGTTGTAGGCGTGCTGCAACAGGTATGGGCTGCGCTCGTTAATCAGCCGGTTAGGCTTTCGCACGCCGTTTGTATCCCATCGGCTCCTTTAAGAGCATATTCATATAACTTGGCTGAACGTTTGCTCGAACGGCGAATGGCGAATGGACTTGGAAAAGAGGATGGAGCTCATCATGCGTCAGCCGACAGAAGAGGTTCTGACTCCGGAGGAACTGCGGATTCTTCTTGAAACAGAGAGTAGCCCGGTCGCCTACGATGGTTTTGAGCCGAGCGGCCTCGCTCACATTCCTTTTGCGCTTCTAAGAGCGATTAAACTCCGTGACATGCTAGAGGCTGGATGCAGGTTCAAGCTGTTGCTCGCAGACTGGCACGCCGCCATCAACAGAAAAATGGGCGGAGACCTCGAAAAAATCAAGAAAGTAGGAGAATACTTCATCGAGGTTTGGAAAGCTTCGGGCATCGATGTCAACAGGGTTGAAATCGTGTGGGCGAGTGATTTGGCGGCTGACCCCGACTATTGGCGGCTTGTAATCGAAGTACTTAGAAACACGACGCTTCGGCGTGTTCTGCGATGTCTTCCGATCATGGGTAGGAAGGAGGGTGAGCTTCAGGAGGCTGCGCAGCTGCTTTATCCGGGCATGCAGGTGGCGGATATCTTCAAACTGGAGGCAAAGATCTGTCAACTCGGCGTTGACCAGCGGAGGGCTAACATATTGGCTAGGGAGCTTGGGCCGAAGCTCGGATACTGGAAGCCAGTCGCTGTTCATCATCACATGCTAATGGGTCTGTCAGGTCCCACCGGGCCCATGGGTCTTGAAGAAGAGGAAGAGCTCGATGTCCAGATAAGCTCGAAGATGAGCAAAAGCATTCCCGAATCGAGTATCTACGTTCACGACGACCACGAAACAATAAGGAGAAAAATCCACAACGCCTACTGCCCTCCCAAACAAGCATCAGGAAACCCAGTGCTCGAATACTGCCGATACATAATCTTCCCGCTCAAAAGCACCATGCGAATCGAGCGCCCTTCGAAATTTGGCGGGGAAATTGTCTACCAAGACTACCAGTCGTTGGAAAAGGACTATGTCGAAGGCCGTCTACATCCACTTGACCTCAAAAACGCCGTGGCCGAGTACTTGAACCATCTTCTTTCACCCGTGCGAAACTGGTTTGAAACCTCTCCAAGGGCCAGAGAACTATACGAATTCGTCAGAGGCCAGGAGATCACAAGATGAGCAAATAACCTTTTCGAATCGTATCTTTATTCATTTAGTCATCTGACGAATGTGTAGATCGAAAGACAAAATTATATGCAGCCGCTTTAACGAAAGACGGCGTGACAGTTGTAGAGCAGAAAGAAACGATGAAGGGTTTGAGGATTAAGCGGTTTTACACGGACGGAAGGGATGTTTTCTCCTACTTCAAGTGGGAAAGGAGAACTTCGCAGATAAAAGACCTGAGCGGTGCGGTCATCTTCGAGATGAAGGATGTCGAAGTTCCGAGCTTTTGGTCACAGGTCGCGACAGATATTTTGGCTCAGAAATATTTCCGGAAAACAGGGGTGCCCCAGTATGATGAAAGCGGTAATCCCGTTTTAGATAAGGACGGAAAACACGTAACGGGGCCTGAAAGGTCCTTAAAGCAGGTCGTGAGACGACTGGCCGGCTGCTGGAGATACTGGGGGGAAAAGTTCGGATATTTTGCGTCGGCGGAAGACGCTCAAGCCTTTCAGGACGAGATAGAATACATGCTGATCATGCAGATGGCCGCCCCAAACTCCCCTCAATGGTTTAACACGGGCCTGCACTGGGCTTATGGAATCACTGGGCCGCCGCAGGGTCACTACTACTACGACGAGGAATTAAAGGCGGTAGTGCCTTCGAAAGATGCCTATTCGCGGCCTCAAGCCCACGCCTGCTTCATACTATCCATCAAGGATGATTTGGTCAATCCCGGCGGCATCATGGACACCTGGGTTAAACAGGCCCGCATATACAAATACGGCAGCGGCGAAGGGTGCAACTATTCCACACTCCGTGCGAAAGGTGAGCCTCTTTCAGGAGGAGGTGTTTCCAGCGGAGTGATGTCCTTCCTCAAAGTAGGCGATACCGTCGCGGGCTCGATAAAATCCGGAGGAACGACGAGGCGGGCGGCCAAGATGGTGGTGTTGAACATCGACCATCCAGAGATCGAGGATTTCATCGACTGGAAGATGAAAGAGGAGCAGAAGGTCGCCGCGCTCGTTGCCGCCGGCTATCCCGCGGATTTTGAAGGAGAAGCGTATCAGACGGTCTCAGGTCAGAACTCCAACAACTCCGTTCGGGTGACGAACGATTTCATGAAAGCCGTCATCGAAGACAGAGACTGGGCCTTGACCTGGAGGACGAATGGACAGGTGGCGAAGCGGGTCAAAGCCCGATACCTATGGGAAAAGATTGCGAAAGCGGCGTGGACGTGCGCAGACCCAGGTCTTCAATTTGACACAACGATCAACGAGTGGAACACCTGTCCAGAGACGGGAAGGATAAACGCGACAAACCCCTGCTCCGAATTCAACTTCTTAGACAACACCGCCTGCAACCTGGCATCGCTCAACTTGGTCAAGTTCTATGACGAGGACAAAGGAGAGTTCAACGTAGAAGCGTTTCGACACGCTGTCCGTCTGTGGACTATTGTCCTCGAAATCACTGTTGGAATGGCTCAGTATCCCAGCCCCGAGATCGCAGAAATGAGCTACAGAACCAGAAGCCTTGGATTGGGTTACGCCAACCTCGGCGGCCTACTGATGAGGATGGGCCTTCCCTATGATAGCGACGCAGGCCGCGCCGTCGCAGCGGCGATAACGGCATTAATGACGGCAGAGGTTTATGCGACATCAGCCGAGATAGCGAGTTTTGCGGGTCCATTCGTCGAATATGAGAAAAACAAGCAGCATGTCCTCCGTGTGTTGAACAACCACCGGAGAGCCATTTACGGCGCCAAACCGGAAGAATACGACGGATTAGAAATCAAGCCACATCTGCCGCCGCTTGAGCTAGCCCCTAAGTATCTACTCGACGCCGCGAGGTCTGCCTGGGACAAGGCAGTTTCGCTCTGTGAAAAATACGGCATCCGTAATGCGCAGGCGAGTTTGATAGCTCCGACAGGTACCATCGGGCTTTTGATGGACTGCGACACCTTGGGGATAGAGCCTGATTTTTCGCTTGTCAAGATGAAGAAACTCGTGGGAGGTGGATATTTCAAGCTCGTCAACAGGTCGATAGAGCCTGCTTTAAGAAAACTGGGATACTCTGAAAGGCAGATACGCGAAATTATAGAATACGTGGTCGGAACGAACACGCTTCACGGAAAACAGCCAATCAACTATCACTCTCTTAAAGCCCGCGGTTTACGGGATGACGAGCTCCAGAAAGTCGAAATGCTGTTGGTTTCGGCATCGCGTCTAAGCGATGTGTTCAACCCACATGTTCTAGGCTCTGAAGCCATGAGAAGGCTTGGAATACCGGAAACAGTGTACAGGGAGCCGGGATTTTCCTTGTTGAAACATCTAGGGTTCAGCGACAGGGACATCGAAATCTCGGAGGACGTGATATGCGGCTCAATGACCGTTGAAGGCGCTCCACACCTGAGGCCCGAGCACGTTGCCGTGTTTGACTGCGCCGTCCCCTCCGGTAGGAAGGGCAAGCGTTTCGTTCACTATCGGGCCCATTTGTTGATGATGGCCGCCGTTCAGCCGTTTTTGAGCGGTGCGATAAGCAAGACCGTTAACATGCCCAACGAGGCAACTGTCGAAGACGTGGCGTCGGTCTACATGGATGCTTGGAAGCTTGGCCTGAAATGTATCGCGATATACAGAGATGGAAGCAAGCTTTCCCAGCCTCTGTCGACCGTGAACAAGAAAAAGGAGGAACAACAAGCTAAACCGGTCAGAAGAAGACTGCCCATCGAAAGGAAGGCCATCACCCACAAATTCCGCGTCGGCGAACAAGAAGGATACATCACAGTCGGGCTCTACGAAGACGGCAGCCCAGGCGAGATCTTCATCAAAATGGCCAAAGAAGGAAGCACCCTCGCCGGCCTAATGGACTCCTTCTCCATCGTCACATCGATCGCGCTACAATACGGTGTTCCCCTGAAAGTGTTGGTCGACAAGTTTATCCACACGAGGTTTGAGCCGTCGGGTTTCACAGATAACCCCCAGATACGGTTCGCCAAATCGGTAGTCGACTACGTCTTTCAGTGGCTCGCCATCAAGTTTCTGCCTGAGAAAGAGCTCGCGGAGCTCGGGCTGACTTCCGCCGGAGATAAGCATCAGTCAATGGTCAGTGAAATTCATTCCACGGTATCCGCGGCACCCGCACCAGACGCTCCTCCGTGTTCGGAATGCGGGAGCATCATGGCCCGGAGCGGAACCTGTTACGTCTGCGTAAACTGTGGTTCGACGACCGGCTGCTCGTAATTATCTTAAAAAGCCGGGTTTCGGAAGCCAACCCGAGGTTTCATGGTCGACTTCACACCCACACTGAACACGCTCATCATCATCACACTCATCTCACCAGTTTTCGCACTGATCAGCCGGAGGACAGGGAAGACGGCCGTAGTCGATGCTTTTTCAGCCTTTGCATTCTTGGCGGCCACCGCTATCGCCGTTCAGCAGGCAATCGAAGTTTTTGGAGGCAAAAACTACGTAATCTCCCATGGGCCATATTCTTCTGTTATTCTGGTTGACAAGCTGGCCATATTCCTCGCCGTCGTGTTCGTCTTCATCGGCTTTCTTTCCTCGCTTTTCTCGATAGGATATCTTGAGGAGAGAAAGCCGGAATTCTATCCGCTGTTGTTCGCGCTGATCACGGGTATGGTCGGAGTGGTTTTTTCCGGCGACCTGTTCACGTTCTTCATCTTCTGGGAGCTTATGTCCGTGTCATCCTACCTTCTGGTGGCCTTTCGGTACAGATCGTGGGAGGCGGTTGAAGCATCTCTTAAATACCTCATCATGAGTGCTGCGGGAGCGGCGGCCATACTTTTCGGCATGTCACTCGTCTACGGCCTCGCTGGAACCCTTGAACTGGCTAAGCTTGGACAGGTTTTGGGTACTTCCGCTGCTGCTGGAGAACCATGGGCCTACCTAGCGATAGCTTTCCTCATCACAGGCTTCGGCGTAAACGCGGCGATGGCGCCCTTTCATACGTGGCTGCCTGACGCACATCCAGCGGCACCCAGCCCGATAAGTGCCATGCTATCGGGAGTCGTAATTAAAACCGGTGTTTACGCTATGGTTAGAATCCTGCTGGGTGTTTTCCCGCCCACCCTTTTTGACTGGCAGCTGGGGCTCGCTCTGTTCGCGGTCTTCACGATGACTGTTGGAAACGTTTTAGCGCTTCTACAAGAAGACATCAAACGCCTTCTCGCCTTCAGCTCGATAGCACACATCGGATACATAGTTTTCGGCATCAGCATAGCCACGGCGACGGGAGTCGCCGGAGGACTCTTCCACGTTCTCAACCACGCCTTGATGAAGGCCCTGCTCTTCCTCGGCGCCGGCGCCTTCATACACGCTGCCGAAACGAGGAGCATCGACCAACTCGCTGGAATCGGGAAAAAGCTACCGTTCGCCGCCACTTGCTTCGGCATAGGCGCGTTTTCTCTAGCGGGAATACCTGGTCTCAACGTTTTTTGGAGCGAGTTCACCATCGTCACCGCAGCGTTTGCCGCGGGAGGATTCTATCCGACACTTGCAGTAATCATGGTGCTCAACATTCTGCTGAGCGTCGCCTACTACGTAAGACTCGTTCAGACAATCTTCCTCAAGGAGCCTTCACCCAGCCTTCACATCGCCAAACCAGTCACTTCAAGCATGAGAATACCTCTCCTAGTACTTGCCGCGTCGGCCATCATCATCGGAATATACCCATCCCCATTCCTTGAAGCAACCCTAAACATCTCATCAGCGTTCGCGACGTAAATTTAAGAACAGCCGGAACAATCTTCCGACGGTGACAAAAACCAAACCGTCTCCACCGCAAAGGCCGGAAGTTCTGAAGAAAATACGCGAATTTGCGGAGTCAATAGTAAGGTCCATCGAGAAGGGAAATTTTCCGGAGGTCTACATTCCGGCGAGAACCACCTCCAACATTGAATACGACCCGTCGCTACGCCAGTACGTGTTAGGGGACAAGAAAATTGTCAGAACAGCTCGGAATATAAAACATCTAAGGCCATTGACCCAGTTGTGTTGGATGGCTATGTTCGCGGCCCAACTCATCAAAACCCGGAAGACAAGCACGTTGAGAGACGCGTTCTACAACGCGTTGGGCTATGAGGTCGATTTTGAAGACCAGCAGGAAAGCGACGAAGCCGTGACGGAGCTCGAAACTCTTCTTGGAACTGTCCGGGAGGATTTCAACATATATCCAGAGGAAAGGTCGAGCGTCTTCGGGCCCCTCGTCATCGAATACGACGTCCCAGGATACGAAGGAAGGAAACTCGACCTAACCACGATTCCGGACGGCGCGATGATCGGGCCAGCAATGACAACTGCCAGATTCGTGAGGGCGTCGGCAAAACATGTTTTCGTAGTCGAAAAGGGTGCGATTTACCAGAGGTTTCTTGAAGAGAAGGTGCCGTCAAAGTACAAAGCCATCGTCATCCACACCGCCGGACAGGCCCCAAGAGCCACGCGCAAATTCATTAGAAGGCTAAACACGGAGCTGGGTTTACCTGTTTACGTCTTCACTGACGCGGATCCATGGGGGATGCATATAGCGAGCGTGATCGTTTTCGGCTCAGCGTTGTCCGCTCACGTTCGAGAGTTGAATGTTCCCGATGCTGTCTGGGCAGGGCTTTGGGCCAGCGACATCACGAAATACAAGCTTCCGGCGATGAAGTTCAACGAAGAGGACGTCCGAAGAGTTGCAGAACTCGAAAAAGATCCACGTTACATCGCCGACCCATGGAAACGTGAAATCAACAACTTCAAAAAACTACAGAGGAAAGCCGAGCTTGAGGCGCTCAGCCGGTATGGCCTCGAATACATCGTCTCAGACTATCTCCCAGAAAAGCTCGCGGAGTTGACCAAACGTTAGCAAACGGAGTGCAAAAAGGGTTTGAAGCTTGTCGAAGGACATGCCGCACTCCTTCTTGAAAAACCCGTCCGGATGCTAGCCGTCGCAGACCTCCATCTCGGGTTCGAAGAGGAGTTACGAAGCAAGGGTGTTAAAGTGCCTTTGCAAAGTCCGAAAATAGTCGAAGAGCTTGCAAGTCTCGCAGAGGAACAAAACGCCAGGAAAATCATCGTTGTCGGAGACCTCAAACACAACATCCGTGGGGCCTCGCCTCTCGAATACGAGATTCTTCCAAGAATGCTGAAGCCTCTGAAGCGGGTGGTCGACGAAATCATCGTAATACCCGGAAACCACGACGGTAAAATCAGTAAACTGGTGGCGGGATTGGCCTCGGTACAGCCGTTGAAGGGTTACCTAGTGCTAGAGGAGAAGACGGGCTTCACTCACGGTCACGTAAAGCCCGATAAAAAATTACTGATGATGGACACTATTGTCATTGGCCATTTTCACCCAGTGTTGAAAATCGGCGTCGGCGTATCTTCAGCTAGGATGGGAGTTTGGCTACGCCTGAGGGGAGACCGTAGGATGGTAGCACAGTCACTCTTTAAGACCGACTTTGATACGTTTACTGGAGAAATCAACCTGCTCGTTATGCCGAGTTTCAACAGGGTCCTGCAGGGCCGGTCTGTGGTAGAAATCAGCGAAGCAGGCCTTTCGAGAGGCCCCCTCCTCAGATCTAAGGGCTTCGACATCCGAAAAGCAGAAGTCATCGGACTCGACGGAACATACATAGGAACGCTGGGCGAGTTGGGGGAAATCCTGAGATGAACATCGAGCTCGCCAAACTCGAGAAAGAACATCCAGAGCTTTTTGCAGAGGCCTACGAGACAGTGAAACAAGGCCGAGTCAAAAAATATCTCTTCAAACCGGGTGAAAGAGTTCGATGGGTGGTCGTGGGAAGGACGCGCGACTACCTCGTTGTTCCAGCCGCCGGCTTCTGCACCTGCGAAGACTTTTTCTTCAGGGTGATGAGCCACGAAAAACCGATGTGCTACCACTTGTTAGCCGTGAAAATTGCAGAGCTAACCGAAAAATACACGGTCATAGAGGAATCGGTTAGCTGGCACGACCGCTTGATGGAGGAATGGGTGTTCTACGGCAAGGCCTAGGTTCTTTGTTTTAGGTAGTCATCGCGGCCGGCAACCCAATCTTCGCGGGGAGGGGAAAAGATGTCGAAGGTGAACGAGTCTTCGAGCGCTTCGGCCGCGTGGCCTATGTTAGACGGTATTACGACGACCTCTCCCTTCTTGGCGACAAACTGGGAGCCATCTTCCAAACTGAATCGCACGGAGCCTTGAAGAACGACGGTGAACTGCTCATGATGATGACGATGCATCACAACCTTAGACCCCTTCGCGAAGGAAAGATGGGCAAGCATCAGTTTCTCACCCGTTACGATCCTCCTCTTCAAGTCCTCGCGAACCGTTTCCCATGGCATCTCGTCTAAACTAACTTTCACAACGCCAGTCATGACGTGTTCCAGTCCAAAAAACCTTAAAAATCTTTTAAGAACAAACACAACAGCAAAATGGATGTCTGATTGTCTCAGAAAGCGAAGCTTTACCTCGAATACAGGACACGCGGCAGCCTATGCTACGTAAAATACTCGTCCTTTGAAAAGATTTCTAAAACAGTCGGAGCAATATTCGACTGCGACGGAGTCCTCATAGACGAAAAAACCTCATACGACAAAGTCATCAAAGAAGTGACTTCGATCCTAGTGGAAATTTTGACTGGTTATAAGTTCGACGAACAATCATTACCCACGCAAACCATCTACGACATCAGAGCCGTAGGAAGTTTCAACAACGACGCCAACACGATACAGCTCCTAGTCGAATGGCTTGTCTCCAAAATCACGGCGGAAATCAGTCCAAAGGTGCGTCAGAGACTGGAAGAACTAGAGGGCAAAGACTTGACCGAACTTTTAAGGTACAGAGGCTCGACAGCGCACCTTGACGAATCTAGTTTAAAGATTTGGATGGACGAGTTGAGCCGTAGCATCGTTGAGCTAGAGGGCTCCGGCCTACCTCTGCAGTCCGTGGAAAAGGTGATTTTGCACAACGAGGACTTGGTTAAGCTAGTCCAGAGAATACTCAAACCGGACCAAAGATACGGTACAAGCCTTCTCAACACGGCTTTCGATGAATCTTTCTACGGCTCCGACATGATTTTCCTCCGTCGTGGAAACGGGCCTTTTTTCAGTTTTGGCGGAAGGTTGAAGGAGGAAAAGGTTATCGTCACCTCGGAGACGTTGGAGATGTTGACGAGTCGTGGCCTCAAGCTCGGTATCTGTACTGGACGTGGTTCATGGGAGACTTGGAGAACACTCGGAGAACTGGAGAAATTCTTCGAAAAGAAGGCGTGCGTCTTCATCGGGGACTACGTCGAGGCGGACCCAGCTCACTCGCTTGAATACGAGAAACCAAACCCGTGGTCTCTTCTTCAGGCCGTTCGAAACATTGACGCTCCCGGAGCTAAGCTCTACGTTGGAAATTCTGCGGAGGATCATCTAATGTACTTGAAAGCCAAGGGAGAAGTCGAAGACCTTCTGTTCGCCGGTGTGACGGACACCGACTATCGGAGACTTGACTACATGATTGAAAACGAAGTTGACTTGGTGATTCCAACCGTCAACCATCTTCCGAAAATCTTCCAGCTGATAGAGGAAGTCTAGGGAATCAGTTGTTTGATGCCGAAGTAGGCTCCCAGCAAATTTCCTATGGTGTAGGTGACAAGTATGACTGATGCGAGTAACGTTATGTTGATGAAGAATTCTTTACGGAAGCTCCTGTTCTGGACTATGGATACGAAGAATGAAAACAGAGCAACGAGAACAGCAGAAATTGTTATCGACACGCCAAAGGCCATCGTGAGGTCCGATGCTAAGAAATATGGTGAAGCGATGAAGAGGACTGTGATGAAATAGATTATGCCGGTCAACATTCCGGGAACGATGGCATTCTCTTTGGGCGTTTGCCTCGCCTGCAAGAAGGCCGCCGCCCCCATCGAAATTGACGCCGCGGTTCCGACGATGAGTCCAGCCAAGCCTGCTACCAAGGCGGAATTCGTAACCCCGAGAAACCCTGCTTGAACACCAGTGACCTCTATGATCGCGTCGGCAAGCCCGAGCATGACAAACCCTATGTACCGCACTATCGCCTCATCGATGCTAGACACCAGGGATGTCTCCAGTTCCGATTCCTCCTTGATGAACCTCTCAATTGAACGTCTTTCAGGGTTGTCTTGGTCGAGAAGCTGAATCATTCGGAGATATTTCTGCATGGTCTTTTTCTCGTGGTTTTCAAGCATTTTGACCACAAAGGTCACCCCGAAGAAAACCCGTATCAAAGCGAGTAGACGCAGGTAAAGTCCTGAAATTTTTGGCCTGTGTTCGGGGGCATACTTCCGCCAAAACTCGGAATGACTCCTTTCAATATCGGCCAGTTTCTGTAAGAGCTGTTTTCTGTCACCGTTCTTCTCGATTTTAGCAAGCATGCTGTAGACCTTGTGGTCTTTGTATTCGTTGTCGATGAATTCTCTGTAGTCCGCGTCCATCAGAAAATTGCTTTTGATGGATTATTTAGACTATTTGACGGCACCCCAGCATGGATGGCCTCGTTTCAATTGTTTCGAGAATTCTAGTTCCCGACTCTTCGAGACGACGTATTAGCTCTGCCACTGCTTCATCGATCTTTCTTCTTCCCACTTCCTGCTTGTTTTCTTTGCGGTCGAAGAGGAGAAGCCGCGAAGGCCCGGCGCCGCTTACAACCTCCGCTACGCCGTAGCGTTCAAACAGTACCCGTTTTTCCTCCAGAAGCTTCCTACACGTAACCCCCACACCGTAAACGCCGGCGTCAGCTCTTGAACATTCAACCAAGGGGTCGAAAACAACAGACCTGAGAAAAAGCCCAACGTCGCCCAAGCAAACTGCCGCCGAAGCAGCCGCGACCTTTGAGGCAACTTCGACGTGAACCGACATTTCAACCGAGCTGGGAACGGCTTTTCTCGCCGCCTCAGTCGATTCCTTACGAATGTCAGGAACGATTACGACCAACCCGAGATCTGACGGCGGAGGAATGGAAACAACTTTCAAACCGAGTCTGTCCCGTAAACAAACAACGAACCCACCCAAAAGTGACGCTGAAACGTTGTCGGCATGGTTTCCAGGCTCGGCCGCAGCCGCTGCCATCACCATTTCGTCGTCGGTAAGCCCTAGGCCGAGAAGCTTGTTGAGGGCGTAGACCGCGGCCGCGGCCTCTGCCCCGCTTGCACCCAAGCCTTTACGAGGCGGAATAGAGGCTTCCAAAGCGATTCGGATGCTTTTCTTGATTCTTTTAGATTGGAGAAGTTGTTGAGCGGCTTTTCCAGCGGCGTTGAGTGATGGGTCAGTTGGGATTTCGTCCCTGTAAGGGCCTTCGACTTCGACGGTGACGCCTTCCCCCTCTTCGACGTCGACCTCCAGCTTCAAGCTTGGTTTTTCAAGAGCTATCGCGAAAACATCAAAGCCCGGGCCGATGTTTGCAGAGCTTGCGGGAGATATGAAAACTCCCACTGGCAATTTTCTCACCCAAGTGATGCGACAATTTTTTTCCTCACTTCTTCCACGAATTCATCACAGGTTGCTCTTCCTCCCAGGTCGGCCGTTAAAAAGTTCCCCTCACTCAACACCTGCTCAATGCTTTTTTCCAGAATCTGCGCCGACTGCTCGAGCCTTGAATCGCTTTTCCTGTGTCCGAGCCATTCGAGCATCATCTTGGCTGCCATCAGCTGGCCAGTCGGGTTTGCGAGCTCCGGCTTGAGACCGGGAGCCGACCCGTGAACCGGCTCAAACAACCCATAAGATTCCCCGATGTTTGCAGAGCCTGCGACGCCAATCGTACCAACGACACCGGCCGCCAAATCGCTGAGAATATCCCCGAACATGTTCGGGGTGAGAATTACGTCGAAAACTTGCGGGTTCAAAACCATCTGATAAGCCGCGTTATCAACATACATCTCATCGACCGAGACGCCGGCATAGCCTTTACCAACCTCCATGCAGACGTTTCTGAAAAATTGGTAGGCTCGGACGACGTTGGCCTTATGCACGATCGTCATTTTTCTGCGTCGTTTAAGAGCTATTTCGAAGGCCGTCTTCGCTATTCTCTCGCTTGCCTTCCTCGTTATAACGAGCATGGCGACCGCGTGATGGTCGCCAACGTCTTCGACTGATTTGTACAAATCCTCGGTGTTCTCCCTCACGATGACGAAATCGACTCCGCTCCATTTGCTTCTGATTCCGGGGAGGTTTTTGAAGGGCCTTATGTTTGCGTAGAGGTCGAGTTTTTGACGGAGGTAGACGATTACGTCACGGGCTGTTTCCCCGACTGGTCCTTTAAGGCATGCATCGCTTCCCAGTATTGTTTTGTAGGAGTCGCTGGGCAGAGGAGTTCCGTAAGTCTGCATGGCCGCGTCTCCGGCTGGAGCATCCCTGAAATCGAAGCTAAACCCAAATATTTCACCCATCCAACCAAGCAGGTCTATTGTCCTCTCGACTATGTAGGGCCCGATTCCGTCGCCCTTGATGACGCTGACCCGGTACACAGCCGTCAAAACAAAGCAGGCTTCATAAAAGCATAAGTTTTTCAACCCCTGCGCACATAATTTGTTAGTAGGATGGCCGGTTTCGCCTCCCTTCAGGTATGGCAGACACCAGGGATAAGGGGGAAACTCGACTGGTACTACGCAGTATCGACGAACAGAATGCCCGCAAAATATCTGCTATGTAGACGTGTGGCCGTTGAAGAAAACCCCTCAGAGCTCGGTGAAGAAGAGCTCTGGGACATCCACGAGAAAGCCGCTGCAGAATTTCGGAAAATACACCGTGAAATCAGGGAGGGCTCGACATCGTTTAAACAACTTGACGTCAAAAAGCCCAACTTCCTCGACGTCAAGGTCGCCATAGTGAAAAAGATGCTTCGACATTGCAACTTTTGTCGCTGGAACTGCAGGGTTGACCGCGCGGCTGGAACCAAACACGGCACTTGTCAGCTTGAATCCGATTCACGTGTTTCAAGCTACTTCCATCATCTGGGGGAGGAGCTCCCGATTCGTGGAACTCGTGGATCTGGAACAATTTTCTTCACATCATGTAACATGCGCTGCGTCTTTTGTCAGAACGCTGACATTTCGCACGACAAGGAAAACGGTGTGGTCTTCACGCCGCAGACTCTTGCGTGGGTTATGTGGCAGCTGCGGATGGAGGGATGTCACAACATCAACCTTGTCGGCGGAGAACCGACCATCCATCTCCACACGATAGTGGAAGCCATCAGCATGCTACGGTTCTTCAAAGAGGTTAGGGCGGAAGCGTTAGACGTGAAGGCCGACGCCTACTACCCATACCCACTCGACCCAAGGCACGCGTACTATGAAAAAGATTTCAACACACCCATCCTTTGGAACTCCAACATGTACATGAGCCGGGAAACCATGAAGATTCTCAGAGAACTAGTTGACATTTGGCTGCCCGACTTCAAGTTCGGGAACAACAAATGCGCGATACATTTGGCGAGAACGCCTTGGTATTTTGAGACAGTGGCTGAGAACCATAAAGCCATCTACGACTGGGGTGAAGACGTTGTAATCAGGCATTTGATTATGCCGGGGCATGTCGAATGCTGCACCAAGCCCGTTCTGGAATGGATTTCAGCAAACATGCCCGACACCCCAGTCAACATCATGGACCAGTACCATCCCGACTGCTACTGCAACCCAAACGACCCAAGATACGACAAAAGATTCAGCGACATGGCCCGTTACCCAAGCCGCGAAGAAATCATCGAATCCTACAAGTATGCTAAGAAACTCGGAATCAACTTCGAGGAAATCACGTTCGAAAAATCTATGCGGGGCTATCGAGTTTAGGCGCCCAGGCCGGGATTTGAACCCGGGTCCGCCGGGCGACAGCCGGCGATGCTAACCTGGCTATACCACCTGGGCCTACCTTAACAAGGTTGCCTGTTTTATTTAGTTTTTACCGAGCATTATCTCTTTCTTAATCTCGGGTTTACGACGGGCTCCATGCCTAAGGCAATCAGGACGAAAACTACTGCGACAGCGACTATGAATATGCCGGGAGGCAGCACCCACCACCAATACCCAAGGTAGACAGCGTTGTTTCTGAAGCCGAGCTCCAACAACTGCCCCCACGTTGGAAGTGACGGGTCTCCCAATCCTAAAAAGCTCAACGCAGCTTCAAGCAAGATGAAGTTTGGAACGAAAAATATCATTTGAGCCACGATGAATGGCGCGACTTGCGGAAAAATGTGAAGGAAGACAATTCTAGATGTCGAGCTTCCGAGTACGCGCGCCACCTCAACAAACTGCGACTCCCTCACCTGCAGCACAACGGACCTAACCACGATGGTCAATCCAGGCCATCCAAACAAGACCAGCACTAATACAATGTTTGTTATTGACGGGCCGATGATGAAGATGAGAAATATCGTCAGTGGAAGCAGTGGAATGTTGTTGACTATGTCGGCGGCTCGCTGAATAACTTCATCCACTCTCCCCCCGAGATATCCCCCCACAGTGCCGAGCACGGCCCCCACAGTGGTGACGAATATCGAGGTGACGACCCCCACAAACAACGATGTCGGAAATCCCAAGAGCAACCCCACAGCGAGGTCTCTTCCGATCGTGTCGGTTCCCATCAACCCGTGAACAGTCCCCCCCAAGACTACTGTAATTCTGGAGACCGAATCTCTTTCGTCAAACGCCCTTACATTTATCTGGAACTCGTAGATGCCCTTCAGAGTGGTGAAGTTTTTGTCGGCTTTCATCTGTCCGAAAACGTACCTTTGGATGCCTGTCGCACCAACCTCCGAAGGCGTTATAGATAAACCGTATCTTTGGAATAGGAAAGAGGAGACCGCCCTTAGGGCTTGAACTTCTGATTCCAGTTTGACGCGGTACGGCGATGTTTCGAACCTTTTGTACGGCGGCTCTTCGCCGGCTCTGGGTGCGGGGGGTATGAACGTGTAGAGGTCGATCTTGTAGCCATCAGGCCTAACCACAGCAATGTTTATCACGGGCGGGTTTTTCCAATAGCTCAATTCTTCGACCCTGAGAAGAACGAAAGAGGGTAGGTCGTCGGCGAGGTAGTTGAAACGGATAGACCATGTGTAAATCTTTTCGTTCCCGACTCGATCTATCCGTGGAATGTCCGTTGTTAGGAATTTTGTTTCGAGCTGTGCTCTTCCAGAAAAAAGAGATGTCCACGCTGGGGGGACACTCTTTGGATATTCTTCCCATGCAGCCGGGTTGTTCCAGACAAGGCGAGAATACTCAGGAGAGTAGGTGAGAACAACGTAAACCGAAATTACTACAAAAACCAGCAAAAGGACTACGCCGGCTTTTGATTTTCCAAATGACCAGAAGAGTTTGAGCGAATCTCTAAGGGTGAGAGCCAATTATATCCTCACCCTAGGGTCTAACACAACATAAAGCGCTTCCAGAAGAAAGCGTGCGACAACATAAACCAGTGTAAAGACGTATGTTAGCCCAAGAATCAACGCTTCGTCCGATGTGGTGATTGCTTGATAGAATAAGGTTCCTAGACCCGGCCAGCTGAAAACAGCTTCCGTTAAAATCGCTCCTCCGATTGACCCAGCCAGCGCCAGCATTATGTTAGTCAGTATAGGTGGGGCTGCCACCCGCATCACGTATCTTCTTCGTACGATTTTCTCTGGAAGTCCACGTGCTTTGGCGGCCATAACGTAATCCTCCTGCGAGACGTTGAGGACAAGAGTCCTTGTCACGTATATGCTGACTCCGACGTTGGCGATGACCAAGACTATCACTGGAAGGGTTGCGTGCCAGAGTAGGTCAATGAACCTACCGAGTTCATCGGCTGGTGGGGGGGAGCTGTACATGCCTCCGAAGGGAAAGATTCTGATGTAAAAGGCGAAGAGGAGGATGAATAGTATCCCTGTCCACCAAGTAGGCAAGGCGTAGGAAATCGCTGAGAAATATGAGATAACCTGGTCGAACTTCGAACCTACCTTCATCGCCAACCGAGGACCAATCATCACGCCTATTGCCGAGTTGATCAGTATCGCCGTTGTTACGAGCAATACTGTGTTTGGTATTCTTTCGGCGATTATGTCGGCTACCCTTTTGCTTCCGGCGAAGCTTTGGATGTTTTTTGCGTTTCCTAGGTCGAGGAATATTATCCGGATAACCATGTCTCCCAGCCGCAGATACCAGGGTCGGTCGAGGCCGTAGGACTTGATAAGCTGTGTTTCGTATTCTTTGACCGCCTGGTTCAAAGCTTCTGGGTCGGTTACGCTCCTTGATATCGCTTGCCGGAATCCTCTAACCTCTTCATTGACTATTGCCATCAGCAGCTTGTCCGAAACACCCGTAGCGCCGAGAATCGCGGACGTAAGAACCAGCACACCCACAAGAACCAACCCTAGGGTGACGGCCTTGAATGCCAGGGTCCGCCCTAAACCCATTCCCTATTCAAGAGTCGGCGGCGTGGGCTAATAAATGTATCAAACCCTGTCCGAAAACGGTTATCGGTCCACAAAAATTGGGCAAAGCATAAAAGTCACACGCTATATTCACAATATGTATGAAAAACCCAATCATATCGTCTAAAGCGTTCGCAGCGTTGTTAGCGGTGTTTTTGGCGGCGTCGGTAATCCCTTCGGTTCTGTCTCAGTACACCGCGCCACACACCAGACCGGGTCCCGCGGCAGATGTGGTTGAGTATACGAGAGTTCCGTTGGATTTGGCGCCTGAGGCCGTCAGGAGAGGGGACATCGACATCTACCAGTTTGGCCTTCGCGCGGCGCAGGCCAAAGCCCTCGTCGGTGTGAGAGAGATTAGGCTGTATGCGGCGGCCTCTGGTTTGAACGACATCGTTTTGAACCCGGCTCCAGCACCCACGGGCGAGCTTAACCCGTTGAACAACCAGAAAATCAGGTTCGCCCTGAACTATGTCTTCAACAGAGAATTCATGGTTCGAGACGTTTTCGGCGGGCTTGCGCTGCCGATGGTATCATTCCTTAGCTCCGTAGACCCAGACTACACCACAATTTTCGACATCATCGCTAAATACGATTTCAAATACGACCCGGCTCTTGCGGCTTCCATCATCGATGAAGAGATGACTAGACTGGGTGCTGAGAAAGTCGCTGGCAAATGGGTTTACCAGGGAAAGCCCGTGACACTGAAGTTCATCATCAGAATCGAAGACGAAAGACGTCAGATGGGCGATTCCTTCGCAGCAGAGTTGGAAAAGCTGGGATTCACGGTTGAAAGGATCTATTTGCCTTTCGGCCCCGCTATACAGATAATTTACGGTTCCGACCCCAAAGAATTCCAGTGGCATCTCTACACCGAAGGATGGGGCAAGACAGCAGTCGACAAGTATGACACCTCTTCAATCAACCAATTCAACGCGCCTTGGTTCACTTTCATGCCCGGCTGGGCCGAGGCCGGCTTCTGGCAGTACGAAAATAAGCTCGCCGATGAACTCGGCCAGAAGATCTATCGGGGTGAGTTCAAGAGCAAGGAGGAGAGAGACCAGTTATACAGGCAACTTGCCGAGCTGGGTATTCTCGAGTCAATTAGGATATGGGGTGTGACACGGCTTGACTCCTACATCACAACCGACAAAGTTGTCGGAATCACCAACGATGTCGGAGCTGGTCTGAGGGCCTGGCACGTGATAAGAAACGCGTACGTTCCAGATAAGCCGACGCTTAAGGTCGGTCATCTCTGGGTATGGACTGAGAGAACCACCTGGAATCCTGTCGGTGGTTTCAGGGACGTGTACTCAGTTGATCCGGCAGCGTGCACTTGCGACCCGGCGATTTATCCACATCCATTCAACGGTCTGCCCATTCCAATACGGGCATCCTTCGACGTTGTCACGGCCGGCCCGGACGGGACGTTGGATGTGCCCGCCGACGCAGTTGTTTGGGATGCTGTTAACGACCGTTGGGTGCCCGTCGGGTCGGGTGTAAAGGCCAAAAGCAAGGTGACGCTTGATTACTCGAAGTTCTTCGGGTCCAAATGGCATCATGGCATCCAGATATCGGTGGCAGACTTGTTGTTCAACCTCGCGAGCCTGTGGGACGTCGTTGCGGACCCGGCGAAATCGGAACTCGAAAGCGCTGTGGCCACGGCAAACAGACCATTTTTCACTGAAGTGCTAAAAGGATTTAGAATACTGCCGGACAACAGGGTCGAATCATACATCGACTACTGGCATTTCAATCCCAACTACATCGCCAGCCAGGGCAACCTATGGGTCGTTTCTGCTCCATGCATGACCGTTCCGTGGGAGATCAAGGCGGCGATGGACAAACTCGTTTTCGAAGAAAGGACTTTTGCCTACAGTGATTCAGCGGCGACCGCGAGAGGTGTTCCATGGCTCAGCCTTGTTCTCCGGGAGCATGCGGCCGCAGTTGCGTCAGCAATCAGTACACTGAAGACCGAAGGCTATTTCCCCGAAGGATTCTTCCGAGTGGGAAACAGAATATTCGAAACGAGGGAAACCGCGGTCGAAAGATACGACGCGGCGCTCGATTGGCATAACAAATACTCGATCCTTTGGATTGGCAACGGGCCCTTCATGTTAACGGCATTCGACAGCACGGCCCAATACCTCAAACTCGAAGCATTCCGTGACCCAACCTACCCATACAGGCCCGGTGACAACTTCTGGGGCCTGCCCCCCACAGTCGAGATAGCTAACGTCGGAAAATCAACCATTACTCCCGGAGGAGAGTCGTTGTTGCTCATCGACGTCAGAGGTCCCGCACCCCTATACGCGATATACTTGGTCAAAGACCCCGTCACCGGCGAAATTCTCCAAGTCGGCAGCGCAGAAAAAGTTACTCCCACAAGGTTCATCATCAGGCTGGCGCCCGACTTCACGAGAACACTCAGACCCGGCGGCCTGTACGAGTTCACGATAGCGGCTTACAGCGATGAAGTTGCGTCGGTGGCCTCTGTCAAAGAGTTCGTCGACGTTTTGAACATCGAGCCTTTGGTTGAAAGCATCGAGGTGGTATCAAAGGAGCTTCTTGACAGGCTCGGCGCAGTTAGCAGGGACCTTGCAGCCGCTTTGTCGGGTGTGCAGGGAGCGATAAATTCGGTCAGTGATAGGGTGGGAACGGTAAACGACAGAGTCGGCAGAGTCGAATCAACCGTGAACACATTAGCAGCGTCGGCCACGACGATAAACGAAAGTGTAGCGCAGCTGACACGCACGGCCGAATCAATCTTGTTGACAGCTCAGTTGGTCTTGGCAGTCTCGGTAATCGCCTTAGTGCTATCGGTTCTTTCGATAGTACGCCGACCAAAAAAGCCCTAAAACACTTTTTTAAACAGTCTCCTCTTTTTTATACAATAGCTTGCTGCTTCGGGTTAACGACCTAATCCTCCACTATGAGTCCGAGAAAGGAGTGGTGAAAGCTGTAGACGGGGTCAGCTTCGAGCTCCGAGCACGGGAAACGCTTTCGATAGTCGGTGAAAGTGGCTCCGGAAAATCATCGCTCGCGCTCGCCTTGATAAGACTCACTCCTAAGAACGTCGCGAAATACGCCGGCGAAGTCTTCTTCGACGGGGACGATGTGATGAGGCTTGACGAAGAAAGCTTTAGGAGGAAAGTAAGGCTGAACGGAATCGCCATGGTTTTCCAAGGCGCCATGAACACGCTAAACCCTGTGATACCGGTTGTCAAACAGGTTGCGGAACCTCTGGTAGAGGGTTTGGGATTTAATAAGGCAGAGGCGAGGGAAAAAGCGTTCGAAACGCTTTCGTACCTCGGAATCAACCGTGAGATGGCTTCACGTTACCCCCATGAATTGAGCGGCGGAATGCGGCAAAGGGTCGCGATCGCCATGGCTTTGGTCACCAATCCAAAAATCGTGATATTGGACGAGCCCACATCCGCCCTCGACATAATAACACAAGCAAACATCATGAACTTGCTGAAAAAAATGAAAAATGATTTTGGAACCTCTTACATCTTCATCACCCACGACCTTGCTCTAGCAAGCGAACTTGCCGACAAGATTGCGATAATGTACGCCGGAAAAATCGTCGAGAGCGGACCTGCAGAGAAAATCTTTCAATCACCTAAGCACCCCTACACACAACTTCTAATCGAAAGCGTACCGACATTGAGAACGGATAAAATTCCCAAATTTATTCCCGGCTCGCCGCCAGACCTGATCAACCCCCCATCCGGATGCCGGTTCCATCCGCGCTGTCCGTACATGATGAAGGGGAAATGCGACCTTGAGGAGCCGCCGCCGTTATTACGTGACCCGGACCAGATTGTGTCCTGTTGGCTGATGGAGGAGACGTAGTTGAGGCCTTTCGTTGAAGTCGAAAACCTGAAAGTCTATTTCCCGATTAGGAAATTTCTCAAAACGGTTGGTTTTGTCAAGGCGGTCGACAACGTCACAACCGCCATCAGCAGGGGGGAGACTCTCGCGCTCGTCGGTGAAAGCGGGTGCGGTAAGACCACGTTTGGAAAAGCGATACTGGGAGCGGTTCAACCCCATTCGGGTAAAATATTCTTTGACGGTCAAGAAGTGAACAAGCAAGACGAAAAACAGCTGAGGATGATCACAAAACGAATGGGTGCTATTTTCCAAGATCCCTACTCGAGCCTTAACCCAATGTTTACGGTTTATAGAATAGTTGAGGAGCCCCTTGTCGTCCATGGGATCGGCTCTGAAACCGAGCGGAGAGAGTTGGTGATGAAGGCTTTAGAGGACGTGAAACTGATGCCCGCCGAGGATTTCGCGAACAAATATCCCCACATGATGAGTGGAGGCCAGCGTCAGAGAGTTGCGATTGCTAGGGCTATAATCTCGAAACCCGAATTCATCGTGGCCGACGAGCCGGTCACCATGTTGGACGCCTCGATAAGGGTGGAGATCCTGCTGTTGTTGAGGGAGATTCAGAAAAAATTCGGGCTAACCATGCTTTACATCACCCACGACATAGCGACCGCAAAATACTTCTCCGACAGAATAGCCGTCATGTACGCGGGTAAGTTCGTCGAAATTGGGCCGACGAAAGACGTTCTGAAAAACCCAAACCATCCATACACACAAGCTTTGATCGACGCGATTCCAGACCCAGACCCACGCAACCGACTGGCATTTCGAAAAGTGGTCGGAGGCGAGCCGCCGAACCTCATCAACCCCCCCGCGGGTTGTAGGTTTCATCCGAGATGTCCGTTTTTCATACGTGGAAAATGCGACGCGACCGAACCGCCGATGTACGAACTTGGAGGCGCCAGGTTTTCGGCATGTTTTTTGAACGAACAGCAGACGTGAAGGACATCTGACACACAAATAAATAGACGTTTGAGCTCGAGCTCATGATGTCCGAGGCCTTCGTCAAAGCATTCAAACACGTGCAGGACCAGATAAGCAAGAACGTCTCCGACGCAATGATTCAGGAGAAGATGCCCGAATTCAGGGACGGAAACTTTTCCGTGAACAGGTATCTGCCCTACACTCCACCCTTGCTGGGAATGGCTCTGAAAAGCCCCGTCTTCCAGATGTCCGTTGAGAACCTCGCCAAAGTAGAGAAATTCGCCAAAAGGAGAGGACTTTTGGTAAAAACCGTGGGAAACAGCGTTGAGCTAGTGACCAAAGACGGGATAAGACGAGCCATTCTGCGCCCGGACTTTTTCGCGGCTTCGACACCACAGCTTTTCGAATCGATCGGAAAAGTTTTCTACGGGCTAGGGCAAGATACGGCGACGGAGCTCGAAGTCATGGACGGGTTCACGTCGGCGGTAGCCCGAATTCTGGCCGACAAAATGAACGTAACTAAAGCGGTCGTGGCGATTTTTCTTCTTTTCACACCGGTCCTGTGGCTGGCCGCTTCCCTGTTTCTCACCGAATCGCTTTTTTACCCGCGATGGGCTTTGATAGCGGCTGGCCTAGCAGCCATAGGCGTTACGGCATACATCATAAGGCAGTACTTCAGGGAAAACTTTCCCGAACTATCGGAAAGAATCGACACGACGAACCTAGTCCGAACAACCACGCAAAGAACTGAAGAAGTAAAAAAGCAAAGCTCTTGAACATTTGATCCATTCTGTGGGGGGAGTTTTCAGCAAAAACTACCCACATAGCCTCTATGGGAAACAGCCGCGCGCTATGTTGGCATCAGAAATGAGATGGTCGTCGCCGTGTTAGCTATGACGGCCACAATAGGGGCTGCGAGGAATCCGAGAACTATGACGAGCACGATGAGGGGTGACATCGGTCCTATCATAGAAAACCCAGGATCCCTTGCCTTCAACACTCCTTCTCCGAAGAAGACACCCCTGATCATCCTTAGGTAGTAGCCGGCGGTAATCGCCGTCGCGAACACTGCCACAGCCACGAACCCCGTCCAGCCCGCCTCGATTCCCCCGGTGAAAATCATCCATTCACTCATAAACCCGCCGAGGGGAGGAGTTCCGGCTATCGATAGACCGCCAAGAAGCATGGCGACCGCGGTCAAGGGCATCTTCGAAGCCAGCCCGCCTAGCTTACGGATGTCTCTTTCGTTCAGCTCGTGTATTAGGACTCCCGCGCCCATGAATAGGAGGCTCTTTGCGAAGCCGTGGTTAAGCACGTGGAAAAGCCCGCCCTGAATGCCGGCGACGTTTCCAGCGGCCAGTCCGAAGACGATGTATCCTATCTGGCTGATGCTGCTGTAGGCGAGAAGCCTTTTTACATCATTTTGGACGAGAGCCATCATGCCTCCCCAAACCATGCTGATGACCGCTAGAACAGCGACCGGAAGACGAAGGTCAACCATGGTGAAGGGTAGAATACCTAGAACAAGCCTCGCAACAGCGTAAACACCGGTCTTGATCATGACACCGCTAAGCAGCACGCTTATGGGAGTTGGCGCTTCAGCGTGTGCATCTGGAAGCCATGTGTGGAAAGGGAAAACGGCCATTTTCACCGCGGCACCGATGAAGATCAGGACCGCGATGGTGGTTAGGACAGGCCTTAAAGCCTCTGCTTGCGAAGCGGCCAAGGAACCAAGCTCGAATATGTTGAGGTTGTTGAACAACGCGGCGAGCCAAGCGATGCCTATGAGAAGCGAAAGGGCTCCGGCATGGGTGAAGATGAAGTACTTAAACCCGATGAGACGAGGATTTCCCGTCCCCCAGTAGGCAATCAAGCCGTAGGACGGTATCAGCATCAATTCCCAGAAGATGTAGAACAAGAACAGGTTTGTGACCAGCACGACGCCGATCATTCCTGCAACGAACATGACGAGAAGTGTGAAGTACGATTCGAGGCCATGCTCCCTCTCCATGTATCGTATCGAATAAACACCGGCGAGAAACCCAACTAGCGTTATCAACAGTGCGAAAGGATAGCTGAGGCTGTCTAGCACAAACCCGATGGTTAGACCTAACGCTGGAACCCATTGATACTCTTCATACAACGCTTTACCAGCCAATATTTCTGGGGTGAGGTACAGCATCACGGCCAGGGGGATGAGAAGAGTTGCGTTGCAGAAGACCGCGGCGGCCCGCCATGAAGCCACCCTTCCGACCAAGAATGTGAAAGGCGTCGAAACGATCGGCAGGAAAACGGCGAGAGAGAGAAGAGGAACCTCTAGGGCCGTCCACGACAACATCGAACAAAATCTCGTAAACGACAATTTAATTGTTGACAGCCTGATGGCGTTTTGTGGATGTGGGAGAAGCTTTGTCGCGGGTTATAATCTTTTTGACAACACATAAATACTATTAAATGTTCTTCTGATTGCATGAAGCTGTCCTCACCGCCGACCCGGTGGGCTTTAACCTCAGTCATTGCCGCCGCGATGAAATACGGCCCAACGAAAATCCCGCGCATAGCCTACGAACTCGACATGCCAATTGAAACATGCAGGTATTATGTGAAGAAGTTCTACAGCATGGGTTTCAGGTTCTTGCCCGTGGTTGATTATTTTGCAATAGGACTTCGTCCGCACGTGGTGTTCTTGAGGCTTGGGAGAAGAGTCAGGACCGCATCGGCGACGAATATCCTTAGATGGCTGGATTCTGTGTATGTTGTCTACAGGGCCGCTTTGAACACGGAGCGCGATTATGTTATTCAAGTTGTTCTGCCTGAAAGGGAAGGCGACCTATACCGTGAAATGCTAGGCATCCTTTGTGAAGCAGACTTTTTGGAGAACTACGATGTCGATGAAGTCGTTGACGGTTATTACAAGCCCGGATGGGTGAGGATGTACGACTTTACCTGCGGAAAATGGGGAGAGGAAATCGACGTCGACATCCCCAAGATTCCGCTCAGCCGCAATAAGCAGACGATAAAATTCGACAAAATTGATCTGGTGATCATCGAAGAACTCGAAACCGAGACAACAACAAAGATGAAGCAAATCTCTAGCAGGCACAACATTTCTCCGCAACTCGTCAGCTATCACCGAGAAAAGCACGTGGAAGGTGGGAGAATGATAACAGGCTTTGTCCCCGTTAGACGGACGAGACAAGAAGATGTCCAATACGTTCTAGTCAAAAAACAGAAAGAATCTACCGTCGAAAGCGCGCTCATCCGCTACGTTCACGGTCTATGGGTGACCAGGGATGAAACATTGGTTAGAATTCACAAACCCGTTGAGCAGGAGCTGTTACCCACCCATTCAGCATATACGATCAACCCATATGACGTCATGTCATTTTCTATTCCAACCGAGCACATGGTTGCGGGCAGATGGGCCAGTTTATCCGTGTTTATCGAGAAGCTGGAAAAAATGATTAGGGAGGTTTCTGTTTGAGAACGCGTTGTTAACGGTGGGATGCGTCGACGGGTCTTCCAGCGTACGCGGCGGCAATGAGCTGAAGAGCGAGGATGCCTGCAAGAGCCGCGAGGGCCAAAATGGTGTATTTAGAGGGGCGCAGCGCCAGCATGCTTCTTACCATTTCAATTGTTCCGATCATGTGTCTTCGCCTTTGTTGTCATTCAATCGGAAAAAAGTTTTTCGGTTTGGTTTTACACAATAATATATAAAATCTTCGTTATCCCCGCGCCTTACAATAGAAAAGGCCAAACATTCGTTGCGTCAATGCTTACTGACCGGTGCGTCTTTGTTATGGTGACGCGAAACATATCCCATGGATTTTATACTTATATAGAATTGTGAGAACTAAAAAGCGGAATTGCCAATCACCCGTGATGATCTCGCTAAACTCGGTGTTGAAAGCGGTTTGAGAGTTTTTTCAAGCAGCCCACAGTTCGACGAGTTGGTCACCCTCTACCGTGGGATGGCGGTCATGGTCTTGGACGAAACTTTCGTCGAAGGCAGGTCCTTTTTATCAGCACTGTTTCGGGGACACGGCCTTGTGGAGCTGGTCTCCCCATCCATGGCCGCGGACGACCCAAAGAGCAAAATCCCGGTTAACGTTAATGATTTGCAGGAGCTGTCGATAAGTGTCAATACCCTAAGGAGGACGCTTGAGCAGCCTCAGACAATAGTTCATGAATACCTGCCGCAGGTTATCGTAAAACATGGGGCAGACGATGTTCTGAAGCTGATAAATTTCTGGATGACAGAAATTAAGCGCGCCGGTCATTTGGAGTTTTTCCTGTTGCCTAAGAGGACGTTCGTCGATTTTGAAAAAAAGCTCCTGTCGATCGTGGATGGAGCGATCGAAATTTCGGTTGAGAAAACTAAGAGAGGTTACGATATGTTTTTCCTACCGATACGACTGGCGAGAAACCAGTTTAACATGAACCCGATAAAGTTTGTGATTGAGGACGGCATCCTCGTGGTAAAACCTTCTCATCGATACGTCCCGGGGCTTGTCTTCGAGAAGCTAAACAAACTGCTTGAAAAGGGGGAGGAGGTGAAATTATTGTTTGAGGAGCGAGAAGACATGGGAATTCCCGCAAAATATTATCTGTTTTTCAGGGAAACTTCGGGTTGGAGGCTGAGCTGGGTCAGGGAAGCCTTCGGCGACGAGTTTGGAAACAACATTCAGTTAGTAGGCCGGTTGACTGAAGAAGGTATTCTAAAATTTGTGTCATCAAACGTGGATGAAGATATTCTTTCCGGAAAAAAGCATGAATACGGTGAGAAGCTACGGTTGGTCGGCTCTCCCGGTTTCGTCAGCTTCTTCTCTGATATTCTGGATTATTTGAAATGCCGGGTGGACAAGGAATTTGAAAAGAGGGAATTGATTGGTTGCTTTAACGAACTTTATTCGAGGCTTTACTCCTACAGTGTTCTGAGGAGTGAAAGGATTTCTTTCCAAGAGTTGTTGAAGAGAGTTTTCGATAGAGCTTTTTCGTGTAAGGTCGGTGTTAGGGGGAGAGTTCATGAAGGGCTGTTTGTCGAAGTCAAGAATTGCCCAATTTGTCGTTCTTCGTTTCGGGTTGATGATTTTCACTGTCGAAATGTTCTCGGCAGGGTTATAGCTGGTGCTGCAAAAGTCTTTTTCCAATGCCGGGTCGATGTGTCTGAGGTTGAATGCGGATCGACAAGCAACGGGAGGAAATGTGTTTTCTCCGTAAAGGTGTTCAGCTGATTCCGAAGACAAATCGAAGGAGAAGTAGTAGGAATATTGCGAGCCCGATAATGAGGCCGCTGATGTTGATGTTGCTTTGTCCCGTCTGTATGTTTCTGAATACTTGGACGAAGCTGACCGTGACCCTTGAAAGGAAGTAGTTGAAGCCGTCGATGACCTTGAGTTCTACGAACTTATGGACTGCTGAACCAATTTTGTCGATTCCGTCGACGAAGACCCTGTAGTAGAAGGCATCGATGTAATATCTGTTGGCTATTATCCGGTGTAGGGTGGCGCCTACGCCGGCTTGACGGATTTCCGCCGGGTTTTTGACTTTTCCGAAGTAGAAGAGGTATGCGAGTCCGCCGCCCGCAGCTAGGACGAATGCCGTTGTCGCGTATGTTGTGAGGCTTACTGAGAATTTTCCGTGAACTCCGAGATATTCATGTAGTTGTTCCTCAAAAATTGGGCCGGTCACGCCGATGACAACCGACAGGCTGGCTAGGATTATGAGGGGAATGGTCATGACTTTGGGTGCTTCGTGGACGTGGTCGTGGTGGTTGTGTGATGGTGCGAGGAATACCTTGTAGAGCCAGCGTAGGCTGTAGGCGACCGTCAGGACTGAAGCACCAGCGATGAAAAGGAAAACGGCGATGTTCTGTGATTGAAGGGATGACTCGATGACGAGGTCTTTGCTCCAGAAGCCGCTCAATAACGGGACTCCGGAAAGAGAAAGTATCCCAATGGTCGACGTCCAGAAGGTGATGGGCATCTTATTCCGCAGACCGCCCATTTCGTCGAGGTTGTTTGTGTGTACGGCATGGATTACGGCTCCGGCGGCGAGGAAGAGGAGTGCTTTGAATATGCTGTGACTTAGGAGATGGAATGTCCCGGCGAACCATCCTATTTCAGAGGCCATGCCGAGAGCGGCGAGCATCAGCCCGAGCTGGCTGATGGTTGAGTACGCTATCACTCGTTTGATGTCCGATGATACCAGGCCCATCGTTGCGGAGAAAAACGCGGTGAAGCCGGCTATCATCGCCACCGTCAGATACCAATCGGCGAGAAGGGCCGGTGGAAAAGCCTCGAACGGGACGACCGTGAAAATCAGCCGCGCGACCAGATAGACACCTGCTTTCACCATGGTCGCTGCGTGTATCAGGGCCGAAACCGGCGTGGGCCCCTCCATGGCGTCGGGAAGCCAGACGTGTAGGGGGAATTGTGCGGATTTTCCAACGGCTCCACCGAAGAGTAGGAGAAGAGGCAGTATGAGCAAGCCTGTCGACACCGTCCCTTTGGCGATGCCCTCGGCCATGGCCTTTTCCAGACCAGTGAAGCTGAAGGTTCCGAAGAGGCCGAAAAGAATTACTATTCCGACGAGCATCGACGCGTCTCCTATTCTGGTCGTGACGAACGCCTTTATGCCGGCCGCGTTGGCTTCGGGTTTTTTGTTGTAGAAACCGATAAGAGCGTAGCTGCAGAGGCCGACTATTTCCCAGCCGATGTAAAGCATCAGCAGGTTTTCGGACATCACCAAAAGCGTCATGCCGCCGATGAAGAAGAGCATAAAGAAGTAGTAGCGTGGAAGGCCCTCTTCATGAGCCATGTATCCAACGCTGTACAACACGATGAGCGCCCCTATTCCAGTGGCTATCGAGGCCATCAAAACGCTGAGGGGGTCGACGAGCAGGCTCGCCTCGATGTACCTACCTTCCCCCAGCGGGATCCACGGCACCTTGATGACTTCGCCGTGGTGTTTACCGTAGACATCCGGGATCATGGAGAGGCTGAAGGCCGCTGCGATGAAGGCGACCGCGACCGAATAGACCTCACCCGCCCTCTTACCAGTTCTGAACACCGCGGGAACAAACAGGCTTCCAACAAGCGGAACAACCCAGGACAGCCACGGGGCAAAAGGTAACATGACCTTGTTTAAACACGCTTGTATCCAAGAATTTTAATGTCACCGTTCACGCCGTTCGAATGAGGTCGGGGGCTATGATATGTCTGCTGTATGTTCCCTTCCCGAGCGACCGGGACTATGTCTCGTGGTGCAGAAGCCTCGTCTCACGGGGGTTGGCAGCGAGCATCAACGCCGTTCAAGCCAAATCTTTCTTCTTCTGGGAGAATCAGCTGAATCAAACGGACGAAATAATTCTCATCATGAAAACAAGCAAAGAGAAAGCCGAAGCTTTGAAGAAAGCGGTCGAAGCAGAGCATCCTTACCAGGTGCCAGCTATCATTGAAATTCCTGTGGTGGACGTCAACGCACCATATTTGAGCTGGGTTCGCGAAAGTACAACACCATGAGACGCTTCATAGTTCTCGCCGAAAACACAGGCTATGTTCCAGCCGACGGCCGTAAAATCATCGAAAAACTACGAACCCAAGGCCACAAAGTAGTCGACGTCAGAGTAGCGACTAAACACCTCGAGATAGACATTCAAAACGACAGTCCGCCGACTCTGCATGGGTTCATCGTACACGAGGTTGTTGAGGTGGGTGAAAAAACAGTCTTAAACCCTGAGGAAGAGTTCAGAAGGGCGGTTTATCTTTTCAACAGGGAAAGATTTTGGGAAGCTCACGAAACGCTCGAACCACTCTGGAGAACAAGCAAAGGCGCTGAAAAACAAATCCTACATGCACTAATCCTTACAGCGGCGGCCTACGTCCATCTTCAGAAAAACGACCGAAAAGGCTTTCACTCGATTATCAAGAGAGCTCTGAAGAACCTACTGACCGATCATAAGGTTTATCGTGGAATAGACCTAGATGATTTAAGATACAAAATCAAACACGCCATGGAATCCGAAAATTTCTTCGAAATACGAGTTTGGAATGATGACTAAAATTTATATATCCTCAGCATGATGACGAGAACATGAAAGCATCGCAGATCGGCCTTGCTGTTGTTTTCACGGCCTTGGTGACGGCAGCTACCATGGTCTTAAGCGTTTATTTTCCTTTAACACGAGGGTATTTTAACCTCGGAGAGACTATGGTTTATCTCGCGGCCCTGGTCGGGGGACCCTTTGTCGGCGCCTTCGCCGGAGGGGTCGGATCGGCGATCGCTGACGTTTTGCTGGGATACTATGCCTTTGCCCCTGGAACGCTCGTGATAAAAGCCGCTGAAGGGGCTGTCGCTGCGCTGCTGTACAGACGGCTGCGGCGAATAGATGTTCCGCGTGCTCTGCTGCTGTCGGCGGTCATGGTTGGCGTCTATTTCGGTATACTGGTCTCGGTTGGGGTTTTCCTGATGAGCGGACTGGTCGAGATAACGGTGTACGCGGCTGGGACGTTCGAGGTTCTAGTCAGCCCGGCCACGTGGGTTTTGCTCGCTTTGCTGGGGTCGGCCGTTCCAGCCTACTTTGTTTTCAGGAAGAAGGAGCTCGAGGCGTGGCTTGTCATTTCCCTGTTGGCCGCCGGGCTCGTGATGGTGATCGGATACTTTCTCTACGAACTACTCGCGGTGGAGCTGGGAATTCTTCCGGGCATAGTGCCCGTAGCCGAAATACCGTTGAACATCGGACAGGTTGTCGTCGGCTCCGCAGTCGCGATTCCCGTATACAAAGCGCTTCGCGTTAGGATAGAGATGCCGAGCATCAGCCGTTGACCGGCCCATATTTCTGCTCAATAACGCTGTACCCTTTTTCCTCGAGCAAATGGGCCAGCTCTTCGCCGCCAGTCTCGACGATTCGGCCGCCGTACATCACGTGAACCACATCGGGTTTGAGATAGTTCAGTATCCTCTGGTAGTGGGTGATGACCAGAGCCCCCATCCCCGTTTGCCGTGAAATCGTTCTCACACCTTCAGCAACTATCTTCACTCCGTCTATGTCGAGGCCTGAGTCGGTTTCGTCGAGAACCGCAATCCGCGGAGAAAGAATCGCCATCTGCAGAATTTCGCATCTCTTCTTCTCTCCGCCCGAAAACCCTTCGTTGAGGTAGCGTCTGGCGATGCCGGGGTCGAGTTTCAACATCTCAATCTTCTCTCTCAAAAGCTTTTGGAATTCGGGGACGCTGATCTTCGATTTGTCGGTATCTCCGCCGTATTTCATGTTGATGTAGGCTCTGCGGAGGAAGTTGGCGAGGGTTACGCCCGAAATTTCGACGGGATACTGGAATGCGAGGAAAAGTCCTCTTCTCGCCCTCTGGTCGGGTGAAAGCTCGACGATGCTTTCGCCGTCGAGTAAGATGTCGCCGCTGTCTACGGTGTATTTTGGATGGCCCATGATGACGGACGCCAAAGTGCTTTTTCCCGAGCCGTTAGGACCCATGAGGCTGTGTATCTCGCCTTCGCGAACGGTGAGGTTGACGCCCCGGAGGATCTGTTTGCCTTCTATGCTTGCGTGTAGGTTCACGATTTTTAGCTCCATGTTTCCGTTTCGGGATTATAACGGCGTTATTTAAAGCCGCCTAAATAACACCGGGCATCGATCCTCTAAACTGCCGTCGAAGCCTCGCACCCTCCTCGGCGAGCAATATCTGCGTCCTGATTTTCTCGGCGGCTTCGTCGAGCGCCGAAAAGTCGATGTCCGCGACCCCGACGATCTTGGAGACGACCTTAAGGACGTTTTTCGACGTTAACGGCTGGGGTATTTCTGGGTTGTCTATTTCGCCGAGCAGACAAAGCCCCTCTAAACCCACCTCTGTTCCGACCCCGAGAAGCAGCCCGTTAAACCCGGTGATGTAGCCACTGTCCTCAAGTGCGACAGCGCCCGCTTCCTCGGCCAGTTTCGCCATCTCATCGCTCGTCGAAGCATAGAAAACCCTCCCCATCGAAGCAGGTCCTCGATGGGCCGCTCCCAACGTGATGATTTTTTCAATGGCCAAACGTTTCGCAAAACCAGCGACGGTTTCTGTCAACTCATAAAGCCCAGCCGATTCATGCGGCTGATAATCTCCCGAAAACACTATGAATCCTCTAGTTTCAACTGGTTTGTAGAACTTGAAATCGGAACGTTTGTAAAGTATTTTTCCCTTGTCGTGCGTTACGTAAGGCGGCCAGCTGCCCCTGATTACTGCGAAAGACCTCATGCGTAGGACTTTGATAAGATGTTCGACCGCGATTCCCGCGACGTTTCCCATATCCGGTAAACCTGCCACTAAGAACTTCGCGCCAACGGGGGGCTCGTCGACCATGAAGTAGGTCTGCACATATCGTAGACCTCGTGCCCCCTTTTAAAATTGGTGAAGCTTATCACGTTTAAAACAAATTAGGCCCCATAAAAACCCATATCGCGTTGAAGGTCACGGTTTACGGCGGCGCGGGCAAGATTGGCGGAAACAAAATTTTACTCGAAGGCAAATTCAGGTTCTTTCTCGATTTCGGAGTCGACTTCACGGCGAAGAGCATGTTTTTCACCACTTTTCTACAGCCGCGCAGGTTTTCACTGGTCAAAGACTATTTGACAACAGGTGTTCTGCCGGATATCCAAGGCTTGTACAAGGCGGACGGCTCCCAACCCTTTGCCGAGGCTGTCGTCATTTCACATGGGCATACAGACCATTACGGGCACGCTTCACTAATTCGGAATGACATCCCACTCTACATGGGGGAGACGACGAAACTCCTCATTGAAGCACGCGAAAAAACAAAACAAAAGTCCCCTGAACTTCTCTTTAACACAGAGCAGGAGCGCAAGGTGTTGACGTTCAAGACGGGAGATGCCTTTCGAATCGGCGACAGCATCATCCACCCGGTCCACGTGGACCACAGCATACCAGCCGCATACGGCTTTGTCATCGAAGCGGAAGGTGGAACAATCGCCTACTCCGGAGACTTGAGAACACACGGCCCGAAAGCGGAAATGACCTTCGACTTCGTCGAAAGATGCAGAAAGAAGAAGGCCGACGTCTTCATAGTAGAGGGGACGAGAATAGACGAAACGACCACGACGACCGAAAAAGAAGTCGAACAATCGGTCCTACAGTTATGCCGCGATTCGTCGGATAAGCTCGTCATAGTCGTGGTCGCGATGATGGATTTCGACCGTTTAAACACAGTTTTGAAGGTTGCGGATGAAACTGGTCGTGTAGCAGCTGTTTCTCTTCATCACGCCAACGTTCTCGAATATCTCCGAAAAGCCGGGAAAAGAATCGCTGTGCCCAAGTTGGACGAGAACCGTCTCGTCGCCTTCCTCGAAAAAAGACGGTCTGGAACGTATTCTAAGGATGATTATCCCCGTTGGATGGCTGAGCTTTTGAACAAGGTCCCGACGGTAACAGAGGGGACGCTCCGGCGAAACCAGTCCAAATACCTACTGGTTCTGAGCAAGGCTGAAGACATAATCACGTTGTCGGACATTAAGCCCGAAAAGGGTTCACCCTTCATCCTGTCAACGAGTGAGCCGCATTCGGAAGAGCAGTTACTTGAGATGGACAAGATCCAAAATTGGGTCGACCTGCTCGGCCTTAAGTTCTTCCACATCCATTCATCGGGACATTCTTCACAGACCGAGCTCCTCAAAATAATCGAAGAAGTGGGGCCGAAAACAGTCATCCCAGTCCATACCGAGAATGAATATCTCTTCGACAAACTCTTGAAAGAAAAGGGCATTAACGTTGTGCATCCCCTGCAAGGGCAGAGTTTCCAGGTGTTCTAGGGGGCTCGTGACCTGACGTAGGGCTCGAGGAGGCTCCACAGCCATTGCGCGAACTCTGCCGGGTTTTTGGTTTGGACGCGTACATCGCCCGGGCCTTTGACGTGGACGACTAAGCCTTCGCCGCCGAGGATTGTCGACTTGACCGAAAAGACCACGAGTGAGCCCCTGCCACTTTATGTCGAGGGCCACGGAAGGAGTTGAGGCCACGTAGGCCGACTTCGCTACCCGGCTCCACCCTCAGATGGACGATGTCGCCGAGAGGGGCTGAACCAAGGGCTAGTTTTCAACGCCCTCCAGCGGAGGTGTATCCGTTGTAGAAGAAAAATTGACCCCATAGTATTTCCGGGCCGAGGGCCGATATGAAGTTTGATTCTCTGACCTTCGTTGTCACCGCGATGTTGAGCGTCATGTACGTCATCGCTCCCGCCTCCATGGCTTCTCCAGCGTTCAGCCAAACCTCGAGCAAAGAATACGATGGCCCGTGCCTTAGCTCGACGTCCTCGCCGGTTTACATCGTTGAAAAGTCACATCTCCTCGATCAGGGGTATTCCGGCGACGGAGGCCGCCGAAGCCAGTGCCGAACGAAACGCGTCAACTATGGCGAGACGGAAAATCTTTACATCGGCGGGAGCTTGAAGAACCGGGCATGTTTCGTAGAAATCGTTGAAAACGAAGGCCAATTCCCGTAGGTAGGAGACGACCCTTTTTACGGAGAGAGTTTTGACCGCCTCCTCGTAGACTATGGGGAGCATACCTATTCTTCGGACCACTTCGACCTCTTTAGGTTCAAGGGTTTGGGGTATGTTGTTTGGGTTTGGCTTGTCGTCTGCCTTTTCAAGTATCCTAGTGGCCCTTGCGTACGCGTACTGGATGTAGGGGCCTGTGTCACCCTCTATGTCGGACGCTTCGGAGCTGTCGAAGATAATCATCTTGTCTGGGTCAGCTCTGACGAGAAAATAGCGAAGAGCCGCGACCGCTATCCGCTCAGCCACGAACTCGATTTTTTCATTGCTCCAATCAGGATGACGTTGCCGCGCTCCTTCGGCTGCCTTCGCTTTGATGTAGTCAAGTAGCGGGTCGACGTTCACGTAGATACCGCCTCGGCCAGTCATGTGGACGAAAGCAGCATCTTCGACTTGAACGTTAAGCTTTTCGGCGTCCTGTTTGCTTAGCGATACGACTTCGTAGGCGTAATGGACGTACCTGCTGGGGTCTGCTCCGAGTTTCTCTAACGCATACCTCACGATTTCCTGCGGCCTCTTCTGCCTCACGTCGACCACGTTTATCGTGAAAGATGCGGAGCCAAACTTTTTGGCTTCGACACCGTCTCGGTCTGTTACGTAGACGGGTGTGTTGTCCGGGTTGAAGCCGAACAACTTGTACCTGAAATCTTTGTTCAGCGTGCCGAGTTTCCAAGCAGCGTATCCGATGTCACGCGCCACGTAGGTTGTGGAGCCATCGCTTTTGACCAAAACCTCGTCACCCTCTTTGCTCAGCCGGGGGTGACCACTCAAATCGATCAGCCAACAGTCTTTCTTTGGACCAGCCTCGACTCTGTAAACGGCGTTGATTTCCCGGAGCCGCGTGAAAACATCCTGCCAAAGGTCGAAGAATAGCACATCACTTTCTTTGTTGAGTACGTCGTAGCGGGCGCCGAGTCTCCAACATGTGCGAAGCTGCTGCCGCAGAACTCTGTCGACGATTTCTCTGTTTAAACGGTAGGTCTGAGACTCTGGGTTTTCGAGCTCCGCGGCGATTTTTCGCTTCAGGTTTTCGAGCCCCCGGTTGGATTGTATCTTCCGGCTAGTTTCCGCGTAAATCTGTCCACAGTACTCGTCGAATTTCAGCCCGTTCGGCGGGTCGATGCTGTAGCCGAGCTGGGTAAAGGCGAGTAGGATTTCAGCCATCTGGACTCCGCTGTCGTCGATGTAGTTGGCCACTGCGACTCTATGTCCGGTTTTGGTCAGTAACCTCGCCAAGCTGTCGCCGAGGCAGACGTTCCTCGCATGGCCTATATGCAGTGCTTTGTTGGGGTTGACGCTAGTGTGTTCCACTAAAACATATTTTCCTGCGCCGAAATCTATTTCGCCAAAACGCTCACGTTTCTGTATCGCTTCCGAAAGAATTTCACTCGCGAGAATCTTCCATCGCGCGAAAAAGTTAAGGTAGCCCGGTTCGGCCACTTCCACTCTCTCTACGTAAGAAGTCTTTTGTAATGGGATGCGTGCTGCAAGCGAGCGAGCCTCTTCCAACGGTGTTTTTCCCGTCTTCTTTGCTATGTCGAAAGCAGACGGTGAAGAGAGGTCCCCGAACCGCGGCTCCTTCGGGTAAGTTATTCTAGGGTCTTCAACGCCGGCATCGGTCAGCAGTCTTCTCACTTCTTCGATGAATTTTTTCAACCCAGGGATATTGATTTGGAGCCAAAATTAAATTGTGACGTGGAGCATGCTCGGATATGGATAGACATGGTTTGATCGTGTTGTTGACGGTCGCTGCAACTCTCCTTTCATACACAATCCTCAGCTATCTTCTACTGGCTCCCCGCGAGCCGCCGGCCGCCGAAAGCCCGATAGTCTCATTACTGCCCCATGCTATTGCGGCGGTGAACAGCGTTGCTGTCTTCACATTAACCGCTGGATACGTTACGATAAAGCAACGTAAAATCGGATATCACCGCATCTTCATGCTCGCATCATTCATACTTATCACGGCGTTCTTGGTGATGTATCTCGGTAGGCTTTTCCTCGGCGGGGTCAAACATTTCACAGGACCCCCCGTCATCAGAGATTTTGTCTACCTTCCATCCCTTATCGTTCACCTTGGCCTTTCGATTCTGTCGGTCCCGCTTGTCGTCTACAACATATTGACGGGCGGCTTCATAGATTTGAAGGAGGTCGGCCGGAAAACCAGACATAGGTCGGTCGGGAAATGGGCTGTCCGGCTCTGGAGCTTAAGCCTGGCGTTGGGAGTTTTCGTTTATTTCCTCCTTAATTACGTGTAAAAATTTATTCCGTCGCGGGGTAGAACCGGAATCAGGAGATGCCGACCAATCTTCCGGCTGAAGCGCAAGCCAAACTCGCCAAATACCAAGAGGCCCGGACAATCGAAGAAAAGATCAAGGCTCTCGAAGAAGCTCTCCCTCTGATACCAGACCACAAAGGAACCGAGAAAATGAGGGCGCAGCTTAAGACGACGCTCGCGAAGCTTAGGAGGGAGCTTGAAAAGAAGAAATCCACTAAGACCGGTCGGTCGGATGTTTTCTCTTTCAGGAAGGAGGGTGCCGCAACTGTAGTGCTCTTGGGCGCGGCCAACTCGGGAAAGTCGACGCTTCTCAAAATGTTGACTAACGCAAAACCGGAAGTCAGCGAATACGAAATGACAACTACCAAGCCAGTTCCAGCCATGATGTTTTTCGAAGACGTAGGTATACAGCTGGTTGAACTGCCCGCGGTCATAACTTCAAAACTCGAAGAAACACCGTTCACTTCGAGATGCCTAGCCGCAGCCCGAAGCGCCGACATGATAATCTTGACAGTTGACGCGATGAACAAACCACACCATCAGCTCAAAAAACTCCTTGAAATGCTAGATGATTCTGGAATAGCGCTGGGTGTGAAAGACTTCGAAGTCGTGTTCGAGAAGAAAGATAGTGGTGGAATAAGGTTTGTCGTGTTTGGGCGTTTTCGCGATTCTCTGGAGGAACTGCGCAGCGAGCTTCAGCAGATAGGCATAAGGAACGCAGTGGTGAAAATCTACGGCGAAGCGGGTGTCGAAGAGGTGACGGAGCAGATTCTTAGACCAACAGTATACAAGAAATGCGTCATATTGGTCGGAAGAAGCGACATGGCCTCTGAAGAGGAAGCTGAAGAGGTTAGGCTGGCAGCGGCGAAACTAAACCTACCTGTTTTCTTTTTCTCCGAAAAGAACCGATCGGGTCTTGCAGAGCTTATGAAGCAGGTTTTCCAATCTCTCGACTTAGTTAGAGTTTACACTCAGAGGGATGGCGTGGTTAACAGAAAACCGGTAGTGCTGAAGAGGGGTACGACCGTCGGCGAGCTTGCCCTAATCATCCACAAGGAAATTGCGAAAGACCTTAAGTTCGCCAAAGTCTGGGGCCGTTCAGTCAAGATACAGGGCCAGCAGGTAGGGCCGGGACATGTGTTGATGGACGGCGATACGGTCGAGCTTTTCGTTTAACGTTAAATGATGGAAACTTCATCTGAGGTTCTGGGTTGAAGGTTTACGCCGTCGGGGGTTCAACGTTTGTGACGGGTTTCAAGCTGTCTGGAGCGGAAGGCATTGCTGTAGAGTCTCCACAGCAGGCTTTCCAGGTGGTGAAAGAATTGATGAACAGGCCTGACGTGGGTTTGATAATTGTCTCCGAAGACCTCTCAGAGAAGTTCCGGGATGAGCTCAACGAGCTGAGGGCACGTAAGCCGACGCCGCTTGTTTATGAACTATCCCCGCCCGTGGGTTCACCCAAGAAAATCGACTACCGGCAGCTGGTACGATCCGTGTTGGGCGTGTAACATCTTTTTTAAGAGGTAAAGTTCCTCTGCGTCTGAGACAGAGTTGTCGACGAGCTTAGCCAAGGTCGTTAACGAGGTTCTACAGGAAGCTTTGTCCGCTGCGATCAAGACGGTTGAGGAAGGAGAAGCGGAGGCGTTGCGCATCGTGTCGCGGGTGGAAGAAGAGTTGATACGTGAAATTCAAAACATGCGGGAGGCTGGTAAAGCTTCCCGCGAAGCTGTAGTTCAGAGGATTTTGTCCACCGCTGAAATTCAGGCGAAGAATCTATCTATCTCGGCCGTCGAGGAGGAGGTTTCTAAAATCTTCGATTCTTGTCTCGCGAAAATGGCTGAGAACTCTCGAAAATCGGAGTTTAGACACGTGATGGAGAGGCTCCTCGATGAAGTTGTTGAACTGCTAGGCCGTGACATGGTAGTTGAATCGAATGAATACGGCATAGAGATGCTCCGGGAAATCACGACCCATAAACGATATCGCGTCAAGGTGGTTGTGTCAGAGAAGCCGATCAACATCCGCGGAGGGTTTAGAGCTTCATCTCTTGACGGAACCCTGCGCTACGACAATTCACTCGAGGCTAGATTGGAGAGGATGAAGCCGCAGCTCCGAACGGAAATCGCTAGAATGCTATTAGCACAGGAATAGGATTTGACCAGAATACTGCTGACGAACGATGACGGTGTGAGGAGGATTGGTCTCTGGTCTCTATACGAAGTGTTGAAGCCTTTGGGAGATGTTTATGTTGTTGCTCCGGAGTCGGAGAAAAGCGCTGTTGGGATGAGCATCACCCTCCATAAACCACTTCGCATTCGAAGGTACCGAATTCACGGAACGGTAGCATACGCTTGCTCGGGAACGCCGTCAGACAGCGTAATCACTGCGGTCAGAAAAATCATGCCCGAGCCCCCAGACCTCGTGGTTTCTGGCATAAACGAAGGAAACAACGTCTCCCTTCAAGCAGTCTATGGGAGCGGTACGGTTGCGGCGGCCATCAGAGCCTCACTGATGGGATATCCTTCGGTAGCTTTTTCACTTTGCCTGAGCGAAGCAGGACCCGTCGCAGTGAGCTGGATGAAAAAAGCCATGAAAACAGCCGCCTCAAAAGCCAAGCCGATAATCGAATACCTGCTAAGAAACAAACTACCAGCCGGAGTCGACTATTTAAACGTCAACTTTCCCTACGAAGTATCCGAGGAAACCCGTTACGTGCTGACATCGACGGCTAGAGCGAGATACAGAGAGCTGGTGGAGGAGAGAATTGACCCGCGTGGTCGTCCATACTATTGGTTGAAGGGAAAGCTGTTAGAAAACCTCGAACCGGGAACCGACGCCCACGCAATCTTCGTGGAAAAGGCCATCTCTGTGACGCCCATGAAAACCAACACCACAGTAAACAATGAATGCGAACTATTCGACTTGAAAAAATTCTTGGATAGCCTCGGAAAATGAGGTTTTAAACAAGCGAGATGGTAGGGAAAGGCGTAAGTTGGGGGTGTTTCGACCGGCTTACGGATGGTCAGTTGAATGACGTTGAGTCTGAAGGAGAAGATCGAGCTGATGAGACAAGGCATCATCCACAGGTACATAATTCCATCTCTAGAGTCTCGCGGTTTTTTGGTCAGCAAATGGAAAAGACCCGTTTCATTGGAGGATAAAATCCTGCGAGACGAAGGTTGGATCCCTGTCTACACGAATTTTACCACATGGGAAACCTACAGCCGGAACGCCCCCCTCCACATCTACTTCAACACCTTCTACGGCGACATTCACGAAAAAGCTTACCGAGTCTGCTTCGTCGAATTCATTCTTAACAAGCACAACTACAAGCTTCCCCCTGCTGTAACCGGCGTATTCACTCGTTTGAATGTGGAAAACGGCTACTACTGGAAGCACAAAATCCCGGTCAACCTCGATGTGCCCGAATCGGCCGTCAACGACATCGACAGCAGGTACGACGAGCTTCTTCTCGCCCTTTCGAGAGCTAAGGTCATCGACTAAGGTTTTCGCAGCTGCCTCAAGACGATGCTTGTGTTGGTCTCATTGACGCCGGGAATGTTTCTGATTTCTTCGATTGTTTTGTTGAGGTTAGTCATCGATGGAACTGAAATTACTGCCATGATATCACGGGCTCCGGTGATTTCGTAGACTTCGTCGACCCCGTTTATTTTTATCAGCTTGTCGGCGACCTCAGGTGTTGGAACGGCTGGGTTAATTGATATGAACGTGACGGCTTTGACTGCGAAATCCTTCTCTACCTCTATGGTGAACGACTTGATAACACCTCTTTCGACGAGGTTTTTAACCCTCCGCCGAACAGCTCCCTCCGAAAGCTTCAGCATGTTGGCCAACTCGGTGTAACTTTTCCTCGCATCCCTTTTCAAAATCTCGATAATCTGCCTGTCAACGTTGTCTACCCGCTCCGACATCCGAGATTTTACTCGGCTCCACTTCGTAATATGCTTTATAAACACGGTTTCGGAGGCTGCTCCGGAATGATTGTGCGTGTTGGCTTGGTAGGCGGTTCGGGATACACCGGCGGGGAGCTACTCCGAATTCTGGCTACACATCCCAACGTCGAAGTAACCTACGTGACTTCTCGGGAATACGCCGGTAAACCCTTCACTGTGATACATCCTAATCTCCGTGGCTTTTACAAGGGCCTCAAATTCAGCGAAGTATCGGTTGAATCGATTGCGGAGAAATGTGAAACCGTGTTCGTTAACACACCTCATGGAGTTTCAGCATCCCTAACCCCCAGCCTTCTTGAGAGAGGTTTGAAGGTCATCGATTTGAGCGCAGACTTCCGGTTGAAAAACCCCGACGACTACGTTTCTTGGTATGAGGCGGCGCATCCGAGGCCTGACCTGCTGGAGAAAGCTGTTTACGGCCTGCCCGAGCTTCACAGGGAGGAGATACGGTCTGCTTTACTAGTTGCTTGTCCTGGCTGCAACGCCACGGCCGCGTTGTTGTCTCTGATTCCCGCAGTTGAACAGAAATTGATAGACCTGGACCACATAGCGGTGGACGTAAAGGTTGGTAGTAGCGAGGCCGGGATAAAGCCATCTCTGGGAACACATCATCCTGAAAGGGCGAACGTCATGAGGCCCTATGAAGCGGAAGGCCACAGGCACGTCGCAGAGGTTGAGCAGGAGCTTTCAAACTTAGTTAAGGACAAGGTGAAGGTTGCGTTAGTTCCGCATGCTGTGGGAGCAGTTAGAGGTGCAATGGCCACGTCTCATGTCTGGTTGACCGACTCCGAAACCGACGAAACGAAACTTTGGAAGGCCTATGCAAGCCGCTACGGAAAAGAGCCCTTCGTCCGAATAGTCCATGGAGCCCCATTCAAGTACCCAGACCCGAAATACGTCATCGGGAGCAACCTCGCAGACGTAGGGTTCGCGGTCGAAAAAAGAATCGGAAGAGCTTCTCTTTTCGCGGCCATCGATAACCTGATGAAGGGAGCTGCGGGGCAAGCGGTCCAGTGTTTTAACATTCTCCACGGTTTCGACGAAAGAGCCGGCTTGAACATGCCTCCACTGCGGCCTGCTTAGGCTTAAATCTGGAAGTTGCTTTGCGGTAAACGTGATAGTTGTAAAGGCCGGCGGCAGAGCATTGGATATCAACAGGGACAAAATACTCGATTCTGTCGCGGCTCATCGGGGAGACGGATTAGTTTTTGTCCACGGTGGCGGGGAAATAGTTTCGCGGTATGAGAAGAAATTGGGCATCGAGCCGAAGATCGTTGTTTCGCCCTCGGGTGTGCGAAGCAGGTTGACCGACGCTGAAGAACTTGAAGTTTACGCGATGGTGATGGCCGGCAAACTGGGCAAAGAGATAACCGCCTACCTCAACGCCCGCGGAGTCAAGGCGCTAAATCTTTCAGGCGTCGACGGATCTGTTGTGAAGGCCCAGCGGAAGAAGAAACTTGTGATTGTCGATGAAAGAGGTCGGAAGAGGATTGTTGATGGTGGGTTTACGGGAACAATCACGCATGTTGACGCCGATTTCATCAATCGGCTCGTCGGTCTTGGGCTAGTTCTGGTTTTTTCACCTCTGGCCCTGGGCGATGAAGGTGAGCTGCTTAATGTTGACGGTGACTCAGCGGCTTCGGCCATCGCCTCTGCCGTGCAGGCTGAAAAGTTGTATTTGTTGACGGATGTCGAAGGTGTGTTGTTGGAAGGCGAGGTCGTTAGAAAGTTGACTTCCGCGGAAGCACTTGAGCTTGTGGATAGAATCGGCCCCGGCATGAACAGGAAGTTGATGATGGCTGCCAAGGCGTTGGAATCGGGAGTAAAGAAAGTCCACATCTCTTCTGGGTTGGTTGAGGACCCCATCGCATCAGCGGATAACGGCTCGGGAACGCTCATCGTCATCTGACGAAACATCTTTAGACAAATTACGAATCTCGTAAATCATTTACCCAAGCCATCAATTCGGACGCATTTTACGTAACGATTTAAATAAAGCGATTACGAATCACAACCTGGTGGCTGAAGAATGGTTGCACTTGATTGTCCGGTGTGCGGCGCATCTGTCGAAGTGCCGTCCGACTCGTTGCCCGGCGAGCTTTTCGAATGCGGCGACTGCGGAGCACAACTCGAATATTTTTTGGATGACAAGAACGCTCCGTCTTTGAGGGTTGCTGAAGAAGTGGCTGAGGACTGGGGCCAGTGATCGATGAAAGTCGGGCTCGCCTACGATGTTGTAAGGTTTGAGGAAAAGGCCCTAATCCAAGCTATCAACGACCATGGGCATGTAGCCCAGCCTATTCACGTGATCGACAAGGAATTTTGGATAAACGAAGCCGATGGGTTCGAAACAGATTTCATCATCCAGCGATGCGTAAGCTACAACAGAGCGATTGCCACGACGACAATATTCGAAAGGTACGGCAACTTGGTCGTCAACAACCTCGATGTTCTGCGAAACACTGCTGACAAGCTCATCACCACCTGTATGCTGGCTAGGAATAATATCCCTACGCCGGCCACAGCTGTTGCATTCAACAAACAAACCGCGCTTTCTATCGCCCGTAAAATGGGATTTCCTGTTGTCGTCAAACCGGTGTCAGGCAGCTGGGGGAGAAACATCGCCCGAGCCTTCGATGAGCAATCGCTGTTAGACATCCTTGAGCTGCGGGAGAACATGCCAAACCCTCAGATGAAAGTCCATTATGTTCAAGAACATGTCGACAAGCCCGAAAGAGACATCCGCGCGTTCTATGTTTGGGGTGAGGTGCCGGTGGCCATTTACCGTGTGAGTAAGATGTGGAAAACCAACACAGCTCTAGGCGGCAAAGCCCAACCCTGTCCGGTGACAGATGAACTAAGGGAGCTCGTGATCAAGGCTGGCGATGCAGTCGGCGGCGGCGTCCTCGGCGTCGACCTCCTCGAATCAAGTGAAAAAGGGTTGCTGGTCAACGAAATAAACGGCGTCGTCGAATTTCGGAACACGGTTCTTGTGACCGGATACAACCTCTCATCTAAAATAGTGGAGAGCACGGTGAAAGTCATCAGAAAATGACTGTTTCGCTTCTTCGATTCGCGAGCCCGCGAGGTCTGAGAGTAGCGAAAGCAGAAGGCCAGTATGTATGGGATGATGCGGGCCGACGCTATCTAGACTTCTACATGGGATATGGCGCGGCCTTCCTTGGTCACCGTCATCCGAGGGTCGTCAACGCCCTCCAGGAACAGCTGGTCAAATACATGACAATCACGCCGGCATTCGATACCGAAACGCTGGACAGATGCCTCGAAAAACTCGACAAAATTCTTCCATCACATCTTTCGAAGGTCTTTTTCCTTAACAGCGGGTCGGAGGCGGTCGAACTCGCCCTCAAGATCAGCCGCAAACTAAGCGGAAGGAAAAAGATCATGGCTTTCAACAACGGCTTCCACGGCCGAACCATGGCCGCTTTGTCCGCGACATGGAACAGTAAATACCGAGAGGGGTTCGAACCCTTCCCGTTCGAAACCGTCTTCGCACCCTTCAACGACGCAGAAACGGTCGACAAAAGACTGACCGACGAGTTTGCGGCGGTTATCTTTGAGCCGGTTCAAGGTGAGGGAGGAATAATTCCAGCTACAGTCAATTTTATGAAAGCCGTGGAGAAAAAGGCAAAAGAAGTGAATGCGTTTGTCATCGTCGATGAAATCCAGTCGGGCTTTGGCCGGACTGGGATGGTTTGGGCTCACGAGAGAGGCGGGATAAGGCCCGACATTCTCACGGCGGCAAAAGCTATTGCTGGAGGCTTTCCGGCCAGCCTCATCGCCGTCACTGATGAGATTGCGTCCAAGGTTAAGGAAACGGACCACGGCTCCACCTACGGCGGAAACCCGCTTGCGCTCGCGGCGATAACCGCGGCCACGGAGGTGTTGTTGGATGAAAATGTTCCTCAGCAAGCGGAGGAGAAAGGAAACGCTCTCGGAGAGATGCTAAAGGCCGTGGTCGAGGAGCACGGCAGGTTGTTCAGAGCTTTTCGAAGAGCAGGTTTGATGCTCGGCCTTGAGATGAGGACTCAGCCGACCCAGTTCATCAAAGCCCTGCAGGCGAACGGGTTGATTGGCTTCAAGGCGGGGCTGACGGTTCTCCGCTTTCTACCCCCCTACCTCATAAACGACGATGACATAGCCTACGCCGCTGAAACGCTGAGAAAAACCGCCGAACAGTACTCAGCCGTTCAAGAGAAGGCTCCGAACAATGTCTGACAGAGGTCTGCCGCCCAACTGATACGCCTCGAACGAAACCCTAACGACCGGCTTGTTCAGTTTCAAAATCCGCGAAAGATCAGCCGAGCTCGACGATACAATGACATCGGCTGGAACAGCGTTCAACGTTTTCTCGAGGTCGGCTAACTGCTCACGCGTATAACCCATCGAAGGAACCACAGCGCCGATATGATGGTATTGCCTATAGATTTCAGCGATTATGCCGGATGCATAGGGTTTTGGGTCGATGATGGTGGCGCCTGCCTTGGCCGCTTCCTCGAAGGCTACGCCGACATTCATCCCACCGTGGGTGAGCGAAGGACCGTCCTCGACAACCACAACCCTCAACCCCTTTAAATCCAGTGACACGTCCATCTTAGCCTTCGAAGCGGTGACAACCATCTCTGCCCGAGGGTTTAATGCACGAAGCCTTTCTATCAATTCGTTGAGTTTTTCGGGAGACGTCTTGTCGGCCTTGTGCACGGCGAGAACGTCGGCCATCAAAAGATTCGTCTCCCCGGGATAGGTTCTCGAAACTAGGTCGGGTCGAGATGCATCGACGACGGTTATGTGTAGGTCAGGCTCGAAGAAGGGAAAATCGTTATTACCACCGTCCCAAAGAATGACGTCGCCGTCCTTCTCAGCATGCTCGAGTACCAACCCGTAGTCAACACCCGCATAGACAACGGTGCCATCTCTGAGGTGCGGCTCGATCTCCTCCCTCTCCTCAAGGCTGGATAGGTTTGCGTCGAGGTCATCATAGGTGACAAATTTTTGAACCACTTGTCTTTCCAGGGCTCCATATGGCATGGGATGTCTCACTACGACTGGCTTCATCCCAAGCTCACGGAGAATGCGTACTACATGCCGAGACAGCGTACTTTTGCCGGAGCCCGTCTTGAGGGCGGTCACCGCGACGGTCTTTTTCGAAGGTTTCAGCATGGTAGATCGTGGCCCAAGAAGCATGAAATCGGGACCAAGGGAGAGAACGTATGAAGCTTTGTGCATCAACTCTTCATGGGAGAGGTCGCTGTAGGAGAAGACAACAAGGTTGACGTCCATCGATTTGACGATTTCAGGAAGCTTTGACTCGTCGTGGATGGTTATGCCATTTGGATAAAGAGGTCCGGAAAGAGACGGGGGATAAACTCTTCCAGCGATCCCTGGTATTTGTGATGCCGTGAAGGCGACGACCTCGTATTTCGGGTCGTTGCGGAAGAAGACGTTGAAGTTGTGGAATTCGCGGAGCTTTACAGAGCTCTGTCGCGTCCAGCAGCACCCATGATGACCGTCCTAATTCTTCTCATGTTATCAACCCCGAAGGATACGCTTAAAGCCTTACCCAAATACTTAATACAGAAAGGTTCGAAAAAGTTTCGCCGGAACAGAGTTGAGCTCGATCGAAATATACCGGGAAAACGTCGTCTCAACGCTTGTCCAACTCCTCGAAGTTTACACCCCTCCCGGAGAAGAACGCCGCCTCGAAAGAACTTGGTACAGGATTTGCGGAGAACTGGGTTACCGTGACGTTTGGAGGGACGAAGTAGGAAACTATTTCGCGGCCGTAGGAAGGGGAGACCGCACGGTCATGCTTGTGAGCCACGTCGACACCGTTCCCGGAGAACTGCGCGTAAAAGTTTCTGAAGGCAGGATAAGCGGAAGAGGGGCGGTTGACGCGAAGGGCCCGCTGTCAGCCATGCTTCTGGCCGGCGGATATTTAGCCGACAAGCTTAGGAACATCCGGCTGATAGTCGCCGGTCTTGTCGACGAGGAAGGTATGGGGAGCGGGGCGAAGAAGCTTGTCGAAGAAGATGTCAAAGCAGATTCGATAATCATCGGCGAGCCCACTGGCACTGTTGGGATAGCTGTGTCCTATAGGGGGAGTGTGAGCGTGCGGGTAAGGGCCTTTGCGAAAGGCGGCCATGCTTCAGCGCCATACATAGCCGAATCAGCCCTCGAGAAAATCCTCAGCCTCTGGAAACTAGTTCAACAGGAATTTGGGGGGAAACGCTACGAAGAAATAACGTCTGCTCTCACCACGTTGCATGCAGGAGACTGGATGAGCAGGATTCCGGAGAAAGCCGAAGGGACGGTCAACATTCGCTTCCCGCATCCCTACAGCTCCAAAGAGATTCTTGCAAAGCTAGAGGAATTCGTCAAAATCGCCCAATGCGAGATGCAAGTAGTCGACATAACAGAACCAGTCGTGACGAGTGTTTCGAATGCCGCGGCCCGAGCCCTTCAAAGGGCAATGCTCAAACTCGGCCTAAAAGCGAAGATAGTCAAGAAAACGGGAACAAGTGACATGAACACACTCGTGGCTTTAACCAAAAACATCGTAGCATGCGGGCCCGGAGACTCGACGCTCGCCCACACAGCCATGGAAGCGGTAGAAATAAAAGACATCATAACAGCGACTAAGATCTACGCAGAATTTGCAAAGCTGATGGATTCAGAGAAGTAACCGCTGCAAAATCTCGACGAATTCACGGCCCTTTATTATCACACTGGCTTTCAAATCTCTCGCCTCAGCCAGAAGCCTGCGGCTGGCCTCGGCAACCTTTTCCGGATGCGCAGAACCATCCACGCTGTACCGGTAAACAGCATTCGCTGGGTCCATCAACGACATCAGAGTTTCTAATGAAACCGGGTCCACACATTCCTCCTCGAAAACCCGCCTACAAGACTCCTCATCAAGCTGCCGCATGACGAACAACCGGCTGATTTTAGCAGCTATCTTATGTGCTCTTCGAAAACTTAGTCTTTTCTCCATCGTCAACATGTTAGCGATCTCGACCGCCGCGGCCGGCGGACCACACGCTTGCAAAGCCTTCTGGCGGTTGACCTGAACTGTCTCGGCTAATCTGGCCATGAGAGCCACGCTTTCGCTAATTTCTTCGAAGGCCTTCCAAACTTTGGGCGTTGTCTGCTGAAGGTCCAAGTTGTATCCGCTCGGTTGACGAGATAAGATCACAGAGACAGAGATCAGCTGGCCGAGCAGTTCCGCGGCCTTAGTCCGCATGATTTCCGCCACTACTGGGTTGCGTTTCTGCGGCATGATACTACTCGTCGCCGAGTGCTCCGCCGGCATAAGCAACAGGCCAAATTCCTCGGATGAATATAGAACCATCTCCTCGGCGAAGCAGGAAAGAACAACCGCTGTCTGAAGCAGAGCCGATAAGAGCTGAATCAAAAAATCACGTGAAGCCGTAGCCTCCAAAGCGTTGACGCTGATTTTTTTGAACCCGAGAGACTCGGCTACAAACTCTCGGTCCAATGGGATGGATGTCCCTGCCACGGCAGCGGATCCAAGGGGGCATTCTTCACATGCATCCAAGCAGTTCATCAGAGCAGAGACGCAGCGCAAAAGCCTAACAGCATAGGACTGGAGAACGAACCCAAAAGTCGCCGGAGCGGCTCTCTGAAGATGAGTGTACACCGGAAATATGGTGTCCTTTTCAGAAAGGCTACGGTTAAGAACAACTTCAACTGCTTCGAGAATTTTCTCGACGAGACGGTAGAGTCTTCTCTTGACCTCTATTTTTACGGCGGCCACTACCGCGTCGTTCCTGCTTTTCCCAAGCGCGAGCATCTCTCCCACGGAGGCCACCGACTTCGAAACCAGCGATTCTATGAAAATGTGAATGTCCTCCGCCGTCTCCGGTATTGTTGGTCTCTCAGATAGAATGGATTTGAGAACGGATAAGGCAGCAGCTGTCGCTCTCTTATCGATTATCCCGAGTTTGTCCAACGCCTTGATGTGGGCGGCGTTGACATACACAGTTGCTTCGAAGATTTCTGGGTCGAAGCTTGATGAAGACGTGTATCGGGCGGCATCGACGTCCATCTCTCGGGGGAGCATTCCGCCGCGGTGCGGCGCCTCCAACCTCTAACCCTTCTCCCTCAAACTGCTCAAACGTGTTTCAAGGCTCCAAAGCTTGGAAAAACCCTCTCCAGCCCTCTGGTCGAAGACGCTTTCACGAGCGTAGGTGATGTACCGATGATGATAGAGAGGTTTCTCAGCCCTGCGACCAGTAATCCTCATCGACCCTTTGAAAAGCCTTATCTTAACCTCCCCGTTCAACCCATTCTGAGAATAATCGATGAATGCGTCGAGTGCTTTTCTGAGAGGGTCCGCCCAAAGTCCTCCATAGACCATCTCCGCCCAAGTGGTGTCGACTACCTGCTTGAAGGACTGGAATCTCCGTCCAAGAAACATTTTCTCAAGGTCCGAATGGGCGTTTATCAGTATCAGCGCCGCTGGCAGCTCGTAAACCTCCCTCGACTTAACACCGACCACCCTGTCCTCAACATGGTCTACTATTCCGTAGCCGTGAAGTCCTCCAATCGAGTTGAGATGTTTGATCAAATGGACCAGGTCCATGGCTTCACCGTTGAGGGTCCTCGGAATTCCGTCCTCGAAACCGATGACAAGCTCCTCCGGCTTGTCAGGGGTTTGGTCAACTGGCTTGACGAGTTTAAAGGCCTCTGCGGGGGGTTCTAACCAAGGGTCTTCAAGCTCAGCCGCCTCAATAGACCTCCCCCACAGGTTTTCGTCGACGCTGAACCTGCTCTTCACCGGGTTGATGGGTAGGTTGTGTTCGAGCGCGTATTCTATTTCCTCGTCTCTGCTCATGTTCCACTCTCTCACGGGGGCGATTATCTTTAGCTCGGGAGCGACCGAGGCAAAGGTTGCGTCAAACCGAAGTTGGTCGTTTCCCTTCCCGGTGCATCCGTGAGCTACGGCGTCGCACCCCTCTTTCAAAGCAACCTTCGCAACCTCTTCCGCGATCAACGGCCTGCTCAAAGCAGAAGAAAGTGGATAGCTCTTCTCGTAAAGAGCGTTTGCCTTGATGGCTCTCGCAACGTATTCTTCGGCGAATTTTTTCTTCGCATCGATGCTGTAGTGTTTGACCGCCCCACTCCGGTACGCTTTTTCCTCGATCTCCTTAAAATCCTCCTCCTGTCCGACATCGACGGTCACCGTGACTACTTCGGCATCGTAACGTTGGCTTATCCACTTGATCATGACCGTGGTGTCGAGTCCGCCGCTGTAGGCTAGCGCTACTTTCATGTCGATTTTCACATGGATGACCCGTTCTTAAGCGTATGCTCAGCCAGTCTGCTACTCCGCCTTTTGGGACGATTCCTCAATTTTCTTGAGTAACGAATCCCTCCGTAAAACACCTGATTCGAGCAGGTTAACAACGGAGTTCGGGGATGCTTCGCCGGTCACCCTCCCGAAAGGCCCTTTGATTTGTCGCCATTTCAAATCCGTATTACCGCTTTTCGACCTATAGATGACTCCGAGTACCTCGGTTACTTTAACAAACCTTACGTCCCTCATCTCGCGAAGAGGAACTTTTGTTACCGCTTCAACGTAGATTGTTCCATGTTCCGGGTCCCGTTCGGGGAAAACGGAGGTGTCGTGAAGATAGGCCGCTGGCATGTACGACGCACAGGTGTTCAGTATGATGAATTGTCGGAACTTCTCCAAATGGGTTTTTTCATCGATGGCAACCATGTTCACCACCCAGCGCTCCGAGACCTCCATTCGATTTTCGTTTCCTTCTTTTTGGGCATGATTCTGTCGAGAATAAGTTTGAGTCCTTCATCGTCTATGGGTAGTTTGATATTTCCCGTCTGTGAGACCTGTATCAAGTATGTCTCGACTTTCTCGGCAACGTCCGGCTTGATCAGCTTGAGGTTGTTCAGCCTCTGCCGAGCTTCCGGCGTCAGGATAACACGCATGGCCGCCGCTCTTTCAAGTTCCCTCTGCCGACGCGCTTGCTCCTCAGCCATCCGCGCCTGCATCTCCGCCATCTTCTGTTGGCGAATCCGCTCAAGCTCCTCGTCTTCAGCCGACATTCAGCCTAATCATCCCGTGTCGCTCGGAAATATTTAACCTAATACCGCTTAAAAGGCTTCGTATTCCATAAGGCTAAGTACATAGGCTTTGGACAGCTCTTCAGCAGTTGGTATCTTCAAGTTCAGGTTCAAGATTTTAACTAAGGCTTCAACAGCTCTTCGGGCGGCGAAAAAGTCTGGAGCCATCTCAGCGGTCTCGACGAGCATGGAGAAGTTGCGCATCCCGTTCTCGGAGGCTAGGACTGCTAAAAGACCGGCGGCGCCGACTATCTGGCCGCTGTACCTGACTCCGTCGACCTTTCTCATCCATTCCTCAAGAAAGTGTTGATCCGTGGAAGAGCAGTAGATGCTTCTTTTCTCGGAGACCGATTCTTTACCGTAACCGCCTATGGTCAAGACCGTTGACGCTCCCAGTTTCTTCGATACTTCGATGATTTTGTGGCAGAGGTCGTATTGTCCGTAGCTCGTTGAAGGCTGTGCGTTGCCGTATAGGATCAAGAGCGGCGGGCTGTGTTTTGCGAAGTAAATGTCCGCGAAGCTGAAAACCAACCTGCCATCGGATATGTATCCTATCGCTGGGAAAAACGGGGAGAAAAACCTGCAGATTCTTTTCACTTCCAAGTTTCTCAGCAAATAGGCGACCGCGACTTTAGCGACCAGACCTATGCCGGGAAGCCCCTCGACAAGCACTCCGTCAGATATCTTCAGGTCTTCGGCTTTGTCGTCGTAAAATATCTCGGTTTCGAGCATGCTGATGATAAACTGACGGCGGAGTTAATAATTGTTTGCACACGGGTTTAATTTGTCTCAGTGGCTGGAGGAGTTTCAGATGAAGGCTGAGTTCGAAGTCAAGCATAAAGACTTGCTGGGGCGGGTCGGCTACCTACATGTTGGCGGAAAGAGGGTTGAAACGCCAGCTTTCGTACCGGTCATCAACCCAGCAGGTCAGGTTGTACCCGCTGAAGAGATGAAGCGGTTGTTTGAATGCAACATCGTCATCACTAACGCATATATCCTGCTCAAACGGTTCCGGCAAAGGGTCATCGAAGACGGGGTCCACAAATTTATCGGGTTCGACGGCGTGGTCATGACCGATTCTGGGGGATACCAAGTTCTCATATACGGTGACGTCGATGCTTCGCCGGTTGACATAGCGGTTTTCCAAGAATCGATAGGCTCCGACATCGCTGTTCCGCTCGACAGGCCGACTGGCCTCGTCAACAGAAAGGAAGCTGAAAAAACCGTCGAAGTGACGTTAGCTAATGTGAAGCTCACGATGGATGTCGTCGGACCTGATAGTCGATGTGTCTGGGTCGCGCCCGTTCAAGGAGGGCTTTACTACGACCTGATCGAGAGATGTGTTGGAGAATACGAGAAGATGGGTTTTAGCCTGTACTGTCTGGGGAGCCCGACGCCCTTGATGACGTCCTACCGTTATAAGCAGCTGGCTTCGATGGTTTCGTCGACCCGTCGGTTCCTCGGCCCTGTTAAGCCTCTTCATCTTTTTGGTGCTGGACATCCGATGGTTTTCGCCTTCGTGGTCGCGATGGGCGTGGATTTGTTCGACTCGGCATCCTATGCCCTGTTTGCGAAGGAGGACAGGTACTTGACTTCCGACGGAACGGTGAGGATAGAGAGTCTAGCCTATTTTCCGTGCAGCTGCCGTGTCTGCATAGACTATTCACCGAGGGAAATGAAGCAGATGGAGAAATCTGAAAGGTTTAGGCTTCTGTCGCTCCACAACCTCCACGTCTGCTTTGAGGAAGTGGAGGCGGTTAAGCAGGCGGTTTGGGAAGGGAGGCTTTTTGAGCTCGTGGAAAAGAGGGCTAAATCGCATCCAACGCTTTACGACGCTTTCCGAAATGTCTTCGGCGACGAAGAAACTGTGAAGACGATGGCTAGACACACTCCCCTAACCAAGAGAAGAGGCCTTTTTCTCTTCGATGAAGAGAGCTTGAAGAGGCCTGAGTACGTGCGGATGATGGAGTGGCTTGAAAGCTTCTTTCCCGATGAAGGTGAAACTGCTGTCTTGGTCAGCCATCGAGCGGCGACAGGGCGAAACTTAACGAATTTGCTCTCCAAAATCTCAGAGGCCATCGGCTCTTCGGATTTTGATGTTTTTGTCGTTGGAACACCTTTTGGCCTCGTTCCTTTATCGCTGTACAGCGTCTACCCAATCTCGCAGACCAACTACCCGACATCTCTGATGAAATCGATCGAGAACAAGGTCTTCATGAACGCTTTTCAGAAACTTTCGCGTAGCAAGCACCGGAAAGTTGTTGTGGCCGATTTCGGCCCAGACGTTTACCCAGGATTCCTGAGAGACTTAGCCAGATACCTTCAGTCATCGGTGAACAAGGAAACTACGTACGTCAGTGTCAAAAAACGCCTAAATACATCGTGAACGACTATGGAGAATTGTGGTGGGCCGGTGGTCTAGCCTGGTATGACGCCACCCTGACGCGGTGGAGGTCGGCGGT
>JAVQUC010000002.1:0-156292 GCA_033580815.1 Candidatus Caldarchaeum sp. | reverse complement strand
TCCGTCGCCTCTCGCGGTTCGATACGCTTACCGAATGATCAAGCTCCTCCAATCAGCCTCGTTCCCAATCCTCGGTGTCGTCGAAAACATTTCAACCGATAGTCCGGAGCCTGCGACCGCCAAACTTTGCAGCGAAACAGGTGTGAAGCTACTGGGTCGAGTACCCTACGACAAAGAGGTTATAAGCGCCGGGAACGGCAAACGTGATATGCTTTTGACTACGGAGTTCGCTAAATCTATAGAATCTATTCTGCATAATCTGGGTTTCCTGCAGTAAATATTATGTATAATAGCAAACTTGAACGTTTATAAACATTAGACGCCATATGACCGTGGAGACACATGGGCATCGGTCAACATACGACTTTCTATTTAGGACCAGAATCCATAGATTCGATGCTGAAAATCCTCCGTGAGGATGGTTACGTAGTTTACGGTCCTGTTTTTCGGGATGGCGCAATTATCTATGACGAAATCAGTTCGTCATCTCAGCTTCCTCGGGGGCTGAAAGACAGACAGGGACCTGGAACCTACAGGGTAGAGAGGCGGGAGGATGATGCATTCTTTGGTTTCGTCGTCGGCCCGCATTCGTGGAAAAAATTCCTCATTCCTCCTCGGATGAAGCTGGTCACGGTCAATAGGAAGGGGGAGACGGTCACACATGTCGAAGATGGGAAGAGGATGGCTTTCGTGGGCGTCCGCAGCTGTGAGCTGGCCGCCCTTCAGATACTCGACAAAATTTTCCTACAGGGCCCATTCGTCGACCCCGTGTACGCCTCCAAAAGAAAGAACATTTTCATAGCGGCCGTCAACTGCACCGAACCGGGTGAAAACTGCTTCTGCCTCTCGATGGGCACAGGTCCCAAGGTAAAGGACGGATACGACATCAGTTTAACCGAGGTCGTAGGGGACGGAATACACTATTTCATAGGGTACGCAGGAAGCGAAAGAGGTGAAAAACTGCTGAAGGCCGCAGGAGCGAGGCCTGCGGCGGATAAGGAGCTGATTGAGGCCGAGGACTTGATGGAGAAAAGTAGAACGAAGTTTAGAAAAAACCTTGACACCAATGGATTGAAGGAGCTCCTTTACAGAAACATCGAAAGCCCGGTATACACTGAAGTTGCGGAAAGATGCCTCGCGTGCGCCAACTGCACCCTCGTGTGTCCAACATGTTTCTGCAACATCATCGAAGAAACTACATTTCTTGACGGAGATTATGTTGAGAGATGGAGGCGTATGGATTCATGTTTCACGGCTGACTTCTCATACATTCACGGCGGTTCCATACGGGTAAGTAGGATGAGCAGGTACAGGCAATGGTTCATGCACAAGCTCGCGACATGGGTAGACCAGTTCGGAATGATGGGCTGCGTGGGTTGCGGCAGGTGCATCACATGGTGCCCGGTCGGCATCGACATCACAGAAGAAGCCGCGAAAATACGAAAGACCGAGGTGATGAACAGATGAGTCAGGAGCACGTTGAACTGATTACACTACTGAAAGACCACCCATTCACTAAAGGACTGTCAGAAGAAAGGATCGAGGCGCTTGCCTCAGCCGCCAGCCTTTCACGGTTCACGGCCGGTCAAAAGGTCTTCGAGGAAAACGAAATTCACAGGAGATTTTACCTAATAGTCTATGGTTTGGTCGCGCTGTATTTCTACGTTCCCGGTCGTGGAGAGTTTCGCTTCGAAACAGTCGGCTCCGGGGAGGTTTTGGGATGGTCCTCGCTGATCCCACCGTTCAAGAAGACAGCGGGCGCGACCGTTTTGGAAAACACCCTCGCAATCACTTTTGATAGCGAAAAAGTCTTGAGGATGATGGAGCAAGACGCAAGTCTCGGGTGCGAGATATACAAGAGAATCGTTAACGTTGTTGGTGACAGACTGAAGGCGGCGAGGCTCAGGCTGTTAGATATATACGGAGCACCGGCGGTGAAGGCTGAATGACAGTTGTCCAAACCATTGAAACATTCCCCGGAGTCGAGACTTTCCACATCAACTGGTTCAAAGTGACTTCTAAAACGAAGGAAAACCCAGACACATACACATTAGGCGTAAGGCCTTTGGACGACAGGCGTTTCACCGCTCTTCCAGGGCAATTCGCCATGCTATACGTTTACGGAGTCGGCGAAACACCCATCTCGTTAAGCGCACTATCTCCCAAAGACAACACGATATTCTTCACAGTGAGAGCCGTGGGACCAGTCACCAGAGCGATCGTCAGGAGCCGCGAGAACGACACCATAGGTGTCAGAGGACCTTTCGGAACTGGATGGCCGTTAGAGGATGCTGTAGGGCACGATGTCATCGTTGTGGCGGGCGGTATCGGGTTGGCGCCGCTTAGGCCCGCGATAAGGCATATCATCGAGAACAGGGAAAAATACGGCCAATTCTTCATATTGTATGGCGCCCGCAGCCCCCCGGAGCTGCTCTACAAGAAAGAGCTAAGCCGTTGGAGAAGCAGGCTCGACACACAACTTTTGGTGACTGTTGATAGGGGCGATGAGCGATGGCGTGGACACATCGGGGTGGTCACGACCCTTTTCAGAAGCATCCGACTCGACCCAAAAAAGACGTTTGCCTTAGTCTGCGGGCCTGAAATCATGATGAAATTCACCGTGCTCGAGCTGAAGAACCAAGGAGTTCCCGAAGACAGAATATTCCTCTCGATGGAGAGGAACATGAAATGCGGCGTAGGCCTTTGCGGACACTGTCAGTTTGGGCCGTACTTTGTCTGCAAGCACGGGCCGGTTTTCAGGTTCAGCAACATTTCTCATTTCTTCGACAGGAGGGAGTTATGAGCCATGAGCAAAAAGCCTAAGATAGCTGTTTTCAAATTCGCGTCCTGTGACGGCTGCCAACTCACCATCCTAGACCTCGAGGACGAACTCCTCACGATCGGCCAGAAATTCGAAATCGCCTACTTTCTCGAAGCAAGCAAGGCCGTAGTCAAAGGACCGTACGACATAGCTCTCGTGGAGGGAAGCATCACAACTCCTCACGACGCTGAAACCATAAAAGAAGTCAGGAAGAAGAGCCGATTCCTAATAGCTATTGGTGCATGCGCTACCGCCGGCGGCATCCAGGCTTTACGAAACTGGAAAGGCTCTGACGAATTTATGCGGTACGTCTACGCCAAGCCAGAATACATCGAGACGCTCGACAAATCAACGCCAATCTCCTACCACGTTCAAGTCGACTACGAACTGCGAGGCTGTCCGATAAACAAGCACAGGCTTTACGAAGTTCTTTCATCCTATATGTATGGGAGAGCGCCGAAAATAATGAACCACAGTGTCTGTATGGAGTGCAAGATTCAGGGAGTTGTCTGCGTAATGGTTGCCCGGGGAATTCCGTGTCTGGGGCCAGTTACACACGCCGGTTGTGGGGCACTTTGCCCTTCCTATGGAAGGGGATGCTATGGATGCTTCGGGCCGAAAGAGTCACTTAATACCCAGTCGTTGTCCAAGAGGTTCGTCGAGCTTGGTCTCGAAAAACGAGAGGTGGTCAACTTCTACAGGCTTTTCAACGCGTGGGCCCCTGGTTTTAGGGAGGTGGAGGCTGAGCCTTGACCGAGAGAACCTATAAAGTAGATTATCTCGCCCGCGTTGAAGGCGAAGCATCGCTCTACATTAAGACGAAGAAAGGGGAGGTCGTCGACTTGAAGCTCAAGATTTTCGAGCCCCCGCGTCTTTTCGAAGCGTTTCTGTTAGGTAGGATGTACTACGACGTGCCCGACATAACCGCCCGCATTTGCGGAATCTGCCCCGTAGCATACCAAATGAGCTCGATCCACGCCTTGGAAAAGATATTCGATGTCAAAATTGAGCCGCCGATACGCGCACTTCGCAGGCTGTTCTACTGCGGAGAATGGATAGAAAGTCATCTACTGCATGCGTTCTTACTGCACGCGCCTGACTTCCTTGGATACGACGACGCCCTACAGATGACCAAGCGCCATCCCGAAATCGTGAAAAAAGCCCTTAAGGCCAAAAAAATTGGTAACGAAATCGTAGCCTTCATCGGTGGAAGGGAAATACATCCTGTTTCTGCTTGTGTTGGAGGGTTTTATCGTCTGTTTACGCGACGTGAGCTCGAGACGTTAAAGCCGGTGCTGAAGGAAGGATTGCAGCTTTCGACTGAACTTCTCGAATGGGTCTCGGAGCTGAATTTCCCCGAGTTTGAGCAGGATTACGAATTCGTCGCCCTGCGGCATCCCACTGAATATCCGTTCAACGAAGGGAGAATAGTTTCGAACAAGGGGCTGGACATAGAAGTTGAAGAATATGAAGACCATTTTGCCGAGGAGCAGGTACCGTACGCCAACGCTCTCCATTCCTACATCATCGGAAGAGGCTCGTACCTTGTGGGGCCTTTGGCCCGAATCAACATCAACTACGACAAGCTAGATGACTACACCAGAGAGAAGCTGAAGGAAGTCGGCTTTAAAATTCCTTGCAGAAACCCGTTCAAAAGCATCGTGGCGAGGCTCGCGGAAACTGTCTATGCTTTCGGAGAGGCTTTGAGGATAATCGATGATTATCGCGAACCGTCTAAGCCCCGTGCTGAGTTCACGGTTAGAGCTGGTAGGGGACATGGCTGCACCGAAGCACCGCGGGGAATTTTGTACCACCGCTATGACGTCGACTCGGAAGGAAGAGTTACTTCGGCAAAAATAGTGGCGCCTACTTCCCAAAACCAGAAAAGAATCGAAGACGACCTAAGAGCGCTTGCGCCTAAGCTCATCAAGCTCCCGAAAGAAAAAGCCCTATGGCGTTTCGAACAGGCCATCAGGAACTACGACCCATGCATCTCATGCGCAACACATTTCCTCAAACTCACCATTGACGAAGAGCAGTAGCGCGACCAAGCTGAAGGTGGTTTGTCTGGGCAATAGGTTGAGGAGTGATGACGGAGCCGGTTTCAGGGTTGCTGAGCTCCTCGGAGACATTCCCGAACTTGTCGTCGCTCGTGCCCCGGCCGAGCTGTTAAATCAATTATCTGAAGAAGTTCAACTGCTCATCATCGTCGACGCAGTAGAAAACAGAGGGCGTCCCGGAACAATTCATCGATTACGACTACCAGACATCGGGAAGGATGCTACCCGAGCCTTTTCAACCCATGGAATCTCACTCAAAGACATAGTGGCGTTGCTTTTGGAAACAGCCACGTTTTCAGGTGAAGTTTTGATTTTTGGTATCGAGGGAAAGGATTTCCGGTACGGAGAACAGCTTTCTGAGGAAGTTGAAAAGGCATGCAGGAAGGTCGCGAATGAGATAAAAGAGATTCTGAGAATGCGTGAGGACGCCGGGGGCGGGATTTGAACCCGCGCGGCCAGAGGCCACTGGTTTAGCAGACCAGCCCCATACCAGGCTTGGGGACCCCGGCAACTATTCACCGACACAACTTCCGCAATTCTATTGATGTTCGGCCTGTCTAAAAAGTTAAACTCGCACCACCACTTGGTTTACCGTATTTTTCTACATGAAGAATTTGCTCGAGCGGTTTTCGGATGACACGGCCTTTTCTCTTGACTGGCTTGGGGTATCCGAAAGCTATGCAGACCGCTATCCTGAGTTCAGGCGGCAGACCCAAGAACTGTTTCGCTTCCTCCTCCTCATGCAAGGTTATCGGACATGAACCCAACCCGAGCACGTGAGCCGCAAGCATCATGTTCTGCGCGGCCCTACCCGCATCAAACCGATCCTGCACGTACGTGTCTGGAACCGCTATCACGACGGCGAAAGCAGCTCTTGGAAGATGCTGAGCATGATGTCCAAACTCAGACAGCTTTTCGAGGTTTGCTTTTTCACGGACGAGGATGAAAACCCAGGGTTGACGATTCTTCGCGCTTCCCGCAAGCCTTCCCGCCTCTAATACCTTGGTAACCAGTTCATCAGACACCTGCATCTCAAGAAATTCCCTCGTTTCTCTCTTCGAATAAATTTTGGACAAAAGGTCATCCGTCCGCATACCGCAAGTCAAGAAGAGTCTCCCGCATATTTCTTTTTCACTACTCCCATAGACTTTTCCAGGAGAGAGTAGATCTGGATGTATTCCCGCTTTTGGGTTTTAGTCTTTAGACGAGTGTATATGTTCTTGATGTTTTCAGAAGGGTTTTGGACCATCTTCTTCACACTCGTGAGAGCTTGCTTGATTGTTAACGTCGAATAAGGGTTATAGGCGATTATCTCCACTGCGAGGGATGGGTTTTCAGTAAGTATCGTGGAGGCCGCCAAACGGATGGCTCTCTGGCTGAAGGTTAGATCTTCGACTCCGGCCCTTCTCCAGACGTCGAGCATCGTCAGAAGAAAGGCCCTTGGCAAGGCCATCGCTGCTGCCATCATTCTGTCGTGCTGTGCGGCGGAAACAGTAACGATTCTACATGGCGAAAACAGAGCTTTACAAATTCTGTACTCAGAGGCTTTTTTTCTGAAAGGAACGAAAAGGACGGTCTTGTCCTCGAGTTTCTTCGTCCCAGGACCAAAGAGAGGATGAGTTAAGACTACCAGGTTGTTTCGTGTCGTCACTTTTTCGAGCGATTTGACGACGGGTGTCTTCACCGAAGAAATGTCGACGACTATTTTTTCTTGATGGTTCGTGATGATTTTTCTAATGACTGTCGAGCTATTTTTCGTTCCGACAGCCGAAAAGATGACCGAACCATGTTTGACTGCTTCTTCGAAGTTCTCCGCAGCAGATACCCTGCCCGTTCTAGGAATATTGTTGATCTTCTCTCCTTTTATGTCGTAAACTCTTACCGAATAGCCTCTTCTGGCCAAATGGTTAGCGGTCCAGAGGCCCATGGGACCCGCGCCGATCACGGCGGCCCCTAACGTCTGCACTACGCCCTTCCCTTTTCCTTCAGAAATTCTCCCAGCAGCCTTATCCCCTTGGCTATCGACTGCTCCGGAGCTCCCAACGAAATTCTTACGAAGTCATCGTAACCACCGAATATTGAGCCGGGAGCAACTGCAACACCTTTCGACTCAAGCAGCTCAAACGCCAGATTGATTCCGTCGACGTTTTCCGACCCGATTCTAGGGAAGACATACATTCCTCCATCCGGCCTGTAAAACTCGACGTTTATCTTCTCAAGCTCGCGAACAGCTATCTCCATTCTCTTCATCATTATTTCTGCGTATTGTTTGGGAGCCTCCCTCAAAGAAAGTGCGGTCAGAGCACCGTGCTGGATGAACTCCGGGACGCATGTCATTATCAAGCTCAAAACTGACGCCATCTTAGCGATTAGTGCTTCGTCGGCGACTACGTATCCTATTCGATAGCCTGTCATTCCGTAGCTTTTCGAGAAGGACTGAACCAGTACATGTTTTAAGTTTCCTCTGCCTAGGATGCTCACGTGCGAATCCTTGACATAGTCGGCGTAAACTTCGTCGCTGATGACGGTGATGTTTTTCTGTTCGGCGAGTTCTACGATTTTGTCGAAGGTCTTTCGGTCGATGATCTTTCCCGTCGGGTTGTTGGGATAGTTTAGAACAAGAGCCTTGGTCGCCGGGCTGATGTGTTTTTCGATGTCCTCGAGTTTTGGTGTCCAACCGTCTTTGAGACTGGTTTTCACGTGAACGGAACGCGCACCGACAAATGCACAGACCTGCCTGTACATCGGCCACGACGGGTCGATGACGAGCAGCTCATCGCCTTCGCGGAGAAGTGTCCTGACGGCTGCGTATATCGCGAACCTTCCCCCCGGAGTAACGATGATGTTGTTCGGGTTGATTTCGACGCCGTATTTCTCGAAGAGATGTTTAGCGAGCATTGACCGGAGTTCCGATATTCCCCTCGAATCAACGTACCTCGCGAATCCTCCCAGCACTGCTTCGGCAACCGATTGTCTTACTTCCGTCGGCGCTCCTAAGTCTGGCTCGCCCACTTCGAGTCGTTGCACTTCATAGCCCCCTCGCTGGAGTTCTACTGCTCTCCGGAGGATGTCGAAGTGCGTAAGACTGGATTTTGGCTTAAGCTGAAGTTCGACGGCGTCTGAGAAAATCACCGTTGCAAGACGCTGAACCGTTTCATGCGGGATTCCGTACTTCTCAGCCTCCTCCATCATGGCTTGCCGCACCGCAGCTTCCACGGAAGGCTGCACAACATCCGCGCCCATCGAACGCTTGATCTCCCCAATTTTCTTCACAAACTCTCTCCGCGTCGCCAAAAGCCTGACAATCTCCACCGCGAGCCTACGCGTATCTTGTCTCAAGTCCTCAAGGCTATCTGTTCCCATTTCTAACGACCCCTTCATGCAGTGATCGTATAAATGGTTGAACATCGCGCAGATTTATATAGCGTTCGGCAGACGAAATGGTATGAATTTTCTCGGGAGACCCTTAACAGTTGCATCGGTCTCGATGGTCGTGCTTAGCGTACTGTTAGGAGCGGCTGCTCAGCCGGAAACAGGCTCTTTCTTCAGTTACGGTTACGAAGTCGTTGCTTCCGACAGCGTAGTTGTCGCCGGTAGCTTAACCGTGTCAGTCGTCGAGAATCTGGGCTCCGGCAATCTCAGGCTCCGGTATGAAGCAACTTTTAACGACGGAACCGCATTCGTGGAGAAGAACCTACCATCCAGATTTTTCGAACCTCCTATCATCGACTTTGCGTCCTTAGAGGGCGAATACAGGATAACGAAAGAAGGGGGAAACATAAGTTACAGCCTTTCGGTTTCCAAAACCGGTGAAAACCAGCGAACAGTCGGCGGAATATCATATCAGACAAACGTCTACCGAATATCGGCAACTACAAGACAACGCGACTCCACGACCAACATCGAAGGCAAAGCCGAAACAATCGCAGAATCCAACGTCATCTACAGCCTGTTTTTACGCCTTAGTTCGGGAGGAAAAACCGTCGAATACACGCTCTTTCTAAAGGACAGCAACGTTGATTTGACTCAGTTCACGGCCGAAGTCGCAAACAGTAGTTTATCGACAACTTTGGCGGCGATGCTTGCTTCGACTACCGGAGATTCTCAGCTGTTCAACCAATATAACGTTTTGTCTTCGTTCGCCCCAGTTCGAGAAGCTGATGCTGACGTTGTGAAACCGAAAACGGCATCGGCGAATAACGACCAAACTGAACGAGTGGCAGTGTTTGGAATAGTCGGTGCGGCTACTTTGGCAGCAGTGGGTCTGGCGGCTGTAAAGCTTGGACGCAGAACTTTTGAAAGCGGCCATAGGAAGGCACACTACGTGTGATGAACGAAGTCGTAAAAGTCTCTTCGTTGACGAAAGTCTATGGTGACAAGGTTAAGGTAGGGCCGGTTTCTCTTACCATAAGGAAGAATGAAGTTTACGGTCTCGTTGGGCCTAACGGCTCCGGCAAAACCACGACTCTGAGAGCGGTGCTGGGTCTGCTCAAGCCCTCCTCCGGCGATGTTAGAGTTTTTGAGTTCGACCCCTTCGAACAACCGGAGAAGGTAAACAATCTGGTGGGTTACTCCCCGGAAATCCCAGTTTTCCCGCCGTTTTTCTCCGCTGAAAAGCTTCTTAAGACAACCTGCGTCATGAAGAAAATTCACGGAAACGAAGCGGACAAAGAGGTCAGGCAAATTCTCGAGCTTACGGGACTCGTCAACCACGCCAAAAGGAAGGTGGGTAACTTCTCGAAGGGGATGTTGCAGAGGCTTTCCATAGGGCAGGCCCTCATCGGTGACCCACCTCTGCTGGTTCTGGATGAGCCGATGCTCGGCGTCGACCCGGTGGGAAGAGCCCACATCCGCGACGTTCTGTACGAACTGAAAAAAATGGGGAAGACAATTCTGTTTTCTTCTCACGAACTTTACGAGGTCGAGAAACTCGCGGACCGAATCGGCATGATCTACCTTGGCAGAACGGTTCTGGAAGAGCTTGTGGAAAACTTGCGGACATCTAAGAAAATTGTCTCTGTGACTCTAGGGCGACCAGCCGAAGACGTGCTTCTTACAGCTTTGAAAAGAATACAGGGTGTGGAAGATGTACAAACGGACGGGACAACCCTTTTCATACGTCTCGCAAACTCCACCGACCCACGTGAAGAAATAGCCAGAACAATCGTGGTGTCGGGCCATGGTTTGAAAGAGTTTAAACTCGTTCTGAGGTCGCTCGAAGACGTTTTCATAGCAAAGGTGAAAGAACATGTCGGCGGTTAGAATCTTAACCTCCCTGATAGAATATGAATTAAGGAAAAGCCTTGCTAGAAAGAGAATCCTGATTCTGCTCGGAGTCACCTTCCTTTTAGAAGTCGGCATCTACCTAGTACTCACGAGATTACCCCCCACTCTTTTAAACCCATTCTCAAACGTCGTCTGGGTCGTCGGCATCATCGCGCCTTCAGCAGGCCTGTTGCACATCCTCGCATTGACCATCGGCTCGGCCACCTCGGCCGAAGAATATGAAACGGGAACCGCAGATTACTGGTTCACAAGGCCGATAAGCCGAGCCCAACATTTCCTAGGGAAAACAGTCGGTGGAATCGCGTTGCTTTTCATAATCATACTGACGTATTCTTTACTATCGTTGGCCATCGCATGGTATGCCTTCGGACCACAGGCCAAGGTCGAAAACCTTCCGACAGCGGTGTTGGTATCTCTCGCGGCGGCGTTGCCGTTTTACTCAGTCGGCTTAGCTTTCGGCGAAGCCTTGAGGAGAAGCATGATGTCGACAGTCTTAAGCGGAACAGTTTTTTTCGCCTCTGCGTTGGTGGAAACTTACGCAAACATAGCGGCAAACGTAGGAAACGATCCGTCACTTCTCTATGCCGTTAGATATTTGCCTACGTGGGCCGCTGCAGGCATCACATCAACCGTTCTACTCAACAGCATTGGCATAAATTTGAACACGCCTGGGATGGGGCTTTTCTTTGCAGGCGTAGGTTCACACAACATCGTGCTCGCCTTAGTCAACTTGCTGGCCTACACATCGGTTCCTTTGACTGCCGCATGGATAAAGTTTAGATACAGCGACGTGACGAAGAGGTCCCAATAAGTTAAGTTTTTTACCTCGAAGTAGCTGTCTCGCGAAGGATAACAAGCCATGACCCAGGTGGTCAGAATCAAAATCACCAGCACAAACCTCACCAAGCTCGAGCAGGTATGCAACGATATCAAAGACATCGCGGAGAAAACAGGAACTCGGATAGCTGGTCCAGTACCCCTTCCAGTCAAGAGACTCGTTTTACCAACTCGCAAATCACCGTGCGGTGAAGGAACAAAAACGTGGAGGAAACACCAGATGAGGATACACCGGAGGCTCATCGACCTCGGCATAACAGACCAAAGAGTCATGCGACAAATTATGCGGATCCAGATACCCGACGACGTCGCGATTGAGATGCAGGTTCAGACAAAATAGAGGGTGTTAGCCGGATTCAGTTATTTCTTTCACTACGCCGGCCGCCACGGTCATTCCGCTGTCTCTTATCGCGAACCTGCCAAGCTCCGGTGAAACGCTCGCCGGTTCCAACGCCACAGGAGTAAGCGGCCTCAGACGAACTACAGCAACGTCTCCGGTTTTGATGAAGGATGGGTTCTTCTCGGTTACCTGGCCAGTTCTTGGGTCCATTTTTTGGATGAGCTCGGTGAATTTGACCGCTGTTTGGGCGGTGTGGATGTGGAGTACCGGTGTGTAGCCCGCCGCTATCGCTGTGGGATGATAGATCACGTAGATCTGACCGATAAATTCCTTAGCGACTGGTATAGGTGTATCTGGGTGAGTGACGACCATACCCCTCGAAAGCTGGCTTTTCTCTACTCCTTTTAAGGCAAACCCGATGTTGTCACCGGGAATGGCCTGCTGAAGAGCTTGATGATGCATCTCTATCGATTTTACCTCTGCTTTCAAACCGCCTGGATAGATGGCGACGATTTCTCCTGGCCTAAGAATGCCTTGTTCGACCCTGCCGACAGGAACTGTGCCAACACCTTTAATCGAGTAAACACCCTGTATGGGTATTCTCAACGGCTTGTCGATGGGTTTTGGTGGTTCTTCGAGCTGGTCGAGCGCTTCCAGCAAAGTCGGTCCCGTGTACCAAGCCATGTTTTTGCTTCTTTCGGTGAGGTTATCGCCAAGCCATCCAGACACGGGTATGAAGTTGATTTTGGCGATGTTGTATCCGATTGTCTTGAGGAGGTCTCCCGCCATCTGCTTCACCTCATCAAACCTCTCCTTAGCCCAGTTGACCGATGTGTCGTCCATTTTGTTTATCAAAACCACCAGCTGGCGAATTCCCAGAACGAAAGAGAGGTATGCGTGCTCGCGTGTCTGCCCACCGGGGGCTATGCCGACTTCGGCCTCTCCCTTTTTCGCAGAAACCACGAGTACGGCGGCGTCGGCTTGACTGGCTCCCGTAATCATGTTTTTGACAAAGTCTCTGTGGCCGGGGGCGTCGATGAGGGTGAAGTAATACTTTTTTGTTTCAAATTTCTGGAAGGCAAGGTCAATCGTCAGCCCTCGTTCCCTCTCCTCCTTGATGCGGTCGAGGACCCAAGCGTATTTGAAGCTCTCTTTCCCCATTTTCTTCGCCTCTTCCTCGTAGGTCTTCAGAGTTCTGTCGTCGATCGCTCCGAGCTTGTACAAGAAATGCCCCATCGTCGTCGATTTTCCGTGGTCCACGTGGCCTATGACAACCAGGTTGAGATGTGGTTTCGCCGACATCGCTAAAAACACCTATGTTCCGACATATATATTCTGCCTCTTCCATCCACTAACAGAAAAGCGGTACAATTCTTGCTTCGATAGAGTGTTTCGCTGAGCCGGTATGGTTGCCCTGTGCCCATTCAGTGTTTATGGTCGTGGGTGTGGTCTGAATGACCCTCTGGGGCGACGTCGAAATGAACAATCCTACCGCTTTCCATTTTGAGATGAACGTGGAAGCTCTCAAACTTTTCTAGGTCGCCGAACACCATGATGTGGTAACCTTCACCCTCCACCCCTCGCATCTTGACAGTGCTCAGGGGCTCAACGCATATTCTCTCCACCTTTACCATCTTCATAACATCACCCTCCATCACGGTTCGGTGCAGCTCAGTTTTCAGCCGAACTTCACCAAGCGGCCCCTCCCCAATCACCTCAGCTTCCACGACACAATCTCGGAACAAGCCCCGATTGTGCAGGTTAAGAAAAATACCACCCGCTTGCGTTCCCCTCCTCATGGCCACATCCGAAACTTCCAAGACGGGGCCAAACGACAGAAACACGCCTAACACACCTGCAGCCACCAAAACAGCGGCCACGACAAAGTAGGCAATTTTCATTTACAAAAATTTTTGATGGACCGACTATTAATAGATACTGTCATTACATCAGCGGTCGAATTGTCGGTCCCGCCAATTGTTGCACGAAAAACACCGAGCAATTTTATAGGCGTTGCTGCTCCGCTCGTGTACTTGAAGTTTTTCGATAATTTTCCTATTGATCTCACATCGTTGAGAAAAGGTCCAGTTTTGGGTCTACTTTTGAGACAATTCTTTCGAGATGCTTGTTAGCTTGTTCGATGATTCTTTCCTCGTCCAGCGTAATGACTTTTTTATTCCGTACGACGAATTTTCCGTCTATCATGACATCACGAACATCTTCCCCGCAAGCCGCGTAAACGAGCAGCGACAGCGGGTTCGACAAAGGTGTCACGGACGGTCTTTTCAGACTAACGATGACTAGGTCAGCTTTTTTGCCCTTTTCGATGCTTCCCAGCATGTTGAGTTTACCCATGGCCCGGGCTCCGTTACGTGTGGCCATCGTCAACACATCCCAGACAGAAATGACTCGCGGGTCCAACGTCCTTACCTTCTGGAGGCATGCAGCCATCTTCATCTCACGTATCATGTCGTAGCTGTCGTTGCTCGGCCCACCATCGCATCCGAGACCAACGTTGACGCCGAGGCGTAACATGTCCGAAACAGGTGCTATTCCAGACCCCAGCTTCATGTTCGATGATGGACAATGAGCGACTGTTGTGCCAGTTTCTGCAAACTTCCTCATGTCTTCCTCATTGAGCCAGACGCAGTGGGCGTAGACGCGTTTTTCGCCTAGCATGTTGAATTTTTCGAGATATCCCGCTACTCCCGTGTTGTAGGCTTTTCGATAAAACTCAAGGTCCTCTCTGACTTCAGCAACATGGTTCGTAATTCCCGTGTCATACTCTTTCGCGAGTTCCGCGGCTTCGTAGAAAAGCTTGTCCGAAACCGCGCCGGCGCTTCTCAAGCCAAGCCATACATCGATGCGTCCGTCAGCCTGTCCATTCCATCTTCGATGCATTTCCTTGAATTCCCTTATACATGCGTCGCCGTCTTCAATCATGGACGGAGGCATTATGTTTTCCTCAGTTGCATACCCTTTCATGTCCATGATTGTCTTTGACAAGACCCCTCGTATGCCTGATTTTTTTACGAGCTCAGCAATACCGTCGAACCCATACCGTGAATGCAGGTGAATCTCTATGAAGGCTGTCGTGCCGGTCTTGAGCATTTCGAGGATGCAGAGTGCCGCGCTCGCTTTAGCGTCTTCATGGTCATAAACTCCTAAAAATCGCCAAACCCAGTCCCTCAGCCACGGGATGAGGGTCAAATTGTCCGGAACGACTCCTCTCAGGAGGGCTTGGGCCAAGTGAACATGGGTGTCGATTAGCCCTGGAATCACCAGACATCCCTGCGCATCCACGACCTCAGCTCTAGCTGAAAACGGGAGAACTTCTTCACGGGGCCCAACCATTTCGATTCGGTCTTCGTCAACGAGGACGCAGCCGTCGCGGATTATCCTCCGGCTGCCGTCAACCGGAACAACGAACCCTCCCTTGATTAGATACCGCGTCACATCTTAGTCATTGGTCGTAGACGATAAATAAGCTTAATTCCGCGGTTAAACCCTACTTGAAAATACCTTTTTCCTTCCCTCTCTTCATTATCGCAAGCGCAACGTCAGCGGCTTTCAACAGGATTTGTCTGTCGTTGTCGTCGATGAGGCCTAGCTGGTGGGCGAGATGGCTGTTTGCGATAATCTTGAGGTTTATCATTACGTTTCCCACGCTTGAGCGGAGAACCTCGATTTTCTGTTCTTCCGACCATTTTCCCGGCGAAATCAAACCAGCTCACGAACTCGTAAGGGCGCCTCTCTATAAGCTGATTCCAGCTACAACCCCCATGAAACCACCCTTAACGGCTTGACTACGATGAACGGAGCCTCTCCTTCGTTCCACGGGTTTTTCCTAACCCATGAAAACTTCTCGTAAAATTTTTCGTAAATTTCACGGTACTGCTGGCCTTTCTCGATGATCGATGCTTCTCCAAGAACCAGCACGGCCTTGTTGGGTTTGTAACGGTCTATCACCAGCGAAACCTTGTTGTTTTTCTTGATGTTTGACAGCTTTTTGGTGCCGTAATCAGTGGCGATGTAGAATTTGTTTTCGATGAAAATGTAAGCTACGGGGACTACGTGAGGCTGTCCTTTCTCGTCAGCAGTCGCAAGCCGACACAACTCGTTCGACTCGACAAACCTCTGTTCGGCAGGGCTTAACTTTACCACGTAAATGCTGCTCAAGCACTTGTTTAAAACGTCTACCTTCAGAGAGGTGTATGTTCTTCATGGAGCCTTTTCCGGCTCTCCGAACAGGTCAGTCTCATCATCCAGCGTGAAAATTCGTCTGCATTATTTAAGGGCTGACCACGAAATACATTCGCCTGTTTGTTTTTCCCTTGTTCTCGAGCTTTGTTAGAACTATTCGGCCGACTTCGGCTGTGTTTCGGACGTGTGGCCCTCCGTCTGCCTGGATGTCTAGTTCCTCGATTTCGACTATTCGGAGCTTTGGGACGTCCGGGGGCAGACGTCCGGCTAGCTTAACCATGCCGGGCGTGCTCAGAACTTTTTCTCTGTCCATGTAGTAGGTTTTAACTTGATGACCTTCTGCCAATCGCGAATTAGTTTCGTTAACTATCTGCTCCATCACGGCTCTGTCAAATGTTTCGAGGCTGAAATCGACGCGGGCCGATTCGAATGAAACGTTGTTACCCGTTATTAGGGCGCCTGTTTTTTCGACCATTATGGCGGCGAGAACATGAAGACCGGTGTGCATCCTCATCAACCTGTAACGCTTGTTCCAGTCGATAAAACATTCAACGACCGAGCCAACCTCAGGTGCCGGGCCGTCGAGGTTGTGGACGACGCCTGACTCACCGAATACGGCCTCAATCACTTTGCTAACCTTTGGTCCGTATCGGATTTCACCAACATCAGAAACCAGCCCTCCGCCACGAGGATGAAAACAGGTCCTGTCCAGAACTACCCATCCTTCTCCGGCCTCTACAACAACAGCGGATGCATTTGTCAAGTACGAATCGTCTAGGTAAAGGAGCCTCGTCCTTCCGTGTTCCACGAGACAATCAATCAGAGAACCTGGTTTAAACTTTACGCATCATTACGAACAGCATTTCGGCCGTGAAGGCCGTCGTTTGACGCGTCGTGTTTATGCATTCGACTGCAAGCCTGACTAGGCCGTTCTGCTAGTCCGATGTTTCTTCTTTCTCGATTATTCGTGCGAACACTTTTACCGAATCGCCTGAAATCGTGGGTGATTTGAACTTCATTTTTTCGACAGCGGCCAAAGCTTTGATGTGGTCGAAAACTCCGGTCTGGTAGAGCAGGCCGACGGCGTAGGAGAAAACGAGCGCTCCAGGCGCGATTCTAGACTCGAAACCTCTTTCTCTCGCGTGTCTGTCGCTGAGAAACAGTGGGTTAGCCGCCCAGGTGATTGATGCGAAAACTTCGATGTCTGAACCGGTTATGATGCGTTCGCGTGTGATGAACTCTTGCCCGACCTGCAATTCTTAGCCAGGCCAGAAGCGGTCGAATTCTTTCTCAGCGTTTTCGACTGCGCCGGCCGGGTTGACATCTAATCCGAGATGCTGGAGTGTTTTTCCTAGGGCGAATATTGTGTTGACTATTTTTTCTCGGCTGATTAGCCCTATGTTCGCGATCCGGAACATCTTGCCTTTATAATGTGCGAGGCCTCCGGCTATCTCGATTCCATACTGCTTTTTCATGGTTTCGCGTATGGCGGAGTCGGTCAGACCTGGGGGGATGTGCATGGCTGCAACTATAGGTGATTCGTAGCCGCGTCCAGCGTAAAGTTCGAGGTTGTAGGTTCGGAGGCCAGCATATAGTCCTGCGGCTCCTGCGGCATGTCGGCCGAGCCATTTATCGAACCCGACTTCGTGGATAATGTTCAAGGCTTCGTCGAAGGCCCAAAACAGGGTGATGGCTGGAGTGAACGGTGTTTCCCATCTCTCCATGAAATGTCGGTATTTGACTAGGTCGAAATACGGAGGCCTCAGCTTCTTCTTCTCAATTTTTTCCCAGGCTCGTTTAGAAACTGTCACGACCGCCAGTCCCGGCGGTGTTGCGAGGCATTTCTGCGTCCCGGTGATGCACATATCAATGTTGTACTCGTCGACCGCTACCCTAACTCCTCCAACAGCAGTAACAGCATCAGTGACCAGCAACACACCTCTTTCAGAACATATTTTTCCGATTTCCTTAACGTCCCGGGAGATGATACCGGTCGATGTTTCGTTGTAGGGAAAGCCAACGATGGCTGCGTCTGGGTGCTTTTCGAGCAGTGTTTTCACAACTTCCGGGTTTGGTCCCGTCCCGTTTTCCAGCTGATGTCTGATGACGTTCGCTCCGTAGGCTGCGAAGGCCTCAGCCATTCTTTCAGCGAAAAGCCCTGCCGAAAGTATTAGGACCTTATCCCCGGGCATGGTGAGGTTAGCGGCCGCAGCTTCAACTCCTCCAGTTCCCGAAGAGGTTAGCACATAAATGTCTGAATTTGTTTCAAGGATTTTTCGCAGTTTCTCTACAAGCCCTTTCATCAGCATCCTAAACTCTTCCGAACGATGATCTATCATCTGCCGAGCCATGGCACGGATTACTCTTTCGTGAATTTCTGTTGGACCCGGAATCATCAACAAATCTGAATTACCCCTTCTCGTATGCGAATGGTCTTAATTTTAAATGTATTCCGGTCATCCAAAGACGTTCGGCGGGTTGTCATCATACGTCTGTTGCATGCGACAAGTATAAACCTGTCCGGTCCCTCAAACTTTTCGTGCTGGCTTACGCTGAACAGTACCGCCTCGTTGGGAAATCGGTTCCGAAGGTTGACGGCGTCGCCAAAGTCCGTGGTTTGGCTCGCTACATCGATGACTTGGAGCTTCCTAACATGCTTTATGGAAAAATTCTTAGAAGCGTTCATCCCCACGCGAAAATCGTACGCATAAACACGGAAAGAGCTTGGAAAGTTCCTGGAGTCAGAGCAGTGATAACCGGTTACGACACTCCGATGAAGAATATGGGAATTTTGCAGGACCAGCCTCCGCTCAAAACCGGGAAAGTCCGTTCGGTGCGAGACGAACTGGCGGCCGTTGCTGCCGAAACGCCTGAGGCCGCCGAGGAAGCGGTCGAAGCAATCGAAGTTGAGTACGAGCCGCTCGAAGGGGTTTTCGACCCGATGGAGGCGATGAAGCCAAGCTCACCGCTTGTACACGAAGAAAACGGCAGCAACATCGTCGACCTCAAAATGAAATTCTCAAACATTGAGCAAGAAGCTTTCGATGAAATTTTTCAAAGAGCATATGCTGTGGTTTCTGATAGATATCAGGTTCAGTACACGAACGCTTCACCGCTTGGAACCATGGGGGTGATCGCTCATTATAATGAGTCGGGTGAACTGATTGTTTACACGAATACTCAAGCGCCTTTCTTATATCGCCACGAACTCGCCAAAATAACGGGAATAAACGCGGCGAAGATACGTGTTATCCAACCTGAAATCGGGGGTGCCTTTGGAAGGGGGATGGACGTTTATCCGCTGGACCCCATTGCAGTCGCCCTTTCAATTAAGACCAGGAGACCGGTGAAACTGATTTTCAGCCGCGAAGAGGAAATCCAGTATGCCCCGCCTCGTCAGCCCGCCGTAATCTACATGCGCACCGCCGCGGACAGAGATGGAAGGTTATTGGCTCGAGAAGCCCGTGTTGTGCTTGACGCTGGAGCTTACGTGTCATGGGGACCATTTGACGCGCGGGTCATGATGGCGACAACATCGGGTTTATATGACGTGCCCCATGTCCGGTTCGAGGCAACGGTCGTTTACACGAACAACCCATACACGGGAACTCAAAGAGGAGCCGGAAACCCACAGATAACTTTCGCCATCGAACAGCAAATGGACTCCCTCGCTGAAGAGCTGGGAATGGACCCTGTCGAATTCCGAATCCTCAACGCCAACAGACCAAACTCGGTAACGCCTCAAGGCATGAAAATAACGACTTGCGAACTCCGAGAATGTCTCCGGAGAGCTGCGCAGCTGATTGGTTGGAGAGGGAGGGGGATGGCCGGTCTGAACCGCGGGATTGGGTTCGGTGCTTTCTTCCATGTCGGAGGGGGCGCACGGGTGTACCGCTCCGACGGATGCGGCACCATAATCTCGATAGATGATTTTGGGCTCGTAACCGTCGTAACAGGTTCCACGGACATAGGAACAGGGAGCGACACGGCCATCGCACAGATCGTGGCGGAGGAATTGGGCGTAGATGTCGGAAAAATCCGGATAATCAACGATGATGCATCAATCAGGCCTTGGGACGTCGGCACCCATGCAAGTAGGGCGACCTTCGTAGCAGGCAATTCGGCGTTGCGCGCGGCACGGAAGGCGAAAGAAATTCTTTGTAAAGCTGCAGCGGAAGAGCTGCATACTTCGGCGGACAAACTCGTGTTCGACAGAGGAATCGTATACGACCGAACCCTTCCGTCAAAGAAAATTGAGTTCGACAAGCTCGTGCGGAGAATCCATTTCAGACAAGGTGGAAGCAACGTTATCGTCACGGACTACTACGACCCACCAACCGAGATGCAGGACGAAAAATGGATGGGAAACATCTCGGCGACGTATGTTTTCGGCGCTCAGGCGGCATTGGTTGAAGTCGACCCTGAAACGAAGTCGGTCAAGGTGTTGAAGGTTGTTTCAGTTCATGATTCAGGCCGTATTCTCAACCCGGCGGCGGCTGAGGGGCAGGTGCATGGAGGAGTTTCTATGGGGTTAGGCTACGCCTTGTACGAAGAGCTCGTAATAGACAAGGGTCGGGTTGTTAACGCTTCCTTCATGGACTACCTCCTCCCTTCATCGGTTGAAACACCTGAAATTAAGGCCGTTTTTGTCGAAACACCCGACCCGGAAGGTCCTTACGGGGCGAAGGGAATCGGCGAAACGGGATGCATCCCGACAGCCGCAGCCATAGCAAACGCTGTTTACGACGCCACGGGAAAAAGGGTCAGAAAGCTCCCGATAAAGCCAACTGATTTGTGATGTGTTGTTGTAAAATGTATTTATCCTAGTATAACGGCGTTATATCGAAAATGGGAGAAAAAGTAACCCTCGAAATAGACTACAGCAAATACGACTTCAAAGACCCGGAAATCTACGTTTACAAATCTAGACCTGGCCTTTCAACCGAGGTCGTTGAAGAGATTTCAAGACAGAAAAACGAGCCGGAATGGCTTCGTAAGTTTAGGCTCAAAAGCCTCGAAATTTTCTACCGGAAACCCATGCCGATTTGGGGTGCAGACCTCTCTGGCGTCGACTTCGACCGCATCCACTACTACATCAAGCCGAGCGACCGGAAAGCACGAAGCTGGGACGAAGTTCCCGAATACATCAAAAAAGCTTTCGAACGCCTCGGAATACCGGAGGCGGAGCGAAAATTCCTCGCTGGGGTGGGAGCACAGTACGAAAGCGAAGTTGTCTACCACAACCTCCAGAAGGAGCTTGAGAAAAAGGGTGTAATCTTCGTCGACCCAGACACCGCCTTCAGAGAATATCCAGATATATTTAGGCCCTATTTCGGCAAAGTGGTCCCACCGGAGGATAACAAGTTCGCGGCGTTGAATAGCGCGGTCTTCAGCGGCGGAAGCTTTATCTACGTTCCGGAAGGAGTTGAAATTCAGTACCCGCTGCAGGCCTACTTCAGAATAAACGCAGCAAACGTCGGCCAGTTCGAAAGAACGTTGATCATCGCCGAGCCCTACAGCCGGGTCCACTACATCGAAGGCTGCACAGCCCCAATCTACTCGACCTCATCACTTCACACCGCCGTGGTCGAAATTGTCGCCAAAAAAGGAGCATACGTCCGGTACACGACCTTGCAGAACTGGAGCAGCGACGTCTACAACTTGGTCACAAAAAGGGCCCATGCCTACGAAGAAGCTACGGTCGAATGGGTTGACGCGAACATAGGAAGCAAAGTCACGATGAAATATCCAAGCGTTTACCTCCTAGGTAGAGGAGCGAAAGCCGACATCTTGTCCGTGGCCTTCGCTGGTAGGGGACAGCATCAGGATACGGGGGCTAAGGCGGTTCATCTGGCCCCAGACACGACCTCACGCATCACGTCGAAATCGGTCTGCAAAAGCGGGGGAAGAACGTCGTACCGTGGGTTGCTGCACGTGGCGAAAGGAGCTAAACGCGTCAAATCGAGCGTAAGATGCGACGCCCTGATACTCGACGACATATCCAGAACCGACACCTATCCATACAACGAAATCAACGAAGAGGACACAACCGCCACACACGAGGCCACTGTCGGCAAAATCGGGGAGGAACAGCTCTTCTACTTGATGAGCAGAGGCCTTACCGAGCAGGAGGCGCTTAACATGATCGTCCTCGGGTTCTTAGAACCATTCACGAAAACGCTACCCATGGAATATGCCGTCGAGTTCAATAGGCTCATCGAGCTCGAGATGTCCGGCTCAGTCGGCTAAACCGGGCCAAAACTCGACCAAATCCCCCACTTTTAAACCAAGTTTCTCACACACACCTGCGTTTACTTCCAAAACGTATTTTGCCTCTTCCCTTGGACGGAAAACTTCGCACGTTGCATCTGGTTGGCAGGGAGGAGCTTTTTCAACGATGTGTACGATCTTGCCTTCTTCGCTTATCCAGATGATGTCAATCGAAAAAGTCATCCCGTACATCCAGAATCCGTAGAGACCAGGGGAGTCGAACACAAACAACATGCCGGCGTTCTCGGGAAGGGAACTCCTCCCCGAAAGCCCCCTACCCCTTTCCACATCGGTTTTGGCTATCTCCACGACGAAGGTCGAGTTTTTTATCCTTACGTAAGGTAGCACAACGGTTTCACTGGTCGTCGCAGATGTAACACTAGCGGTAACTTGATTATCTTCCAACCCTTGAGTGAGGAGACTGCTGGTGTTCTGTTGGTCGCGAACATCGGTTGATAGGTTCCAGACTATAAAAGTCAGCATCACTATTAAAAGAGTTATAGGTAATGCCCTAACGGCGCTAAACAAGTTTGGCGGCCACGGTGATTTTCACGTTTCCCTTCAAAGCCTTTGATACGGGGCAGCCGTCTCCCGCCGTTGAAGCGGCCTTCTGGAAACCATCTACCGTCATTCCTGGAACGTCGCCCAGAACATTTATCCTGACTTCAGTGATGCGGAATCCGTCGTCGGTCTTCGCAAAAACTGCGTCAGCCGTCACCTCCAACTTCTTCGCCGGCTTTCCCTCCTTTGCGAGAATGTTTGAAAGAGCCATTGCGAAGCAGCTGGCGTGGGCCGCGGCGAGCAGTTCTTCGGGGCTTGTCATTCCAGCTATTTTAGATAAGCGAGCAGCCCAAGTCACTTCGCGGGTCGGTAATGCTCCGCTATCGAAGCTCACCTGTCCTTTTCCGTGGAACAAGTCTCCTTCCCAAACAGCCTTAGCCCTGCTAACTACCTCAGACATGCCTACTTCATTTTTATGCTGTTTTTAGGCTTTACGCAGTAACGCAGCTAGACCATCCACAGTCAAGACATTTTTGACAGCCCTCCTGGAAAACCACGTCTTTACTTTCGCAGACGGGGCAAACTGTGTAACTAGTCGCAGCAGGCGGGATGGCCTTGACCGGGACATACTGGATATAGATTCCCAGCTTTCGAAGCATTTCGACGGTTTTGTTGTTGGGTTCGGCAACATATCTCCCCATCTTGTGGGTTGGTGTCGAAAGAACCTGCGCGGTCTTTGAGCCGTCCCTGTAAACTGTCACTCCCTTGAGCCCAAGTTTGTAAGCCACGATGAAGGCGTTTAGGACATCTTCCACAGTCACCCAAGAAGGCATGTTGATGGTTTTGCTGACGGACGCGTCTACCCATTTCTGAATTTCGTGCTGCGCCCTCAAGTGGTCCCACCAAGGGATGTCGAGAGCGGTCACGAAAACCCGTCTCTTATCAATTGGGATTTCTTCAACTTCTTGAACCGACCCTCCGTTGTCGGCCACTTTTCTCAAAATGACGTCCTTCGGCAGTCCTGAATACTCGAGGTATTTTTCGAAGACCTTGTCAACATAGTAAAACACTCCGGCCGTAACCTGTTTGCGATAGACGAGGGCGAACTGAGGTTCGAGCCCGGAGGACACGTCGGCTAACATCGATATGCTTCCGGTAGGTGCGACCGTCAGCAGATGGCTGTTGCGGATGCCTTTCATGACCTCCTGCTTCAGTTTTCTCCAATCCATCGTGTAATCATTTTCCTCGTTGAGTGCTTGGAAGGGGATGATCCCTCTGGCCCATAGCGAGCGTTGGAAGTCCGGGAAAGGGCCTCTCCTTTCAGCGATTTTGACTGATGTCTCGACCGCTTTGTAGGCGATGTACTCCATCACTTTTGACATGGTTTCGAACCCTTCTTCGCTGTTGTAGGGTATGCCGAGCTCATACAGCATGTCGGCAAGCCCCATGATACCCAGACCGATCCGCCTCGTCTTCAAAGTCATCTTTTCGATTGCATCGGTGGGATGTTTAGTCAAGTCTACGACGTTGTCGAGGAACATCACCGCTGTTTCAACCACCTCGCCTAACTCTTTCCAGTCTATCGAGCCGTCTTTGACGAGTGCATGCAGGTTGATTGAGCCGAGGTTGCATGATTCGTAGGGGTATAGCGGTTGTTCGCCACACGGGTTTACGCAGTTGATTTCGCCGTAGATTTCGCGTAACGGGTTGAGCTTGTTGATGTTGTCGTGGAAGAGGAGGCCCGGGTCTGCTGTTTTCCACGCGTTCTCGGCTATTAGGCGTAAAAGGGTCCGGGGCTCGACGAGTTTCCATACGGAACGGTCTCTTGGGTTGACGAGCGGATAAGGCTTGTTTTCCTCATAATGTGTCCAAAAATCTTCCTTGACTAACACGGAGATGTTGAAGTTCTCCAAGAATCCAGGGGTCTGTTTTGCCGCGATGAATTTCTCCACGTCCGGGTGGCTTATTTCGAGAACTCCAATGTTAGCTCCACGTCTCCTACCTCCCTGTTTGACGACGTCGGTAACAACATCTATTATCCGCATGAACGAAACCGGACCCGATGCCACGCCGCCGGTCGAGGCCACAACATCTCCCTCCGGCCGGAGCTTGGAGTAGTTGATTCCGACTCCCCCTCCGGTCTTGAAAATGATCGCAGCCTCTTCAGCAGTCCGCATAATCGAGGTTATGTCGTCTTCAACGTCTAAGACAAAGCAGGCACTCAACTGGCCTAGAACCGTGCCAGCGTTGAAGAGCGTCGGGCTGTTCGGCAGAAATTTTTTCTCAACCATCAAATCATAGTACCGCCTGTATTGGCTGTAGAAGGCGTGTGGATTTTCCCGTAGAAACTCTAGAATTTCTCTGAGCGATTTTTTCATGTGTCCTCTCTCGTTGAGCCGCCTGTAGAGAGCGGCAAGCCTCTCAAGATGGTGGATGTTCCACCGCGTCTCTATTTCATCTTTCGAAGGCCCGACACCGACCTTATCGACATAATCAGAGAGATCCACATCCTCCTCATGTTTTTTCTGCCCACCTGAAATTTCGAAGAACGCTGGGTCATAGATGATGTCGGCTAAAACAATCAAAGAGGCTGTTCTCTGAAACATTTGCTTGGGCTTTTCGATAATTCTACCGTTTTTGTCCTTGAGTAGGTATCGAGCAGCCATTAGCCGAACTGCGTTAACTGAGAATTTTTTGTCCACCTCATCAACGTAGGAGGCTTCGAGGATTTTCTTCTTCTCTTCTCGGACTCGACTTCTTTCGTGACGGTATAGGATGTAGGCCTTGGCTACTTCCTTCAACCCATGGTCCATCAAAGCCGATTCAACGATGTCCTGTATTTCCTCGACATGCGGAATCCTTTCGGCTCCGTATTTTTCAGCAAGCCTTTCCAACACGGAGTTCAACACCGACTCGAGGACTGTGTTATCATAGATTCTACGAGATGTCATGGCTTTGCGGATGGCCTCGCGTATTCGGTTGTCGTCGAAATCGACGACTCGGCCATCTCTTTTGACTACTTTTAGCGGCAGTTTCCGCAATTCCACCTTTGACGTGGGTGGACTAATATTTTCTGTTTATGTTGCCAATCTTTATATCGACATGGGCCACTCAGTATGATGTTATGAGGCCTAAGGTTTTGCTTTTTGTGGCGGTTGCGGTCTTGGGAGTCGCGGCTGGAGCGATGGCGGCGGTCTTAAGCCGTGAAATGCTCTCCGGCTACGATCCTCCGATCACCATTCCTGGTGAAAAAGTTCTTCCCGATTTCACTCTAACTGACCAGAACGGGAGACCCTTCAGCCTTTCAAGCGTTCGGGGCAAAGCAGTACTTCTCTATTTCGGCTACACAAACTGTCCAGACGTATGTCCATTGGTTCTGAGCAAATTTGGTAAGACATTAAAGGATTTGGGTGATAAGGCGGATAGGTTTGCCGTAATATTTATCACAGTTGACCCGGAAAGAGACACAGTTGAAGCGATGAGACGCTATGTTTCATACTACTCGCCTAAGATCATCGCCTTAACCGGAACTCCCGAAGAAATCGAAAAAGTAATGGCCCTTTACAACGTTTACGCCAAAAAACATCCTCCCGACGAGAAGGGAAATTATATAGTGGACCATTATGCCTTGGTGTTGGGAGCTGACAAGAACCATGTGTTGCGGGCGGCGTTGACACCTGACACAGATGTCGAAGACTATCGAAAAACCGTTGAGTGGCTTCTGAGCAAATGACCGATAAGACGTTAGCGGTCGCAGCCGCTGCTTCGACCATCGCCTACTATCTTTTCTACCTCTTTTTCACGGCTGCCGCCCAGCTTTTCCAGACACCACGGATCGGGATCGAGTCGATATCGGTTATCTTCTCGTTCATCGAAACACAGCTCTACACAGGTCCTCTTCTACAAGTGGTTGGCGAAGGCTTCGTTCTTAACATAAGAGTTTATCCTGCGTTGCTCGGCGTCTTGATTTCGTTACTTGTCGGATACAACGCCGGAATTCTTTTCACCCTTTCCCGGAAACGATTGTTGCGTGCATGTCTGGTCGGGTCCGCTTGGAGCGGCGTCGGCGGCCTTCTCGCCAGCGTCATCAGCTTCGGCTACGTCTGCTGCGGATGGCCCGCGTCATTAGCCTTATTCGGCGTCGGTCTTATCACCGCCTTAAGCCCCTACCTCACAGCCGCCGCCGTCGCATTGCTTGCATTGAACGCATATGTGCTGCGCATGAGGCTTCGAGCCTTCGAAAAACTAAAAAACATCAAAAAGGCTTGAATATCGAAGAAGGCCCGCGGTAGCTCAGCCTGGTAGAGCGCCCGGCTGTAGCGGTCAGCCCAAGGCTGTGCCGTTTGCTCAGCCCGCCAGGCTACATGGATACCGGGTGGTCGCAGGTTCAAATCCTGCCCGCGGGACCTTTTCACAATAGGTGAGTTGTTGAGGGGTGGCGTGGAAAAGCTCGAGAAACGTCTGCGACAGAAAGAGTTTGAGAAGGAGAAAAAGCAGAGGTATCTGGAGAAGCGGTCGGAGCTGGATGAATCGCTCGAGGAAGTATTCGACCAGAGGACTCTTCTCAACCTGTACGATCTCCTGAACACCGGCAAACTTCGGGAAGTGATGGGTGTTGTCAGCGCCGGCAAGGAGTCGAGGGTCTATCACGGCGTAACGGGGGAAGGGGCCGAGGCAGCAGTCAAAATCTATCTCGTCACATCAGCGGAGTTCAGACGTCATCGTCTCCAGTATGTCGTCGAAGACCCGCGGTTCAAAACGATCCCACAAGACTTCAGAAAATTCATCTATCTTTGGGCGAAGAGGGAGTACGCCAACCTCGTCGAAGCATTTGACGGCGGCGTATCTGTTCCGAAGCCGTTCGTTCAAAGAGAAAACGTCCTAGTGATGCAGTTTCTCGGTGACAACGGTAGAAGATTTCCTCTGCTTGTCGAGGAAGACTTCGAGCATGACGAACTCGAAAACATCCGAGATCAACTCTTCGACAACATCCAAACCCTATACTCAAGGGCTGAAATGGTGCACGGCGACTTGAGCGAATACAACGTCATCGTAGCCAGAGACTTAAAAGTCTATTTGATTGATTTCGCGCAAGCGGTCAAACGCACACATCCACTAGCGGAAAGCCTTCTCGTCAAGGGAGTTCAGGCCTTGTGCAACTTTTTTAACAGACATGGAGTATTTTCAGACAGCGAATCGATGCTCAAACGAGTAATGACCACGAGGTGAAGAATATGGCTAAAGGGCCGTCTTTTTCTCGTATAACGCAGTCGTCGTTCGTGGTTAACATTCCAAGAGAACGGATCGGTGTTTTGATTGGTGAAGGCGGTTCCGTCAAGTCGGAGATCGAGAGGTCACTGGGGGTGGTGCTGGACATCGACAGCCGCGAAGGCACCGTTGTAATCAACCTCGCGAAACCTGTTTCTGAAGGAGGCGACCCAACTGCCCTCTTCAAAGCACGAGACATAGTCACGGCCGTGGGCCGTGGTTTTGCGCCGGAAAAAGCCCTGAAGCTCGCCCGGGACGGATACAGCTTATCTGTCGTCGACCTCACGGATTACGTGGGAAACAACGTCAGTCATTTGACCAGGGTGAAAGCCCGCATCATAGGAACCCAGGGAAAAACCAGGAAAATCATTGAAGAAGCATGCCATGTCGACGTCTCCGTCTACGGGGACACAGTCTCAATCATCGGAGAATATGAGGACGTGCGGGCGGCTGAGGAGGCTGTGATAACGTTGGTGAAGGGTGCTCCGCACGGCGCTGTATACCGGATGGTGAATGAATATGCTCGCCGCCGAAAAACCGGAGGCCTCTACCTGCTCAGAAAACCATACTAGACAGCCATCCAAAGGCCGAGCGAGAAAATCAAGCATCCCATCGGTATCATCAACAGTCTTGGATTGAGCTTCGCGCTCGCAGTCAGAAGCAACTTCATTGTCAGCAATCCAGCGACGAAGGAAGCGGCGGCCCCGACCAACATCTCGCCAGTGAGTGTGCTTACTTCGAGCAACAGCGGTAGCAAAACCTGTGCGCCCGCAACGACTGGAATGCTCATCAAATAGCTGAGGCGGAAAGCCTCGTGAGGCGGCGCCCCGAGAAGCAGCAGAGCAGATATCGTAATGCCGGACCTGCTGACCCCTGGGATGATTGAAAAACCTTGGATCAAACCTACCACGATGCCGGTCTTGATGTTTTCATCAACGCCGGAAAACAGCGGCTTTCGAGGCATCAACCCGGTCAAAATCAGGAACAACCCGACCAAGACAGTGAACAACCAATCTGAAACCAAGACCTGCCTAAAAGCCATGAACACGGGCAAGGCCGTCGCCGCCGAACCAGCCGTAGCAATTAACAAGAAAATCAGCAACCTCCGACCCCTTCCCTTTTCGACGAACCCTCGCGCGACTAACCAAACCTCCCTCCTCATATAAACCAGAGCCGAGAACAGGGTTCCGACGTGCAGCCATATGGCGGAAGCCAACGCCGTCTCGAGACCACGTCCGAAAAAAAGTTTGGAAACCAAGGATATCAGGCCTTCGCTGCTAACGGGAAGCCATTCAGCAAAACCCTGCAGGAGACCAAGCAAAACCGCTTCGGAAAAATCCACAGCTAGCCAATCGTCAACTCCTATAATACTTTTACAACAACAACCGATAAATTATCCTACAGACGTGTTTCTACGATGCGGGTCGTTTCACTGGTTCCCAGCGCTACTGATGTCTTGGTCGAGCTGGGGGCAGTCGACGAAATCGTGGGTGTTACGTATGCATGCAGCCTCAAAGATAGGCCAGTGGTTGTGGAGCCAACCTTGAAGACAGAGGGGCTTTCGTCCGAAGAGATCGACCGCGTCATTTCGAGCGCCCGCAGAACGGGTAGATCACTCTACCGAATAGACGTGGAAAGGATCAGGCATTTGAAACCCGATCTAATTTTTGCCCAGAGTCTGTGCGACGTCTGCGCGGCGACAGCCGACGAAGTGAACTCGCTTCTCAGGGATATTGCGCCGGTCATCGAACTTCATCCCAAAAACGTGGATGAAATACTGAACGACATTTTAGTTATTGGCAAGTACGTTCGAAGATACGACGAGGCCAGAGCCATCGTCGAAAAGAATCTGGAAAAGGTTCAACGTATCAGAGAACATACGGTAGGCCTTGAGAAAATTCGGACGGCGTTTCTAGAGTGGCTTTTTCCACCCTACTGTAGTGGCCACTGGGTTCCCGAACTAGTTGAAATTGCGGGAGGAATGGATTTCGGTGTAAAAGGCGAACATTCGCGACGCGTCAAGCCGGAGGAGATCGAAGCTTTCCAGCCGGCTAAAATTGTTGCCGGGCCATGCGGCTACGGGCTCGAGAAGACGTCGGAAGAAATGATTCGTTTCAAATCTCAGTCATGGGTTAAGCGTTTGCAAGCTTCCATAAACGGCGAGCTATACGCGGTCGACGCCAACAAATATTTTAGCCGTCACGGTCCGCAGATAGGAGACGCCGCGTTGATTCTAGCCGAAATCATTCATCCGGATATCTTCAGACAGGTTGCCCCTGAAGAATCATACAAAAAAATTGAAGATTTTTAGTCGGTTTTCTGCGCCGCTGTTTCGAGATGCTGGTAGGTTTCGGGAAGTTCTGGGAAGTTGCTCTTCATCCGCTGTGCCGCTACTTCCGCTGCCTCCTCCATGATTTTCTGTGCCTCCGGGTCGCTGACCGAGACGTAGACGCTTCCGCCCGTTACGTTGCCAGCCTCGATGATAATGCTTTCAAGCATTTCGTCAACCCTTCTCAAGCTGTGGGCCACTTCGGGAACTATTCCTGAAATCTCGTGTTGAACCTGCTTGATGATCTGCGTGGCCGGTCCCAGGACATGCATCACGTCTCCGAACTCCTTAACCGTCTCGAGCCTCAGCACAACTTTATCGAGGGACATATGGCTGGCTAGAAGGGTCCTCGTCATCTTTCTCAGCTGTGCGATCTCGTTCGCATAAATCGTCGCCCTCGCCGTGTCCTTCTCCTGCTCAGCCCTCACACACTGTTCAAAGAGCTCTTTTCCACGGTGTTTCAGCCTCTCGATCGTCCTGTTGAGTTTCTCGTTCTGAATCTTCAGCTGCGTCAAAATTTCGAGCATTCGGTCTTGGTAGCTGATCGGCTGGACGTGGACAGGTCTTTCGACGGGTTCTTTTTTCCAAGGCATACGCATTTTTCTTACCTCGGTTGCGAGGCCGCGATAAGGCGTATTTATCGCTTGACCACGTCTGGACATCGAAGGATTATGTTGGTTATACGTGGATAGTTGGTTTAGCCGATGTAAGCCATCGACTTCTTGAAGTTGGTGACGATTCTGTCGTACTCGGCTTTTTCCTCTGGTCCGACGCTCGGCTTGATTTTGGCCAGTGCTTTCTCGAAGTGTTTCATCGAAACCACTTGGGCGTTTATGTTTTCTCTCGCAGCAACGATAGCCGCCTCCCTAACAATCGCCTCGATGTCAGCACCAGTGTACCCTTCCGTGACGCTGGCGAGCATGTCGAGGTCGACGTCCTTGTCCAAAGGCATTTCGCGTGTGTGGATCTTGAATATCGCTAACCGGGCCGATTTGTCGGGTGGAGGCACATACAATACTCTGTCGAACCTTCCTGGCCTAAGGAGGGCCGGGTCGAGGATGTCCGGCCTGTTCGTGGCTCCCATCACTACAACTCCTTTTAGAGACTGCATACCATCCATTTCCGTCAAAAGCTGGTTCACGATCCTGTCTGTTACGCCGGCGTCTGTGTGAATTCCACGCCTCGGAGCTATCGAGTCAAGCTCATCGAAGAAGATTATGCACGGTGCTGTTTCCCTTGCCTTCCTGAAGATCTCGCGGACAGCTTTCTCTGATTCTCCCACCCATTTCGAAAGAATTTCCGGCCCTTTCACGCTTATGAAGTTGGCCTGGCTTTCGGTAGCAACCGCTTTAGCCAGCAATGTTTTACCAGTTCCAGGCGGTCCATACAGGAGAATCCCTCGTGGCGGCCTTATGCCCAGCCGCTTGAACACTTCGGGATATTTCAGAGGCCATTCGACAGCTTCCCTCAGCTCCTGCTTGACCGATTCAAGGCCTCCTATGTCATCCCATTTAACGTTAGGAATCTCGAGCACGACCTCCCGGAGCGCTGAAGGCTGTATGGTTTTCAGAGCATTTGCGAAATCCTCTCGCGTAACCTTAATCTTCTCGAGAACTTCGGCAGGAATTACTTCCTTCTCCAAGTCGATTTGGGGGAGGAATCGTCTCAACGCGTTCATGGCCGCTTCCCGCGTGAGAGCAGCGATGTCTGCGCCGACGAATCCATGGGTGATGTCCGCGAGCTCGTCAATGTTCACGTCTTCGTCGAGAGGCATCCTGCGTGTGTGGATGAGCAAAATCTCCTTCCGCCCGTTCCTGTCGGGGACGCCTATCCTGATTTCGCGGTCAAACCTGCCAGGCCGCCGGAGTGCCGGGTCGATGGCCTCGATCCGGTTCGTCGCACCGATGACGACAACCTGACCGCGGCTCTTCAAGCCATCCATGAGGGTCAGAAGCTGAGAAACCACACGTCTTTCGACTTCACCGGTTACTTCACCTCTCTTCGGAGCGATTGCGTCCAGCTCGTCGATGAAGATAATTGATGGCGCGTTCTGCTCCGCTTCTTGGAAAACTTCCCGCAGCCTTGCCTCAGATTCACCATAGAACTTGCTCATGATCTCGGGGCCGTTTATGGAGACGAAGTGTGCTCCTGTTTCATTAGCTATCGCTTTCGCAATCAGTGTTTTGCCAGTTCCTGGTGGGCCGTAGAGGATCACTCCTTTCGGCGGCTCAATTCCCAAATGTCTGAAGAGTTCGGGATGCTTGAGGGGGAGCTCAATCATTTCACGGATGCGCTGAAGCTCTTCGTGCAATCCACCTATGTCTTCGTAGGAGACGCCGGAAACTTCTTCCATTCTTTTCGCTGTGGTTGTGCTGATTTCAACGACCGTACTTTCGGTTACCATGACTATGGGTGAAGGACTCGTTGAGCTTACCTTCAGCTCCACCCCCATGCCCAGCACGGGGACTACTATTATGTCCCCTTTCGCCACAGGCATGTTGAGGAGTTGGCTGCGGACTATTCTTCCAAAATCTCCGACGAAGGGCAAGGGCTCGAAAGGCGCTAAAACGATTTTTGTCGCAGGTTTCGCTGTTGTTTTGCTAACCCTGACGAACTCACCCACGCTCACGCCGGAATTCCGCCTTATTTCCCCGTCTATTCTGATTATTCCCTGTCCATCGTCTTCCTTGTAGGGAGGCCAAACGATAGCAACAGTTGTCCGTCTTCCCGAGATTTCGATGAGGTCGCCGGGGCTGAGCTCGAGCTCCCTCATTCCCATGCTGTCGACACGAGCGATTTTACGACCTATGTCTCTCTGACGCGCCTCAGCTACCCTGAGGCTAAGCTCCTTCCTTTTGGGAGATGACGGAGTTGATGACATGACCTACCCATGCACCCACATGGTACGTATAAAAACTTTGCCCGACAAACATAAAATCGAATTTTGCTTCTCAAGCGGAAAGATAGTAGTATTCGCCGGCCTCTTTCTGGAGCCTGTGGAGCTGCGAATCTTTCTTGTTTATCCGCGGCCTTTTAGTAATATGGTCCCGCCGGAACGTGACGTCCATTCTGGCTAGAAATCTGTTGAACCCTGACCTTAGGTCGGTGGGTGGATGGGCGTATCCATGCACTCCCGGCTCGCCGTCGAAGACCATCAGAGCCGAGGAAGCGAAATCGAGCACCGTGAAATCATGTTCAACCAAAAAAACGTAAACTTTCAAATCTAGGGCAAGCCGTTTCAAAATCTTGGCCATGTGGTAACGCTCTTCCACGTCGAGGAACGCGCTCGGCTCATCCAAAACATAGATTTCAGCCTTCCGCGACAAACATCCCGCAACGACCGTCCTCTGAAGCTCGCCGCCGCTGAGCTCCAACATGTTCCTCTCGAGTAGTTTTTCGAGGCCGAATGGTTTCAGAATCGTCGATTGATACATTGCCGAGTCGAATTCTTGTCCAGCGGCCCGCCTGAGAAATTCTTCGACGGTTACGTCTTCTGCGACAGGGTATTGAGGTTTGTAGCTGACAGCTTTTGCGTCAAACGAGAATCCCTGGTCGGTTCTCATAACTCCGGCTATCACTGACGCGAAGGTCGTCTTCCCGATTCCGTTCGGTCCGATTATGCCGAGCACTTCGCCGCGGGCTACCCACCCCTCTGCAACGTCGAGCCTGAATCCATCATAACTCTTGGAAAAGGCGGGCCACCGCAGCTTTTCAACCGAGGCTTCAACCTCCCGATTAGGAGGTTTCACCTGAAAATCGATCCTCTCGTTCCGGAAACGCATGTTTTCGTCAGGAATGTAGCCTTCGACGAAGATGTTGATGCCCTCCCTCACTCCATACGGTCCCGCTACGACTCCGTAAACTGATGGTTCGCCATAAAAGAGAAAGATGACGTCGGAGAAGTAGTCGAGGACGGCGAGGTCATGGTCTGCGACGACAACTTTAACCGACTCGTTCACAACATCCCTCACTGCTTCGACCATCTTCAACCGCTGCCCGATGTCGAGATAGCTTGAGGGTTCATCGAGAACGTAGACATTCGCTTTCCTTAACAGGCAAGCCGCCACAGCCAGTCGCTGCAGCTCTCCTCCGCTCAAAACACGCACATCTCGGTCAGCTAAACCTTTCAAATCCAGCTTTTCCATCATCATTTCAACTGATTTCTCGTCCGACAACCGCATCAAAACTTCTCTAACCGTTCCCGACACAACTTTGGGGATGTCCGAGATGTTTTGGGGTTTGTAGGAAATTTTCGCCGATGCTTTTGCGATGCTTCTGAGATGTTCTTGAATGAGTGACCCGCGGAAGAAACGTGAGGCCTCTTCCCACGTAACAGGTCTGTCTAGGTTCCCGAAATTGGGGACGAGCTGTCCCGCTATGATTCTGAGCGCCGTCGATTTGCCTATCCCGTTTTTCCCGACGAGCCCGACAACTTTCCCAGCCTCAGGGTAGGGGAGGCGGAACAGCTTAAACTTGTTCACACCATAATGATGGGCGACGCTGTCCTTCAACTCGGTTGGCAGGTTTATGATTGTAATCGCTTCGAAGGGACATTTCTTGACGCATATGCCGCAGCTTATGCAAAGTGTTTCGCTGATGATTGGATAACCGTCCTCACCCATCTTAATGGCTTCGATGTTATTCCTAACCGGAGGACAGTAGGTGATGCATGGCCAGTTGCCGCATTTCTTCGAGTCGCAAGCCTCTCTGTCAAGCACCGCAACCCTGTGGTCAGACACCATTCCAAACACCTGTAGACTTCAGAAATCTGTCACGGTCTTCTACCCAAGAGGCATAGAACGCGGTTAAAAAGGCTATCAAAAAACAACGCCTCTACGACGAGCCAAAAACAATAGAAGACGATCAAGCTCTTTCTCACTCAAATCTCTGAGCCAGTCAACACTTTCGCCGCGACTCTTCCCCCTCAATAAACTGAGACATCTTCTCGAAACCTCTGAAACACTTTTATTGGTCGTGTCAACTTGGAAAACTCCTCGCCTTCCGAAAGTTTTAAGCGCCTCCTGATAAATTATGCCCAAGAATTCTGCTTCAACGTTTTCAGCGACCTTCTTCAGACTGTATCCCCGCATGCGAAGCCTTTGAACAAGCTTCAGCGGGTTGTGTCTCAGGACGATGCATTTTTGCTTTCTTCTTGGCAGCTTTACCAACAGGTGACTGCTGATGACGACTTCATCCATCGCTCTACGTAGTAGCCTCTGCCTCAGAACGCGCGGCTCGACAACAATGGTACCTCCTTGTTTTTCCGCTTCACCGATTCCCTCATCACGCACAAAAACGGGAATGTCAATGAAGTCGTAGCCCAACCTTCTCGCAAGGTTTTTTCCGACCGCTGTTTTCCCGACTCCAGGTGTTCCCGATAACCATATAATCACGAATTTTCCATTTCCAGTGACGCCGGAGTGCGTTTAAAGGTTTTGAACGAGTTTCCCGACCAATCGATCGCGAAGGCCGCGGCCGAAAAAATATCTCAAGTCTACGGAGTCGAAACATCAATGGTCAATACCAAGATCGATAACTTCGAACACTATTATGACAAAAAAAGGAGACAATACGACGTTGTGGCCCTGCTTAGCCACATAAAGCCCGAGGAAAACTATCTCCTGTTGCTGACCGACAGAGACATCTTTGTTCCGGGCCTAAACTTCGTTTTTGGGTATGCGCCCGGTCGCGTTGCGGTTGTTTCTGTTTACCGGCTTGACCCGTTGAGGACAGAGGGCCGCGTCGACGATCAGTTGCTTCGACGTAGGGTCGTGAAGGAAGCTGTTCACGAAGTCGGGCACATGCTTGGTCTCCGCCACTGTTCAACGCCCGGATGCGTTATGAACTTCAGCAACTCGGTCTGGGACGTTGATTTAAAGGGCGAGACGCCGTGCGAGAAGTGCATGAAAAAAGTTATCTTTTCACAAGGCTGACTAGATAATCAACCATTTTGGCGGGGATATCTACTCCGGTTGCTTTCATCAATCCCTTAAACTCTGGCACACCGTTGACTTCGTTTACGAGATAGCTGCCGTCTGTCGTCTCGAAGACGTCGATGCTAACGATCTCTCCGTTAACGGCCTTTGCTGACTTCAAACTAATCTCAATCAGCTCATCGTTGAGAAAAGCCTGCACCGGTTCACCGCCCAAAGCTACGTTGGTTCTCCAATCCCCCGACCCCCTATAACGATACATCGCTCCCACGACTTCATCTCCCACCACGAAGGTTCTTATGTCTCTGTTAGGCAGGTCTATGTATTCTTGAATTAGATGCGTCTTCATGTAACTGCTCGTCAACATCTCCCGATGTTCAGCGACCAGCTTAAAATCATCGACGTCCTTGAGAAGAGCTACCAGCCTTCCCCAGCTTCCGATAGGGGGTTTGTCTACAGCCGGCAAGCCAACCTTGTCTATAGCTTTTTCCGCTGCTTTGCCGTTGAAAGCCACAGCAGTCCTCGGAATCGGTAATCCATGCGCTTTTAGCCTCGAAACAGTCAAAATTTTGTCACCCGAATAAAGAATCGCTTCGGAAGAGTTAACGGCCAGTGTTAGTGTGGCTTCCCTCAAGGCTGCCGTGTGTACGGCGCTGTAGAGCGACATACATCTGACAAGACACACGTCAACGGATGTTTTTTGGAGCCCGAAAACATGTTGCCGAACATTAGTCAAACGCAGTTCGAGGCCTTTCGCGGTGACCGCCTTAGCCAAAAGCTTCTCTTCAAGCCGGGGAGTATCATAAGCGATTTCGACAACGAATCTTCCAGCCATCCCTAACCTTTTCGACAAATTCGAGGTCACGCGTCTAATAAACGTGAAAATGGGGCCGCTGGGATTTGAACCCAGGATTGCCAGCGCCCCAGGCTGGAGTCTTAGACCAAGCTAGACCACGGCCCCTCTTTGGTAGCTTGTTCTTCCGTGTTTTTAAGTGTTGGTCGCTCGGAGTGCTCGAAAATCTACTGCCACACATCTCCTACCATTCACGATGAGAGGGTTGACCTCGATTTCGACGATGTGCGAATTCTCTGTAACGATTTTGGAGAAGCTTACCACGGTCGACGCCAACGAGTTGATATCGGCTGGCGAGATGTTTCTGAACCCCTGATAAAGCAGTTTGGAGTATCTCAGATGCCGTAGCATCGCCTTAACCTCGTCTTCCATCACAGGCGCTACCAACGAAACATAGTCGCCCAGCGCTTCTGCAAAAAACCCGCCTAGACCAATCGTTACGACTGGTCCGAAAACCGAGTCAAATTTAATGCCGAGTATCAATTCCAGCCCGCTAACTGCTTCTTGAACGGCCACACCATCGTTGTGGACGCCTTGTTTGACCGCTAAAGTCATCAACCGTCTAAAAGCCTCAACAACCTGTTGCTTCGAGGACAAGTTCAGAACAACTCCGCCAAAATCGCTTTTGTGTGCAAGCTTTTCAGTCGCCAGCTTCATCACCACCGGAAACCCGACTTCATCCGCGGCATGAACCGCTTCGTGTTCGTCGAATACGACTATCTCCTTCGCAACCTCTACGCCACGCCGTCGAAGCAGGGAGACGACTTCATGTCTCGGAACGGGATTAGCTGGCACTGCATGCAGCGGCTTGAACGAAGGGAAAAATTCTCGACTAGGTGTGAAATTTTTTGCGATGAGTCTGGCTGTGCGCATAACGTCCTCCAATTCACGGAATACAGGAATTCCCATCTGAGAAATTAATTTCCGAAAAAGCGAAGCATACTCCGACGTACCGACATCGCATCCCAGAACCGTTTTCCCGGCGTTACGGCTTATTCTAAAGATTTTTTCAACGACCCCTTCGTTCATGGCGGGCGCTGTGTGAAGCGGTATCAGCAGATGGATGTCTGCGATGTGGGAAACGGTTTCGTATGCTTTTTCGAAGTCATCGGGCGTCGCGCTTCCGCTCAAATCAAGCGGGTTGTTCGGCACCACTATCGGCGGAATCAAACCGGATTTTTTCAACCGCAGAAGTTTTTCCACGGCCTCATCGGGAAGACGCGGAAGCTCCAACCCGTTGACCTCTGCAAGGTCTGAGGACAAAACCGACAAACCCCCTGCGTTCGCGACAACTAAGATCTCTCTTCCCATCGGAAGTTTCGTGAGGCTAGCGGCATAAGCTGCGTCCACGAGCTCTCGTATGGATTCGACGACGATGGCTCCAGCTTGGCGTAGGGCGCCGACAAAAACATCCCATTCGCCAACCATGCTCGCAGTATGGATGTAGGCTGCTTTCTCAGTCGTCTTAGACCGTCCAGCCTTCAGCACCACAACCGTCTTGCCATTCTTCCGAGCTTTCAGAACCTGATTCAACAGAAGTCTCCCATCGACTATTCCCTCGACGTAAATCGCTAGAACCTTGGTCAATTCATCCTCTGCAAAAAATGAAACCAGCTCTTCGACACGGACGTCGACCTGATTTCCTACACATGCCACCGCCCTCAGTCCACCGTTTCTTTCGGCGAGAGCTTCGACGAAGTATCCCGCCAGCGCCCCGCTTTGAGAGATCATGCTTATCGAGCCCGGCCTTGGATAAACCACGCTACTAACGGCTTGGGTTCCAGAATAGTTCTTGAACTCGGGTATGAAGAAAGTGTTGACGCCTGTGTGGAGGTCCAAAACTCCGAGGGTGTTTGGCCCCATGACCCTGATGTTGGAGCTTCGGATGATTTCCTTTAGAGCTGCATCTAGGTCTCGGTTTCCAGCCTCAGCGAAACCTCCGCTTACTATGATGGTCGCCTTGACGCCAGAATCCGCCGCCTCCCGTAATACTTCTGGAACGACATGGGCGGGAACAGCCGCCACCACGAGGTCGACGGCCTAAGCTGTTCATATGCTACACGCCATGCCCGACCGGCTGGGGGTTTGACCCTTCAGAGACTGTGAAGATGTCCAAACTCGCCGTCGAGTGCGGAGTATGGCCTTTGAAGGAGGCTGTTCATGGCGAAGTAAAGCATACATTTGTACCCCGCATCCTGAAACCTGTGGAAGAATACCGGAGAAGGCAGGCGAGGTTCAGACATCTATTTGACCCCCGAAGACAGGACATAATCGACATCATCCAAGAACAAATATACCGTTATTGGCTAGAGGTCAAAAAAAGAGAAAACATTGAAATCGAGATACCCAAGCCTATTAGACAAAAAATCTGACCTACGGCCGAGATGGAAGCTACACGTAGTTTAATACAATGTTTTTTCCACTGATGCCGGAATTGTTACCCCTCATCACTTTCTCCGTCATAATAGCTTTCTCCTTAGCGAGCCTCTATGCACTGCACGGACGTCGCATTTTCTCTTCGAATATCCTTCAACCCGTCAACCTTCCTGTCTTCTATGTGTTCTTGGTCGTTATGTCCCAGGCCTCGGCAATGGGTTCGTTCGCCGAATTCCTGGCAGCAGCTTTGCTCGCTTCGTCGCTTCTCATGCCCGTGTTCAATTTTCTGCAGGTGAATAGAGTGCAACCAAATGCATCATCTCGTTTTTTGAAGCTGGCCTACCTCCTCTTGCTCTTTGCAGCGATATTCAACACGGTCCAAAACACCGAAATCCATCCAGTGATCCTCCTCGTCTTCGCAGCCTCGACGATAGTATCCTTGAAAGTCAAAAAGAACATGATCCCGGTAGTTGCTTTAGCCTTGGTTGGTTTATTTCTTGCGACCACTCTGCCCATGCAGATCTTCCCGCAGGAGTTGTTGCCGATCGCGCTGCCGTCGATTCTGTTTGCACTCGCCTTCAGCGGCCGCGATGTATTCAACGGGCTTGGGGATTTCATGAGGCCGGTTTTTATCGGCGCCTTGCTTTTCTTCTTCATTTCGGTTGTGACTTCATCCCTTGTTGAGATCGAACCAAGGCAGGAGCTTTCGCTGAGCGTGGAAACGTTTCTCTTGATACCCGTGGTCTCCTCGGCCATGTTGTTAACTGGTCAACCTACCGGGGCTGGGATATTCCACATTTTATTGTTCGCCCTTGCCGCATCCCTGGCTACAGCGGGTCAATCCCTCCATCAGACGGTTGCATTTCTCCTCACTCCTATAACTGGGCTACCAGCTCTGAGCATGTCGGCGACCGTTATTCAACACCTGCTCCAGCTGCTAGGGTTGTCCGCTCTTCTCAGCATTCTCGGAAACATCGCAAAGCATTACCATCCCGTGCTCCAAAATCCGCCTCGAACCAGGCGGCTGCCGGCGCAAACCATACCGGTCGCCGCGGTTTTGTACGCGGTCGCTTCATCCGTAGCCACAGACTTCTCAACACTAATTTCCGCAGCCGGCTGCATCGGATTACTAATGTTGTCCGGAATGTTAGCGGCCTGGGCGAAGAGCAAGCTTCTCTACATCCCGGCCGTTGGATTGTTACTGCTCGGGTTCAACATATCGTTAGCGAACATCCTACCCAGTATACAGGAAATGGCCAACGCTTTCAACCCCGCGAACGTTCTTAAAACACCGACAATAGCCATCTACACGATGGCGCTAGTTGCGGGCGTGTGGTTTTTCGTCGTCCAAGCTTCAAGCAGGAGACTTTAGCCTAAATTTTGCCCAGTAGCATGGCTATCAACGCAGCCCTCACGTAGACCCCGTTCTCCGCCTGCTGAAAATATTTCGCCTGAGGTAGCCGATCTATTTCAGTAGAGAGTTCATCGACTCGCGGCAGCGGATGCATGATGACGGGGATTTTTTTGAGCTTCTTCAACAAGTCAACGGTGACAACATAGCTTCCTTTAAGCTCTTCGTATTCTCTCTGGTTCGTGAACCTTTCTTTCTGGAGACGTGTAACGTACAAAACGTCGAGCTCTTCATCTACTTCCTCGAGCCTCGAATGGATATGAACTTCGAACGCCTGTACTTCTTTCAACACCTCCTCTCGTATTTGGAGAGCCTGAGGAGCAATATAGTGAAAGGATACACCCCTAAACTTTGAAAGAAGGAAGGACAGGCTGCTCGGTGTCCGCCCGTATTTCAGGTCTCCCATGATTCCTATTCGAAGGCCGTCGACTTTACCGAAAATTTCCCAAATCGTGAAGACGTCGAGGAGAGCTTGTGTGGGATGCTCGTTCCATCCGTCCCCGGCATTAATGACTGAGCACTTCACAAGTTTCGATGCCTTTTCCGCCGCTCCGACTTCCTTGCTTCTAACGACGATAATGTCGGGATTATATCCGTCGAGCATCCGCATCGTGTCTTCGAACGATTCACCCTTCGCTCTGCTGGTGATTTCTTCAGGACCGAAATCCACAACGTCTCCGCCCAGCCTCTTCATAGCGAATACAAAGCTCAGACGCGTTCGGGTGCTCGGCTCCAAAAACACAGTCATCAAAATCTTGTTTTCAGCCAACTTTAGCGACTTGCCTTCTTTCAGGAATGCTTTGATCCTTTTCGCTTCGGAGAAAATTTTCAACGCGCTTTCGGCGTCGAACTGTCTTGCCGAAATTACATGCTTCAACACGTCGGCACAAAACGTTCAGCGTATATAAGCCTAATTCACATGCGTGAAGATAAAATATTCTTATATACTGAACGCCATTTGTGATTATTGATGTCGCAACAGAAAGCAGAGGCCGGTCCGCTCGGCCGGGTTTTCGATGATTTTGTTAAATGGCTTGTCGACCGGCTTGAAAGAACGCCCATCGTGACGTTCAGGTTTCAGATTCCGAGGGTGGCGGTCAGCCCGTTCGGATATTTGGGAACTCTGACGGGCATAGTTTTCGCCCTTCTCGGCATCACGGGTGCGCTTTTGATGCTGTACTACAGGCCGGACGTCAACCTAGCCTACAACAGCGTCAAAGAAATCGAGGAGAAGATCGCCTTCGGGTTCTTCATCCGAAACATCCACTACCATGCATCCAACGCCATGGTTTTCCTCGCGATAGCGCATCTGTTCTACCAGTATTTTAGCGGAAGGTACAAGGTCAAAAACGAGGTGATCTGGGTCACGGGCGTCATTCTCGGCACAGTCACGGTTCTTGAAGCCTTCACCGGCTATGACCTAATTCTTAACCAGAGAGCGATGCTCGCAATCAACATAGCTGTAGGTCTGACCAACGCGGCGCCGATACTCGGGCCTCAGCTGGCACCCATCCTCTTAGGCGGAGGTTTGTATGACCTGATACTAAGGTTATACGCGCTTCACGTCTTCATTCTTCCGATGGTGATGCTTTTGCTAGCCTTGGTTCATTTTCCACGGAACCTCGTTTTCGACCCACCGGTCGTCGCAGGGGTCATAGGCGCCATTTTGATCGCTGGAGGACTTTACCCAGTGGATTTGGGCATCAAATATGACCCAACGAGAGCCATCGTCGAAGTTCCTGAATGGTATTTGTCGGCGATCTACGCCTTCATCAGAACCGGGCTCGAAAGATTCACATCAGGCGCCCTTTTGCCACTCCTCTTCATCATGTTTTTCCTGCTGATCCCCTTTGTCGACAGGTCAAAAAAGCTGAGCTGGAAAGAGAGACCGTTCTTCACGGCCGCGGGACTTTCTTCCATCGTTCTCATCGTGGTCACCACCGTGTGGGGATTCTACACAGTGCCTAGGGTTGACGCATTCACAGCTGTCTACATCGAACCGCTTGTTTTCTACCCGGTGCTTGTCTTCCTCGTAGCAGCCACGTTCGTAATCAGCTACAAATTCATCGCGCCGCCGCCGTCGGCGAGACAGGCTAAGCCGCCGATGAGGACGAGGCAAATCACTTTCCAACTATCCTATGAATGGTGTGTCAGAATCATCATGGGGCTTTTAGCGGTCATCGGGATTTTGGCCCTCGTCGCGTTCCAGAACTATCTCGAAGGCCTCAAGAACCTCTCCCTCTTTAACCTCGGCGTTATCGTGATGATTTTCGGGTTGATAGCCCACATTTACCGCCACGCCATGCAGTCGGTCGAAGCAAAGACAAGGGCGCCGACTCCCCAAACTGCCTAATTTTTTTAAGACGAATTATTTTTAAGATGAAAAAGCAAGTCATAATCCGTGGCTGATGACCTCGTAGACGGCTTCGGAAGGGTGGCTCGGAAGCTTCGCCTATCGGTCACAGACCGGTGTAACTTCCGATGCGACTTCTGCATGCCTCTCAACCCTGTATGGATGCCTCATTCCGAAATCCTCACGTACGAAGAAATGACGAGGGTGGTGCGGATTCTCGCCGACATGAACGTTACGAAGCTCCGTCTCAGCGGAGGAGAGCCCCTAATGAGACGAGATATAGAAAAAGGCGTGAGGCTTTTCAGGTCAGTCTCCAAACTGGAATCGATTTCCATGACAACAAATGGATATTTTCTAGCTGAAAAAGCGTCTGCGTTAAAGGAAGCCGGCCTCGACAGCGTCACCGTTAGCCTCCACAGCCTCAAACCCGAAAAATTCGAAGCGATTGTTGGAAGGAAAGATGTCTTCGCGAGAGTTCTCAACGGAATAAGAACGGCAAAAGCCGTTGGAATCCGACCCGTGAAAATCAACTGCGTCGTGATACGGGGGTGCAACGAAGACGAAATTTTGGACTTCGTCGACTTGGGAAGAGAATCGGGGCTTTCGATAAGGTTCATCGAATACATGCCCTTCGACGGAAGGCATCCATGGGATGCATCACGTCTGGTTCCCGGCTCCGAAATAATCGCGAAAATCGAGGAAAGGTATCGTTTGGTCCGGCTTCCGAGAGAGCGTGGAAGCACGGCGGTTTCTTACGAGTTTGCCGACGGTTCGGAAGGAAACGTGAGTATCATAACTTCGATGACCCAGCCTTTCTGCGGTGACTGTGACCGGATAAGGTTGACGGCGGACGGAAAGATTGTCCCCTGCCTTTTCAGCCGCGACGAGTACGACGTCAAGAAGCTACTCCGAGGAGGAGCGCCCGACGAAGAGATTGCAACATTCATCCGAGAAAGTTTCAGGAAAAAGTTCGCGGGCGTTGAAACGCTGCTGAAGAAAAAATCGGTCGAACCATTGATAAGGCCGATGCACACCATCGGCGGCTAAGGTTCGGTGCACCTTTATTAGAAACCGGTGTCTCATAAGGCGTCGGCGATAGGGTTGGGGAATGGGGAGTTCGCGGCGCGCCATTTAAAGAAGGTCAGGAACAGGTTTAGATGGGCTATCCGAAAATACCGTATTAGGAGGCTTGGGCTGAAGGAGAAGACGGACCCGTTGGAAGGCGCTCCGATGGCCCGGGGAATAGTGGTTCAGAAGGTTGGGATTGAGTCGAGGCAGCCTAACTCCGCCGTCCGCAAATGCGTCCGAGTACAGCTCATCAAGAACAGCAAAGTAGTTACCGCCTTTCTTCCCGGAGATGGGGCGCTCAACGTCGTCGACGAACACGACGAAGTCATCATCGAAGGCATAGGAGGCTCGATGGGCAAATCGATGGGAGACCTACCCGGCGTACGCTACAAGGTTACGATGGTTAACGGGGCGCCGCTCAACCTTCTAATCACGGGAGAGGTCAAAAAACCAAAGCGCTGAATCCTACCAATTTGTGGGAATCTTGTATGAAAGCACTATAAGTAGAGCAGCCTTAGTAAAATTTTAATAAATACACAAAGTTTAATTTGCATATCGATATATATAGAGTCGATGACGCAGTCTAGACGCGAATTTATATCCGCAGTTTCTTCGGGTGTTTTGCTCTCGTTTCCCCTACTTTCGAGCGTGGTTTCGGAAGCTTCCGGGAAGAGGTACGCCATGTTGATGGACGTGGAGAAATGTTTCGGCTGCATGGCCTGCGTGGTTGCTTGCGCGGCTGAGAACAACGTTCCCTTGGGTGTTTTTAGGACATGGATAGAGTATTTGGAAAAGCCGGATGGAACCCGGGTATTTATTCCGAAGCAGTGTAACCATTGTGAGGACCCTCCATGCGTGCCGCCGTGCCCAACCAAAGCCACTTATGTTACTTCTGACGGGCTTGTCTTGGTCAACGACGAACTCTGCATTGGATGCGGCGCATGCATACAAGCATGTCCCTACGGGGCTCGGTACAGGAACCCTGTCAAAGGCGTTGCAGACAAATGCACCTTCTGCGATCACAGGCTTGCGCAAGGAATGCTGCCGGCGTGCGTTGAAGCCTGTCCGACGGGGGCGAGAATCTTCGGGCCGCTGACCGAGGAGAATGAATTGTCCAAGACGGTCGAAAGTAAACCTACTCAGGTGCTGAAACCTTTCACGGGTGCGAAACCCATGATTTTCTATCTTAGCCTGCCCGATGAGGTGAACCGCTGAATGCTGGTCGAATACTACTATCCGAACGAGGCTGCGGCGCCCCTACTCTGGCATCCAGTGCTTTTTGCTTACACTTTGCTGATATCTGGCGCCGACTTGCTCATTCTCGCATCGCTTGCGTACCTGTCTAACTCGCTCAGAAAGGCCGTTCCTTTAATGACCATGCTTGGCATAGGGTTTTTCGCCGTGGTCCTCCTTGGGCCTTTGGCCGACCTCGGCTCACCGCAAAGAGCGCAACTGATATTCTTGAACCCGCATCTCACGTCGAGCGCGGCAAATCCGGGAATATCGCTGATAGCGATTCAATCACTGTTGTGGGCGGTGGGCTTGGTCTTGGCGGTAGTCTTCGCCCTCCTCACATTTTCCTACTACTCCTACCAAGCCTCTCTCAGTATGACGGGCTTTAGACAAACGTTTTTCAGAGTTTTCTCCTTAAACATAACTTCCGCGGAAAAATATCGAAAGGTTGAAAAAATCGCTAAGGGGTTCGCCGTAGCCATGCTGTTTCCTATGACGATGTGGGGAATGTATCCGGCTTCGATGCTCCTCACCCAGACGTGGAACCCTGTGTGGAGAAGCTGGACATTCTTACCTGTGGTCTACTTCGCCGACACGTTCGTAGTCGCCACAGCCATTTTCATACTCGCCTACTACTTTTGGCGTTGGAAGAGAATCGAAAAGGATGTTCTTGTTGCCGTTTTGAAAATTCACGCGGCGGGCTCAATATCCGTGGCCGCTTTGACCGCTCTCCAGATGGCTGTTTGGTCTCTCTGGTCGCCTTCGATGGCTCGGATGGTTGAGACTTTGACTCCTTTCCTGTATGGCGTGATTGCGCTTCTGATGCTCAGCTTCTTCGTTTCACTCGCCGCCATCAGATATCCGGGCTTAAGCGTTGCAGTTTCTTTCATCGCGCTTGCAGGAACCTTCGCTAACAAATGGAACATCCTCATCAACGCGCAGCTGGTGTCGAAAACGGGTCTGGCTGTGCTGGAGGCCGACCTCCATGGGCTCTGGTTTTTGGAGACTGTTTCACCGATAGCTGCGGGAGTCGCAGTCTTCCTAATCCTATCCATCATTTTCCCGTTGGAGGTGAGGGAAGATGGTCAGTAGGAGAACAGCCGTCAAGGGCGCTGTTGCAGCGGCTTCTCTCGGAGTTTTTCTCGCTGGGTACTGGGGCACGGTCGACAGGATAATCCAGCCCGCGACTCGGCTGTATAGGCCTGACAAGCTTTCCGGCGCCGATGTCAGGTACGTGTATTCGTCTTGTTTGGGATGCAACGTAAGGTGTGGCATCCGTGTCCGGATTGCATCCATCGACGGCTCTGAAGTAATCGAAAGAATCGAAGGCAACCCATACCATCCCTACAACAGATACGTTTCCAACGACCATCAGCTCAACCGCTTCAGCGAAATCGACTACAGAACTCCCTCCAGAAACTCTCTGGCCATCGGGTCGACCCTCTGTCCTCGAGGCCAAGACGGCATACACTACGTGTACGACCCCTACCGGATAGTCAAGCCATTGAAGAGAGCAGGGCCGCGGGGAAGCGGGAAATGGAAGGTAATTTCGTGGGAACAGTTGATAAAAGAAGTTGTTGACGGCGGAGTCATCGAGGAGACCGGCGAAAGACTGCCCGGCATCCGCGAAGTCTATGTTTTTGGTAGGCTCCGTGACGCAGGGTTTGAGAACCCGGGAGAAATTTTGACCAACATCAAAAAGGATGTCGACGAACTAGTCAAGAAAGCGGCCGACAAGAACGTGACGGTGGAACAGCTTGAAGCTCTTGTGAACGATTTCAAGGAGAAGTGGGCGAAGACCCTCGGTGAAAAAGGTGTAAAGCTTGAGGATGTTTTGGTCGATCCAGACAACCCAGACCTCGGAACGAAGGCAAACATGCTAGTCTACATGAGGGGCCGTGGGCAGGATAACGCCGACACCTTCGCCAACCGTTTCGTGAGGGCTATAGGTAGCGTCAACTGGATGAGACACACCTCATCATGCCAACTCGCCTTCTACGCAGGAAATTACCTCTGGTCCGGGTTTTACGACATCAACGCCGACTTCATGGGAGCCAAGGTCGTTATCATGGCTGGTGCAGCTCTCGGCAGGCTCCATCCGGGCGCGACAGGGCAGGGCGCTCTGGTCGAGAAAGCGGCCAATGGAGAGTTGAAGGTCTACTACGTCAACCCTCTTGCGCCGAGGGTTTCAGCCAACAAGAACATCGTCTGGGTTCCCATTAAGCCAGGAACAGACGCCGCCCTCGCTATGGCCCTCCTTCAACTCCTCATCAAAAACAACTGGATTAACAGGGAGTTCCTAGAGGCACCGTCCAAGAAAGCAGCGGAAAAAATCGGATACCCGTACCACAGCAACGCCACCTGGCTGGTCGTAATGGAAGAAGGCCACAGCTTGTTTGGCTCCCACGTCACCGACACCATGCTCGGCGTCGGAAAGGACGGAAAGCCCATCGTCAAGTCGGGAGACGAGTTCGTCGTCAACGAAGCGGTTGACAAAGCGGAGCTTGAGTTCGCTGGCAAAATAAAGCTTGCAAACGGTGAGGAAGTCCTCGTCAAAACAGCTTTCAGCATTCTGAAGGAGACGGCCTTCAGCAAGACCGTAGAGGAATGGGGGAACATCTGCGGAGTCGACGCGGAAACGATAGCCCAAATCGCGAAAGATTTCGGCGAAGCAGCTCCACGGGCTTCAACCTACATTCACAGAGGAGTTGCGATGCATCCCAACGGCGAATACACGGTCTGGGCGCTCCGCTGCCTCGACATCCTCGTCGGCAACTACCACCGAATCGGCGGAATCCTAGGCCGACCATCCTTAACCGCGTACAACAACTACCTGTACAACTGTAGCGCAAGCGGGTTTGGGGAGCCTCTACGGTGGGGGCCGCCCATCGACAGACACGCCGTCGAATACGAGAAGACAATCATGTACCACCGGAAGGTGAAACGCGGTGAAAACCCCTACCCTGCGAAAAGGCCTTGGTATCCTCTTTCACCCGAAGAAAGCTACACGGAGCTGTTCGCCGGCATAGACCTCGCATACCCATACCCGATAAAAGTCCTCATCCTCTATTTCGCAAATCCAGTCATCGCCAGCAACAATGGGCTAAAGTTCGTCGAAGTGCTGCGCGACACAAAGAAGCTCCCATTGTTCATCGGAATAACGACCACGATAAACGAAACATACCTCTACGCAGATTACTTGGTGCCCGACACGACGTACCTCGAAACAGGGACGAGTGGCGTTCATTTCCTGTACGGAGGGGGAATGGGTAGGTTTGTGGCCGAGTCTTGGCGAACACCGGCCATAATGCCTTTGACCGAGCGAATAGGCGACAGCCCGGACGGGAAACCACGCTACGCCTCATTCTGGGAGTTCTTCATTGACGTCGGCAAAGCTTTGAAAGCGGCCGGGTTTGGAGACAAGGCCATCCCCGGCGTCAAAGACCGTAAACACGAAGGCAAGTGGTTCCCCCTGCACAGCTTTTGGGACTACATCATGCGTGTGTACGCCAACGGTGGAGCGAGCGCCGTCGAACGCGGCATCGTGCCGAAGGAAATTCCGGAAGAAGATGTAAAATTCGTAGAGGAAAACTATCTCATCGCAAAATTCAAAAACGTTCTTCCCGAAGACGAATGGAGACAAGCGGCCTACTGCCTAGCACGGGGAGGGGTCTTCACCAAATACGAAGAATCTTTCAACGAGAAAGGGTTCTCCAAAAGGAGTGTTCCCGGCACTGGGGTGCTTTTGATCTGGAACGAAAAACTCGCGAAAACACGGAACAGTGTAACGGGGAAGAAATTCTGGGGAGGCCCAGCCTACTTCGAGCCGGCGACTTACGCCCCCGTCGGACGATCAACGAAGACGTTGTCTTTCGCGGGAACACCGCTTAGAGAAATATACCCAGAGGACGAATATCCGTTCATGCTCGTTTTCGAGTCAGGGCCGCTTTACACAAAGCACCGAAGCGGAAACTATTATTGGCTGAAGACCATATTGCCAGAAAACTTCGTTTTGATAAACAAGGAGGATGCAACTCGTCTTGGAATTGAAACCGGTGACGTAGTGTCTGTGGAGAGCCCGTATGGGTCTGTCGAGGCGCCGGCGGTCGTTACGACTTCGATTGCAAGGGGTGTTGTCGCGGTTCCCTACGGGATGGGCCGTTGGGTTGAGACGCTTGTGGTCAAGCCGAAATACGTCAAGATGAAGAAAGGCGGTGAAGCACTCGAGGCGCTGCCGGAACAGGTCAGCATTCCAGAGGAAGCGGTAAACCCAGTTAGAAACCTACCTACTCTGGTCAAGCAGATCCTGTTCACTCATAGGCCCTCCGATTACTATGAAAAGGGGTTGGCGGTCGACGAATGGCGCTTTAACGGTGTAACCACCAACCCAATACAGATGGCCGATGAATCCCTCGGTGAATGGCCGATGCTGACGTGGCTTGGCGCGGGACAATCGTACTACAGCAACCCTGTGAAAATCGTCAAAACAGGAAAGACCAAGAAATTACCAGATCACCATGTCGTGTGGTGACGTCATTGGATAGCGATTTCCAGAGAGCCAACCTATACGTTTCGCTCCACCTCCTACTGAAAAGTTTCGCTGAGAAGACAGAACCGCCTACGGAGGTGAAGGTCTTTTTCGAAAGCTTGGGCGTGAAATTGACTTATGTCGACGACCTGTCGGCTGAATATTTAACTAACCTGTCGGCAACCGACCTTCGAAAAGACCTTCCCGCTACGTCGCGTCAGTATCTTCCAAGCCACATAAAATCGTTCATCGAAAAATGCGGCTACATCCCACCCAGTTCACCGGACAGGCTTTTGAACATGACGGCTTTCGCGGCGAGGCTAGCAGTCGACGCATACAACATGAAAAGATTCAAAAATGGGAATTCGATAATGTACGAGAAAAATTTGTTGAGGTTTTTGAACACTCACCTACTGCCCGCTCTCGAAAACATAGACCCGCCCAGGGAAGAACTGAAGAAAACACTAGCCGCGCTTCTTCATCTCCTAAGGCTGGACAGAGCGTCTTTACTCGCCAAGTTCGTAGCAGCAGACGCTGAAACGGCTTATTCCCTAACGTAGGGTTTACCCAGAGCCTTCGGGAACCTACGTGACGCCGTGAAGGCGGCGAGGATGGCCACCGTTAGCAGGTACGGTGTCATCTGGATGAAGTGGAATGGGACTGCTTCCTTGACACCAGGGGTTACGACGACCGTGAAAGCAACGCCTTCGGCGAACCCGAAGATGAAGGTCGCGGCCAACGCCGTGACCGGGTTGAGGCCCGCGAAAACAACCGCGGCCAACGCGATAAACCCACGGCCGGCTGTGATTTCCTTAACGAGGCCGCCGAACCAGCCTAACGGCATGAAAGCACCTCCTAAACCGGCTAGAAATCCTCCGATGATGCTGGCGAGAAGCCTCGTGCCGATTACGCTGTGGCCGGCCACGTCAACCGATTCCGGTTTCTCACCCGCAGCCCTGATTCTCAGACCCAACAACGTACGGTAGAGAAACAGCGTTGCTAGGATGGCTGCAGCGATGGCAGTTAGCGTAATCGGGCTTACGGCCAGCTCACCTCCTGGAAATGGGATGGAGACGCGCGGGACCACGAGCTGTCTGGGAAAGATGTGGATGCCCGGGAAGGCCCATATAGCCATAAGTAGGTATTGGAAAAGACCTGAGCCCATGATGTTGAGGGCCATACCCGCGATAATTTGCTCCGCTCTTCCATACGTGTTGAGAAGGCCGAGGATGGCGCCGAGGAAAGCGCCGAAAAGCCCGCCGGCGATGATTCCGAGAAGGCCCGAGTTAAGGACTTCAGCCCAATAAACACCGGCCACGGCTGAGATCAAAAAAATCCCCTCTATCCCTATGTTTATCTGTCCCGATTTCTCATTGATGCATTCTCCAACCGCAGCCAAGGCCAGCGGAGTCATTGCGAGAAGCGCCGTCTCCACAAGCCTAGCCGGCCGCAGGCCAATCAGCTGGAAAACGTAGAGAACAGCGGCTATCGCCGCGAAGCCCACTAAGACTCCGAGAAATCTGGTCCGCGAACCAACCCTCTTAAACACGGCCCTCCTCCCTTCTTCTACGTAACAATTTGCCGAATATCTCGAGTAAGCTCGGCAAAGCGAGGGCTAGAATTATGATGCCGTTGATGGCTCTGACGAGCTCCGAAGAGACGCCGGCTTGAAATTCCATGAACCTTCCTCCGTGAAGCAACCCTCCGTAGAAAATGCCGGCAAAAATTATTCCTATTGGATGGTTGCGGCCGATAAGCGACACACCTATTCCCTCGAAACCGAGGTTAATCAGGTTACCCATCGTTGCGAAAACAGTCCAGTGAGGAGGCCTGCCCAAAACCTGCGAGGCGCCGGCCATCCCCGCGAGCACTCCACCTATCAGAAAGCTCATCACAGTAGACTTGGCGATGCTTATTCCAGCGTATCTGGCTGCGTCGGGGTTGTGGCCCACGACTCTCAGCTCGTAGCCTAGAGTGGTCCTCCACATGATGAAATAAATCACCAACGCGATGGCGATTACGACAGGGAAAACGGTGGTGAGGGAAGCCCCGATTACACCGTATCTAGCTGTTTCCATTGCCGGCATGGCTCTTTCAGCTCTTGTGGGGTCGGCCAGCTGGTAGGTTATGAGATAAGTGACGAGCCAGAAGGCGACCCAGTTTAGCATTATGGTTGAAACAACTTCATGAACACCACGGGTTATTTTTAGAAAGGCGACCGGCATGCTCCAGAGAGCTGCCAAAAGCATGGCGAAAACCGTGGCGACAACCACGTGTATCACGGGGGGAAGTGTGAAGAAGCCTCCGACAAAAACCGCTCCGATGGCGCCTAAGTACATTTGCCCTTCAGCGCCGATGTTGAAGAGTCCTGACCTGACTCCGACCCCGAAGGTCATGGCAGTCATGATGAGCGGGGTTGCGAAGGCAAGGGTTTCGAGAAGTCCCGAAATGTCGCCGAACGCACCTGAAAAGAGGGCTGTGTAGGCTACGATCACGTCGTATCCGTAAAGCGCCATGAGGAAAGCTCCGCCCAAAAGCCCAAGCAAGGCCGCTAGCACCGACTCGGCCGTCTTCCGGAGAATCTTCCTACCGGCTTCTGGAGAATGAATTAAGATTTTAGTCATGACGAAAAAATATGGATGTTTAACCGAGAAGCTCGCGCCAGCGGTCCACAGCCTCTTTAGTAATCACCATCGGGACGTCCGCTTCGCCGCTCCTTATCTTGGACTCCAGCTCTGTCAGAGCATCCCATACCCACGAAGGCAGGCTTTGACGCATCTCAGCCACTTTCTGCCTTATTTCGGCCGGCGACATGGGGAGCACTTTCTTACCAGTCAGCTTTTCGGCTTCTACGCCCATCTGTATGAATTCGTCGAGGTCTGCTAGAGTGCTGACAGAAATCCCCTCCATAGCCAGTCTGCCGACCTTCGTTCCGATGCCCAGCGTCAGCACTCCGTTTGATTCGGCGGCGACTTCCCTGAATTTTCCAATCACGGTTAGAAGCGTTGCGTAGTAAACTCCTCTGTCGACACGTTTCATCATGCTGGCGATGATGAACCCGGGATTAATCCAGTCTTGGTTTGCGTCGACGCCGATCCAGTACGGTGGACCGCTTGTCAGCCTTTTCTCGGTAGCAAGTTCCTGAACGGCTTGGTTTATTCCCAAGCCGAGCGGCCCGGCTATGTTGTAAACAGCCACGGCGCCTTGTTCGTACATGGGCTTCGCCGCGGCATAGCCCTTGGTTATGTCGCTAAACGTCCCGGTGTAAGTCCATAGGACGCGGCCTTTGTACCAGCACTTCCCTGCCTCTGGGCAGTAGAGCCCATCTCTCCAGCCGGGGCCCGAGCCGTACCTGCCGTCTCCTCCGATGATGGGTGCTCTTTTTCCAAACCTCTGCTCGTACCATTTCAACCCCCAGTCGCAACCCCATTTGTACCCTATTTCGAACTTCCAGAGAACTGGTATTTCGATTCCGAAAACTCCTCCGATGTATGGATAGTTTCCGCCTTTTTCGTTGTGGTATGCAGCGACCAGACAGCCTAGGGCCCCGACCATGGCGCTTCCCTTGTGTTCTTCATATACTATGTCGATCATGTTGGGGAGAGGTTTTCCCAACTGGTTGACTGCGAGGGCTTGTGTAAACGTGTCTATGCCTGCAAAATTTTTCTCAGGATATCTTTTGGCGACTTCGAGTAAAGCTTCGCTCAGTAGGAACCCGACGCCTACGATTAACTTAACGTCGGGGTCTCTCGCAGCGGTTTCGAGGTTTGGAACATAGTCCGCCTCGGTCTTGCTTATCAACTCAACCATGACGACGCCGAAATCTTTCTCCGCTTCGTCACCGCCTTTGAAAGCCATGTCGTTGAACGAGAGGTCTCCTCTACCACCAATGTCTGATACAACGGCGATCTTGACCTTGCCAGGCGCAATGGGTCGTTCGACCGTGACTGTTGCCGTGCGCACCTGCGTTGTCGTCACAGTCTGTACTCCCATGCCCCCCACGGTTGATGTCACGGTTATGGTTTTTTCCTGTGTGACAACTTGCGGCTGTTGAACCCAACCAACACCGGCAATCACGACAGCGACAACGAGAAGAACTGCCAAAACGGCTTCGGTTCTTGTTAAACCTTTTGCGTTCATCGACAAGTACATCTCAAACAATACTTATAAGCTTTATCGAGGCCGACCCATGCACGCCGAGTCTGTGAACATCTCTTCACCGAAGCTTCTTAACGACCGCCATCAAGGCTTTCACTCTCTCGGGTTCGACTGGATTCCAGAACTTTCCATCTCTTCTCATGTATGACCCAACGATGGCTGCGTCGGCTACTTGTAGGAGTTGGACAGCGTTGGACGGGTTGAGGCCGCTTCCAATCATAACGGGAAGGGATGTGGCTTGTTTTGCCTTCACGACGCGTTCTAGGGGTGTTTCAGCTCCTGTGCGTGTTCCAGAAACGATTATCGCGTCCGCGTCGAAGAACTCTACGTCGGAAACCTGTTCTTCGAAAGGCCTGTCGCTGATGATGAAGTGGCTTCCGTGCTTGACGTGGACGTCGGCGAAAACTTTCACATCGTAAGCTCGGATGTTTGCACGATATCGAAGGGCTTTATGAGCTATTGCTTCGACGAATCCTTCGTCCGCTATGTAGGCGTTGGCCCATTCAGCTGCCCGCACCCATTTTCCACCCGACGCGACGCAGGCCGCCATGGCCGGTATGACGCCGTTGGCGAGACAGCATATGCCGACGGGTAGGCCGGTAGACTTTCTCACCTCCCTCGCGACGACCGCAAGAATGGCGCTGGTTTCATGGCCTATGTCATCCGGTTTCAAGTATGGGTAGTCTCCGATGTTTTCGACCTGCAGGCCGTCTACTTCACCGCTTTTCAGGATTTCTGCGTCGCGGAGGGCGTATTCGATTATGTCTTCGATGGCTGTTCCATCGTAGCGGGGTGAGCCGGGCAAAGGTGGAAGATGTATCATCGCGATGATTGGTTTGGGGTTTTTGAAAAGTTCTTTCAATGCGTTTGGTTTCATCGGTAAAAGTGGTTGAGGCATGGTCCGTCATTTCCGTCGTGGTAGAAATACTTTACATAGCCTTCCTCCGACGGTGGTCGAGGCTAATGCTCCCAGCTCAACGGCCTTCCTCCCGCATTTCTCCAAAGGAGAACCCTGCATCAATTCGTGGATGAATCCGGCGGCGAAGGCATCACCAGCGCCGGTTGTGTCGACCGGCTTCACCCTTTTCGCTTTAACCTTGACAACTTCCCCCTTGTCTGTAACAATCATACATCCCTTCCTTCCCATTTTTAACACAATCCCACAGCCCCAAACCGACGCTAATTTTTTTACCGAATGTATCCTTTCGATTCGAGCAATGATTCCAAATTCTTGAACGTTGATGAAAACAAAATCAAACTGCTTAAGAATCTTCTTGATGTTTTTTGTTCGTTTTGCAAGCGGTATGCACATGTCGGCTGTCTTGATACATGTCTTATCGCTGATTTGTTCAAGAATCCATAACGCCGTCCTTCTCTGCTGCCCCTCGAGAAAACTATATCCCGAAAAATGTACAGCATCAGCTCCTTGGATCAAACCTTTGTCAATTTGAGATTGTGAGAGTTGAGTGTTGGCTCCACGGTAGGCAAGCATCGTTCTTTCGCCGGCCTTTGTCACGACGATGTAGACGATTCCGGTGACGTCCTTGTCTGTCTTCTGTATACTTGAGACTTCCACGCCGGCTTTAGCGAGTCCATCCACCAGTATCGACCCAAACAGGTCGTCGCCCACGCAGCCAACCATCGAAACCCCAGCGCGAAGCATCGCCAAAGCATGGGCTACGTTGGCCGCCGAACCTCCGTGTCTGATGAATGCCTTTCGGGCAAGCTCTTCACCACCCTCTGACGGAAACTCAGGATGGAAAGCTATGATATCTAGGTTAATATCTCCAACCACAACGACCCGACCGGATTCCAAACTAACCCCCGACCATGTCATCCCGCAGAGTTTTTATCCGTTGTTCTTGAAATCTGGTGATGATTTTCGCACGTCGTGTCGAGATTTGCTAACGGTTAAATCGGTCCTACGCGGAGCCATGGCATGGTCAGCTACCCACAGTTACTAGATCAAGCGACACGAGCTATGAAAAAGGCCTATGCACCCTATTCAAGGTTCAAGGTGGGCGCGGCCCTGCTCACCGCTGAAGGAGAAATCGTAACAGGCTGCAATGTGGAGAACGCGAGTTATGGCCTCTCAAACTGTGCTGAAAGAACCGCTGTTTTCAAGGCCGTTTCAGAGGGGAAAAGAAATTTCGCGGCAGTTGCAGTGGTGTCGAACAGGACAAACCCAGTTTATCCCTGTGGTGCTTGTAGGCAGGTTTTAAGAGAGTTCAACCCATCAATCAAAATCATCACAAGGGGAGCAAGAGGAAAACCCTTGGTCGCTTCGCTGTCGAAGCTTCTTCCCGAAAGCTTCGGACCCGAAAGCCTCAGAAGAAGGTGATGAGACTATGCTCCGTCTGATAATTGACACGGACACGGCCGGCGACGACGCGATCTCGCTTCTGTTGGCTTTGAAATGGCCCGGGGTGAAACTCGAGGCAGTCACCGTTGTCTGCGGAAACGTTGAATTCGACCAGCAGGTAGAAAACGCGTTGTATACCGTTGAGAATTTCTCGAACTATCACGTGCCTGTTTACCCGGGCTGCAGAAGGCCGCTTCTCAAGAGCTGGAAGTACGCAGACTATGTTCACGGAAAGGATGGAATGGGTGAAAACTACTTTCCCAAAGCTCGGCAGAGACCGGAACAAAAGCATGCTGTCCAAGCTTTGCTCGAGCTCGTCAACTCAAACCCCGGCGAATACGTCATTGTGGCGCAAGGGCCGTTGACAAACATCGCCACCGCGATATTGTTGGACAGAAACTTTGTCAAGAACGTTAAGCGACTGTATGTGATGGGAGGGTTTGCTGAGGGGTTCGGCAACGTAACGCCAGCCGCTGAATACAACTTCTGGGTCGACCCAGACGCGGCGAAGATCGTGTTCCAATCCGGAATCAGGCCTTTGATGGTTGGCTGGGATATTGCCGTCAAATACAGCGTAGTTGAAGAAACTCTTCACAAGGAGATCGCGACGTGGGGAACAAAGGAAGCGGACTTTTTCGTCAAAGTCAACAGGAAAGTTATCGAATTCGAGAAGAAAGTTATGGGAATCACGGGCAGCACACATCCCGACACCATTACAACTGCGATAGCTATTGAGCCCCGGGTAGCGAAGAGGGTTGAACCGAAGTTCGTTGACGTCGAAAACGCAAGTGACCTGACCAGAGGAATGTCTGTTGTCGATCATCTAGGAGTGTTGGGCCAGGAGCCCAACTCTGATGTCTGTTACGAAGCCGACGCAAAGCTTTTCAGAGAAATGTTATTCAAGGTCCTTCGCGGCGGATCGGCAGGGTGAGTTTTATCGTGGCCAAGTTTTCGAGGGAGTTTGTTGCATCACGAATACAGCATACCAACGTGACACCCGAAGCAACTCGCAAGGACATCGAAAAGCTTTGCAGAGAAGCTTTGGAGTATGGCTTCGACGCAGTCGTTGTTAACCCAATTTGGGTGAAGACTGCAGTCAGCTTGTTAAAGGGAAGTGGTGTCAAGGTTTCGGCCGCCATAAACTTCCCCATCGGCGCCTCCACCACTCTTTCAAAGGTTGTTGAGATTCGTAGCATGGTCGCGGATGGGTGTGATGAATTCGACATCATGGTCAACGTTGGTCTGCTCAAGTCGAGCCTCCTCGACGAATTCCGAAAAGATGTGGAGATGATAGTAGAAGCGGCGGACGGCCGAATCGTAAAAGCCATACTGGAAACCTCCATTCTCTCAGACGATGAGCTGAGAATCGCTTGCCGCATCTGCGAAGAAGCCGGAGCGCATTATGTTAAGAATTCGAGCGGCTGGGGTAAGGGCGGGCCGGCGACTGTCGAGGTCATAAAGCTTTTGCGAAGCTTGGTCAGCCCAAAGGTGAAGGTCAAGGCCTCCGGCGGCATCAGAGATTTCGAGACAGCGGAAAAACTTCTCGAAGCAGGGGCCGAGCTTCTGGGGACTAGCAGAGGAGTTCAGATAGTGACTGGTTTGGAGGCTGCTGAAGAGGAAGGTTACTGAGTTGGCTGGAAAAATCACGGTTGTTGGAAGCTACAACACGGGTTTTGTCGTTCACGTCGACAGGATGCCCGTCGAGGGTGAAACTCTACGCGGTTATCGGTTCAGGATCGAACACGGCGGAAAAGGCTCCAACCAAGCCATACAATCAGCACGCCTTCACTGCCAAACATCAATCGTAGCAAAAATAGGGACGGACATTTTCGGTGACAGAGCCGTCAACAAATGGAAGACGGAAAACGTCGATGTTTCACACGTCGTCAGGGATTCGGAATCGCCAACAGGAGTGGGGCTAGTAATTGTCGGCCCGAACGGCCGGAACATGATTGTTGTCGACCTCGGTGCGAACATGCGTCTCTCAAGCCGAGACGTCGCGGCCGCGGAGGACACAATAAAACGTTCCGACGTCGTCCTCGCTCAACTTGAGATTCCGGTCGAGACAGCGTTAGACGCTTTACGAAGAAGCGAGTCGGTGAAAGTTCTCAACCCCGCGCCGGCGACCGAAATCCCCCCGGAAAAGCTAGAGTCAATCGACATCATAACACCAAACGAAGTGGAGATGCGCGTGATGGCTGGGCTGCCCGCCGACAGCGTCGCCGACCTGGTTAAGCTAGCTGAAAAATACGTCAAGTTTGTCGGAAACGTCGTCGTCACTTTGGGGGAGAAAGGCGCTTTAATAGTGGGGAAAAGCAGAGTCGTTCACGTGAAAACACCGCGGGTTGATGCGGTCGACAGCACGGGAGCAGGGGACGCGTTCAACGGTGCTTTGGCGGCGGCGTTGTCGCGTGGATTTGACTTGGTCGATGCCGTCGAGTACGCATGCTGTGCCGGTGCCTTCCTAACCGCCAGAATTAAGGGAGGCGAGCTGGTCGAAGCCCTGCCCAACGAGAAGGAGTTGGAGAAATTTATTTCCGAGCATGGCGATTCTTGTTAGTATGTCGGCAAAAGAACCCGTAGCCGGTGAGGAGTTTTACCATGTCCGAGTAAGGCGGGGAGGAATCTCGCCCTACGTCCTGATGCCGGGAGACCCCGAAAGAGTTCCAAAAATAGCTCGGTTCTGGGACGAAGCACGAGAAATTTCCTTTCATCGAGAATACAGGGTTTGGCAAGGCAGGGCTGGAAGAACATCGATAGCTGCCTGTTCGACTGGAATCGGGGCCCCATCAACCGTCATAGCGGTTGAAGAGCTTGCACGGGCTGGATGTCATACTTTCATCAGGGTCGGAAGCTGCGGAGCGCTGCGTCCAGAGATTGAGCTGGGAGACCAAGTAATCACAACTGCCGCGGTGAGGCTCGAAGGCACCACTCAGCAATACGTAATGCCCGGGTACCCGGCCTACGCCAACTATGAAGTCGTCCTAGCCCTTGTCGAAGCAGCCGAAACAATGGGGGTAAGGTATCATGTGGGAGTCACGGCCTCTACCGACAGCTTCTACACCGGCCAAGGAAGGCCGGGGTTCAATGATTACTGGTGGAGCTATTCCAAGAACATTCTCGATGATTTGAAGGCCATGAACGTGTTGAACCTTGAGATGGAGGCTTCAGCCCTCCTGACCGTTGCATCTCTCTACGGTTTTAGGGCAGGGGCTATCTGCACTGTTTTCGCTAACCGGGTCACGGATACATTCGGTGTCAAGGGTGAGGAAACGTCGGCTAAGGTTGCAACCGAGGCGGTAAAAATTCTGGCCGAATGGGATGAGATCAAAAAGAAAAAAGGCAAAAAACACGTGTTTCCCTCTTTGTTAAAGCTGTAGTCTCAGATTCCTTACAACTGCCATGACTTTTTTCACTCGTTCTGCATCAACGGGGTTGAATAGTTTACCCTCTCGCTTGAAGTAGGTCCCGACGATTGCTCCGTCCGCGACCATCAGCAGTTTCTCAGCGTTCACGGGGTTCAACCCGCTTCCGACAAGAACAGGTTTCGTCGCGACATTTTTGACTTCGACAAGCCTTTCCAGAGGAGTTTCGTCGCCCGTTCTCATTCCAGAAACTATCACCGCGTCCGCGCCGAGTGCCTCAAGTCTATTCACTTGGTATTCGAGAGGGAGGTCTGAGACGATAAAATGGCTTCCGTGCTTGACCATGACATCCGCGAAAATTCTAACTCCCAAATTGTACAATCTTCTCCTCCTTTCGACTTTGGCCGCGCAGGCTTCGACGAACCCTTCATCAGCTACGTAGGCGAGGTTGTAAAGGTTGGCCCTCACCCATTCTGCCCCGCATGCGGCCGCCGCGCGGATTGACTCCTCCACTGCATTCGCCAGGACGAAAACACCGGTCGGCAGCCCAACAGACTTCCGCACCTCTTTCGCCACAGACGCCACAACAGAAACGACAACAGGATCAATTTCCGCAGGCTTCATGAAAGGTTTGTCGGCGATGTTTTCGACCTGAACTCCGTCGACTCCACCGGCTTTCAAAGCCTCGGCATCTCTTAACGCCTGCTCGACGACGTACCCGATGTCCGCACCAAAATAAGCCGGCGAGCTGGGAAGAGGCGGAAGATGAATCATGCCGATAACTGGCTTGACAACCCCAAAAAGTTCATGTAATGAGGTAAACATCATAGGTATGGTGGTATGGATGTTTATAAATAAGTCAAGGCCTCAGCCGATGGAAATTGGTTGGGGAAGTACTAGTCGAAGCGAGAAAAGTTGTCAAATCCTTTCCCGGAGTCTGGGAGCATCTGATCCTAGACCACATAGATTTCGATGTCAGAGCGGGTGAGGTGCACGCTCTTCTCGGAGAGAACGGCGCAGGAAAAACCGTTTTAGCCAACATCCTTTCAGGCTTCTACACTCTTTCCGCCGGTCAAATCTTAGTTCGAGGCAAAAGCGTCCGATTCAAATCTCCAATGGATGCGATACGTCACGGAATCGGGATGGTTCATCAAGAATTCACGCTCGCCGACCCACTCACAGTCGTCGAAAACGTGGCGTTGACTTTGAGACAAGTCAACCCGTTCAGCTACCCCATCAAGAAAGTAGAGGAAAAACTGAAGGTCCTTTCCGAGAAGTATGGTTTGAAGGTTGACCCGCGCAAACCGGTTGAGCAACTTTCTCTGGGTGAAAGACAGAGGGTTGAAATTCTGAAAGTATTGTTCTGGGAGCCGAGCATCCTTATACTCGATGAGCCTACCTCAGTTCTCACGGTCGATGAAGTGAACGAGCTTTTCCGAGTCCTGCGTAAGATGGCGGAAGAAAACAAGGGTATCGTTTTCATCACACATAAAATCGAGGAGGTCTTCAAGGTTGCCGACAGGGTCACCGTTTTAAGACTTGGGAAAAAGATGGCCACACTGAACGTCTCGGAAACGAACGAGACTGAGCTGTTGAAGCTGATGCTTGGTGAGATTACTCCGGTACGGTATGAAAGAAGTCCAGTTCGTTCAACGGCCAAACCCGTCCTGACAGTCGAAAACTTATGCGTCTTGGCTGACGACGGAAGGGAAGCGGTCAAGAAAGTATGTTTCACGGTTCGGGAAGGGGAAATTTTTGGCATCGCGGGAATTTCTGGGAACGGCCAGAGGGAACTCGTCGAAGCAATTGTTGGGCTGAGGAAGGTAGAACGAGGAAGAATAATCTTCGACGGAATCGATGTTACGAACTCGAACGCTCGTAGGCTTTCAGAACTCGGGCTGCGGCACGTCCCAGAGGAGAGAAGAAGGTCGGGAGTCGTAGAACAGATGAACACAGCCGAGAACATAATCATCAGAGAATACAAGACAAGACCGTTTTCGATTTATGGAGTATTGAACAGGCGTCAAGTCACTGAACTTTCCAAAAAGCTGGTAAGTAAATTCGGGGTTCTCACGCCTGATATCTGGGAAACAGAAGTTAGAATACTTTCAGGCGGCAACATCCAGCGTTTAATTCTAGCCCGTGAACTGTGGCGGGAGCCTAAATTGCTCGTAGCTTTTCATCCCACCTACGGGCTCGATCTCAAGGCGCTGAGCCAGACACACAGCCTGTTTATGGAGCTTAGAGGCAAGGGGTCGGCCATCTTACTCGTGTCTGAAGACTTGGAAGAAATTTTTCTCCTCAGCGACAGGATAGCCGTGATGTTCGAAGGCCGGATTGTAGGAGTTCTTGAATCCACAGAAGCGACAGTCGAGACGGTCGGGAGAATGATGACTGGAGTAAAAACCGTTGCAGACGGCGCATGATCTTTTGTCAACTGAAACGGCCATCGACCTCTCAATCCAAATCGTGGAACCCGCCGCGAAAAGTTGGCCTATCCACTCTATCGCGTAGCGGGGGGTGGACTCGAACCACCGATCTCCGGGTTATGAGCCCGGCGGGTTAACCTGGCTACCCTACCCCGCTGTACCCCCGTGAATTAAAAATCGCTGTGTTTTAATTTAAGGTTTTATGGTTACGTTGGATGTTTCGGTCTTCTGAGCTTCCCCAACCCGGCGGGCTCAAGGTTGAAGACGATGGTTTTGAGGACCATCATCTCCTCTATGGAATACCCGATTCCTTCTCTGCCTATGCCCGAATCCTTCACCCCGCCGAATGGGAAGTAGCCGACGCCATGGCGTGGAAAGTCGTTGATCGTAACCTCGCCAACGGACAGTCCCTTAGCCACTTTCCACATTTTGTAGAAGTTGTTGGTAAAAACTGCAGCGTCGAGTCCGTATCTTGAGCGCGAAGCAATAGATAGTGCATGGCTTTCGTTTTCGGTTTCCATTACTGGGATGACGGGGCCGAAGGTTTCCTCCCAAACGATGGAAGCGGTCTCCGGCACCTTGTCTAGGACAGTTGGCTGATGGTAGGCGGCTTCGACCGAACCACCGTGAACTAGCTTCGCACCTTTCTGGACGGCGTCGACCACCATCGAGTTAACTCTCCTCGCCGCCGATTCATGCACCAAGGGCCCAACCTTGGTAGACGGCTGCCGAGGGTCGCCGAGCCTCCATTCATGAATATATTTCAAGACTTTCTCCAAAAATTCGTGCGCTATACTCTTTTCAACCAAAACCATGCTTATGGCATCGCATCTTTGGCCTGCATTACGCAACGATCCCTCGATGCATTTTCTGGCGGCGAGGTCTAGGTCCGCGTCTTCGAGCACGATGGCGTAGCCCTTTCCTCCCAACTCGAGGTGCAGTCTTTTGTTGGCTGCGTGTCTGGCGATGTCCCTTCCTACTTCTGTGCTGCCCGTGAAAGAAATCATTCCTACGTCTGGATGGCTCGCGATTTGTCTTCCTATCTCTCCTGGGCCGGTCACCACGTTGAGAACACCATCAGGCAGACCGGCCAACTGCATGATTCGGGCGAACATCAGCAGTGTGATCGGCGTTGAGCTCGCTGGCTTCGCAACGACCGAGTTGGCTCCCAGAAGCGCAGGTATTATTTTTGCCCCGGGAATGAACAGTGGATAGTTGAAGGGACCGATTGCGCCGACCACACCAACCGGTTCTCGTAGAACAATCGCGATTTTGCCGACCGTGTCGGGGGACCAGTCACCCGGTATGTATTCTCCGCTAATTTTTCGTGCATCCTCCATGGAAAGCCGAAGCCTCTCCGCCAACGCGTTCACCTCTCCGGGCGAATCAACTATCGGCCTCCCCATCTCATACGTAATTGTTCTCGCAAATTCTTCGCTGTGCTGCTTGAGCAAACGCGCGGCTTCGTCCATTATATCTATCCGGTCTATGGCGGCAAGGGAACGGATTTTATGCTGGCTTTCTTTCGCAGATTTGACCGCCTTTTCCACATCGCTTATGTCGCATCTCTGAACTCTGGCTATAATCGAGCCGTCGATGGGCGAAATGACATCGAAAGTCTTTTGGGGCTTAGTATTCCAAACTCCAGCAACATAGCTACCAAAGACTGGAAAACCTTCTTCATCCTCTTCGTAGATATCGGCGAATATTCTGCTCAGCTCGATGCCCATAATCAAAGTTTTGGAGAATCAGTTAAAAAATGTTCCGAGGATACGGTATGTTTCTCGTCCGGCGTTTGACGCCTTCTATCCCTTAACTACTCCGATCGGAACTAGACGCGCTACTTTTGTCCCTATTCCGACCTGATGGCTGACCTCGACGACTTCGTCGACGGATTTGTAGGCAGCGTCGACCTCTTCCACGACTGTTTCCATGCTGTCGCCTTTCACGTATATGCCTCTGCTTTCGAGTTCACGGAGGACTTGGTCGCCTCGGTATCTTTTCTTGGCGCCGCTCCTACTCAATTCACGGCCTGCACCATGTGCAGTGCTGCCGAAGCTCAGCTCCATGGCCTTCGGGTTTCCAAGTAGAACCCAGCTAGCCGTCCCCATCGAGCCCGGAATCAAAACGGGCTGCCCAACTTCGCGGTAAACCTGTGGAATCAAGGGGTGACCGGCTGGGAAACTCCGTGTCGCACCCTTTCGATGAACAAACACGTCGACGTCGCTTCCGTCAACCTTGTGTTTCTCCAGCTTCACGATGTTGTGGCACACGTCGTAGACGATCTGAAGCCCCATTTCTTCCGCAGGCTTCTTGAACACCTGTTCAAAACTTTGCCGAACCCAATGGCTTATGGCCTGGCGGTTAGCGAAAGCAAAGTTTACCGCGCATCCGAAAGCTTTAAGGTACTGGCTTGCCTCGGGGCTGTTCGCAGGTGTGCAGGCCAGCTCTCTGTCCGGCAACCGTAATCCGTATTTCGAGACCGCCCTTTCCATCACCCGTAGATAGTCGCTGCATATCTGATGCCCATAACCACGGCTTCCGCAATGAATCAAAACAGTTATCTGGCCTTCTTGGAAAATCCCCATAGCTTTGGCTGCTTTCGGGTCAAAGATTTTGTCTACGCGTTGTATTTCGAGGAAGTGGTTGCCGCTTCCGAGGGTGCCTATTTGCGATTCGCCCCTCGCTTTTGCCTCTCTTGACACAAGAGATGGGTCCGGGTCCGGGATGCTCCCCGATTTGTAGGATGGATAACGCCCCTCCTCCTCCATCCTCTTAAAATCTTCTGACCAGCCGAGGCCGTATTTTTCGATGACGTAGCGTGCTCCTTCAACCGCTATCCTATCAAGGTCGGAATGAGTTACGGCGAAATCTTTCCTCCTAGAGCCGAGCCCGGCTGGAACGTTCCTGAAAACAGTGTTGACCAACTCAACGATGCGAGGCCTAACTTCGTTCAGAGTTAAATTGGTCACCATCAAACGCACTCCACAGTTGATGTCGTATCCAACGCCGCCGGGTGAAATCACCCCTTCGGTAGCATCCATGGCCGCAACACCTCCTATCGGAAAACCATAACCCTCGTGTGCGTCAGGCAAGACCGTCGATTGTTTCACGATACCGGGTAACGTGGCGACGTTGACGGCTTGTTCAAGGGTTCGGTCGGTTTTCATTTTTTCAAGAAGCTTTTCAGAGGCGTAGATTATGACCGGGACCCTCATGTCTCTCCTGTACGATGTGGGTATGCGCCAGACGTTGTTTCCGATTTTTTCCATGGTTGGCGGCATCGATAAACACCTATCATTGACGGGTTGACGGTTCGATTTAAACGCTCTTTAAAACTTCTTCGAGCGTAACAGTTTCACGACTCAAATAAGGCGAAATTATGTCAGTGTTAGGGTCTTTCAACGCATGGCCCGTCGCAACACAAACAACCGTCGAGCTTTGGTCTATCAATCCCTTTTCCACGAGTCTCCTAACGCCGGCCAGCGAGGCCGCCGAAGCTGGTTCGACGCCCAAACCCACTTCTGCGGCCAAAACTCTCTGGGCTTCTAAAATTAGGCGGTCGCTTACCTTTTCGGCTAATCCTTCCGACTCCCGCACTGCTTTGAGGGCCTTCATCCAATTCACTGGCTTTCCGATTCTGATCGCCGAAGCTATTGTGGACGGCTTTTCCACAGGCCTTAGAAAGTTTTCTCCGCGGTTGACCATATCGACGAAAGGCGAGGCCCCCTCAGCTTGAACAGCCACAAGCCTAGGAAGCTCGTCAACCAGGTTTAACTCCCGCAATTCCTTGAAGCCCTTCCAAATAGCCGAAATGTTCCCACAGTTGCCCACCGGAACCGAGACAAGGTAATCCCCGCTCTTTAGGTCGCTCCAAAGCTCGAAGGCGAGAGTTTTCTGCCCCTCGATTCGCCACGGGTTTACAGAGTTGAGGATGTAAACCTCCGACCCTAAGGCCTTTGAAAGGACGGAGCTGAGGGCTTTGTCAAATCCCTCCGCTATCTGAACTGTTTTCGCGCCGTGTAAAACGGTTTGGAAAAGTTTGCCAGCCGCAATGCCTGCTTTCGGGACAACGACGACGGCCTTCAAACCAGCCGCGGCCGCATACGCCGACATCGAGGAGGAGGTGTTGCCCGTCGAGGCACAGACAACGATTTTTTTCTTCAACTCCACCGCCTTCGAAACCCCGACACTCATCCCGCGGTCTTTGAAACTGCCCGTCGGGTTAGAGCCCTCGAATTTGACATAAATCCTCCTTACCCCCGCCCATCTCGCAGCTCTTTCAGCACGGTAAAGCGGTGTCCCTCCTTCCATCAAGGAAACGACCTGACCCGTTATCGGTATGAGCTCCTGAAACCGCCAAATCGTCTTTTCCCTCAGCTCCCATTTCGAGGCCAGGGATCTTCCATCGAATTGATCCATTATCGTCACCTGCACTTCAAGCAGTGAACCGCATTTCACACATGAATATATCGGGTCATCCGCATCGTACTCCGCCGCGCAAGAGATGCATTTCTGCACTACATTCTGCTTCAAGGCTGATCTTCGTCAATAAAACATCATGACTAATGCGCCCACGACCAAGAAGGCAACGAAGAGTAAGGTCAAGGAGCCTACCAGCGGGAAAGCCGCGAACGACGTCGTGGCCAGATTGTATGCGATGAAAGCAGACCCTACTAGCAGCAGCAGACCAACTGACTTTATCACCAGCCTGAGAACCGTCCTCGGCGAAACCAAATCCGACAAAAAAGATTATTTCATCGGTATATAATCTCGTCGTTGACTGATCAAGCCAGACATCGCTACCGCTACCGTCAAAGGATATAAGATGACTTTGAGACGAATATAAAGATGGTTAATAGTTTCCTTGCGCTGCTTTTGCTGCTACTGGTTGCTCCGGTGGGTGCCATAGACCCTATTCCGGCGGGTACCGAATTCGGCAGGGTTTACGTTCGGGTCACGGATTGTCTTTCAGGTAGCGCCATCGTCGGTGCATCGGTCAACCTCGATAACCCCACTCACCGAGCAAGCTCGGTGACAAACTCGACGGGATACGCGGTCGTCGAAGTTTTTGCATGGTTTTACCAATACTACATCACCGCCTCAGGGTATAGAATCGACGCCGGAACGCGAAGGTTTGCACTGAATGAGATTTTTCAGGTCTGCTTAGTGCCCGAAGCAGCAGGGTTTTGGCGTGTCGTGGCATCCGTTCTTGCTTGGCAGGGGGATATCCACGCCGGCGGACGTGGATGGGCTGTCATACGTCTGAAAAACCTTGAACCCGGAATTTTCAACATCACTGAATTTCAGATATGGGTTGCTGGCTACGACGGCCCAGCCACAACCCATTACACGCCGCGAGGAGTAATTTTAGACAGATTAGTGGACAAAGACATCAACATAACAATAAGCCCAAAACCCGATGTGCCAACCGGACGGCTGAAGGCTGAGCTTAGGTTCAAAGCCGTTTTCACCGGAGCGGACGGAAGAAAAATAGGGCCGCTAACAGTTTCCACAAACCTCGACTACATTGTCATCAGCCCGTTCAGAACTTTCAAAGTTCGTATCATGGACTACTGGGGATTGAACCCCGTTCCTGACGCGACAGTCGAGATGATGTCAACCCTTCCAGGAGCGACGGCAACGTTTCGCTACAAGTCAGATGAAAACGGATACATAGAATTGCTCAGGATGAATGATGACGTGTACTTGACGAGAATCTACTATGTATCGCCCTACGACGGTGAAGTTCATCTAGTGGGCCAGTTCTTTCCAATCCTCGCAGAATTGGCGAAAAATCCGGTAGTCAAGACTTTCTTGTACGAGGTCCACGCGGATGTAAGGGATTTAGAAAACCGGCCACTCGAAGCCGATGTCTACATTAACGACGTCAAAGCCGTGGCAGTTGGGGGAATTGCGAAGTTCGTTAACGTGCCGGCTGGGAGTTACAAGGTTAAGGTCGATTGGATGAGCGTCCAAGTTTTCACTTCGGAACTTAAAGTGTCTGAACCATTGGTGCTGTACAGTCCCGGAGGTTATCTGCAGGCAAGGGCGGAGGTTGCTGATATTGATATTCGAATCCAGACACGGGAGAAGAAGAACGTCGAAATTCCATTAAAGGTAAAGCTGTCTCCACTTGACCGCATAGTCGAGAACACCTCCAACCCCTACTTCGAAAAGCTTCCCAAGGGAACCTACAGGCTCGAAATATCCGCCTACAATTTCTTCAAAGGCCGCTACGTCACCGTCGGCGAGACAACCTTCAAAATCCCCGACGACCGAGGCGAAAAAACTATCTTGGTGGATGTATTTGATGCAGAAATTGAAGTAACAGACTACGGTGGAAGAAGCCTATCCGAAGCAGAAGTCCGGGTCGACGGGAAACCCGTGCTTTTCCGGGATGGAAGAATAATCCTCAAAAGCATCACCAAAGGCGAGTACAACATCGAAATATTCTGGAAGGGCTTCAGGGTTTTTGACGCTTCAGCTAAACTCGAACCATCCATTAAACTTTCTCTCTCCGCTGCAATCTACACAATGAAGGTGAAAGTCGTCGGCATAGACGGCTACGAAATCCAGAGGGCAACCGCATTTCTTTTTGTCGGCGATCGCGTGGTTGAAAGCAAGGTTGTCAACGGCACCGTCTCGTTCGACGAGGTGCCCTCTGGATCGCATCAGCTTGAAATAATCTTGGACGATGTCAAAATCTTTTCAGAAACGATTCGAGCTGGCTTGGAAGTTGAGGTTGTAGCGAACGCTGGATACGTGGAGCTGGTATTCAAAGACCAGAGACAAGCGCCCGTAGCTGGAGTTGTTGTTGATGTGCCGGGAGTCGGATCAGATGTTACGAAAACAGACGGAACAGTGCGTTTAGGACAGAAACCCGTCGCCTCCTACAAATATGCAGCTAAATTCCGCGGGTTCAATGTGTTGGAGGGGGTTGCGAAGGTAGGTGAGAGAACCGAAGTGATGCTGCCGCTATACAACTTCAAGGTAGTCGTAGTGAACGAGCTAGACCGTCCCATCACAGCTTCCTTCGAACTTTCAAGGGATGACGTCCCCCTCGGGAGATCTTTTGGCTCCGAAGCGGAATACGTAAACTTTCCACCGGGAGCCTATTTGCTCAGAACCACTGTTGGCACCAAAACCAACGAAAAACAAGTTGTTGTCGTCTCTGATGGGCAAACTTTCACGATTAAGATGCCGGTATTGTTTGTTCTCGGCAACATCGCTCTTTCGACACAAGAATTGACAATAATCATTCTCCCCATAGGCGCGACAATCATCGTCGTCGTTTCCGCGATTGTTATTTCGAAAGGGGTTTCAAGAAGGAGCGGGCGATTGAAGGGGAGGCTGTGACATGCCGGACGCGGCCGATGTCGAGTTGATTCTTGTATTTCTTACGCTGCTGTTGACAGTCGGCTTTACAGTGGTGCTTTTTGGTATCGCTAAGGAGTTGAGCCTAGGAATTTTTAGAAGGTTCTTTAAAATCTTAATAGCCGCTGCGTTGGTCTCGATTACGGGGAGGGGGATAGCATTAATGCAGCTAGGGGGGAGAGTGGGGCCCTTACCCGTGGGTGTAGACGTCTTATCCGGCCTGTTGTTTTTCCTTCTCTTGACGGCGGCTTTCTTGGTTCTCCTCCGGGACTGGAGAAGAGTCACGTTGGAGAAACCCGTGAAGAGAGGGAGCGCGAATGCAACTGAGCGCTGATTGGGTGATTGACACCGTCATTTCAAAAAATGGTTCGATAATTTTCACCGGACCTAACGGAGTGGGGAAAACTCTTCTCGCGGTCCAAGCAGCAGAGAAGGCACTGCGCCGAGGTCGGAAGTCGATCTACGTCCTTACAACCATGGCTCCTCAGAACTTCCTCGACCTCGCCAACTCCGTGTCCGTCGATTTAAGCCAGTATTTGATGAACGAATCAATGGTGATAGTCGACTGCCACACGCGAGGAGAAAGCAACTCCCTCGCTAAATACACCATTAGTCCCGAAGCAAGCCTTTTAGAAATCAGACAGAAATTTCTGGAAGCGGCCGATTATCAGAAAAACTTCTTCCTGGTCATCGATGATTTGAGCACGCTCCTCGCCTACGTGCCCTCTGAAAATGCCTTCAAGTTTTATCAAGCCGTTGCTTCCGACGTAAGGAGGAGCGGCGCAACGTGTGTGGCGGTCATTGTCCCGGACATCCTAGAGCAGAAGCTAACACACCTTCTGTATTCTCTTTCTGACGGCGTAATAGAGATGACCATGGAGGAAATGGGCGGGAACCTGCGGCGATTTCTCCGCATCCGGTTTTTACGGGGTGTCAGACATCCGACAGAATGGAACGAATACACAATCGGACTCCGAGGGATAGAACTCCTCACATAATATTTATTCGAGCCATAACGAAGTGATGTTGAGGGGCCGTGGTCTAGCTTGGTCTAAGATGCGCGGCTTGGGCCCGCGAGGTCCCCGGTTCAAATCCGGGCGGCCCCACAAAACCCCGTTGTAGGCGTCGGCTTGGCTGAAACATGCTCCAGTTAACGCTTCGGCAGCCGGACGGCTAAAGCGCCGCGAAGACGTAACCGTGATAAACAACCTCGTCAGCTGATTAGTTGCGCTAGTTTTGAGGTCGGTCGTGTTCGGGCAAGGGCTTAGCTCATTTCAAATACTTACCACGTGACATGTCAAATCGTGAAAACTTCGGTGAGAAGGTTTGCCTCCTCTATATCTTTTGAGTGCTCCGCTGGCTTGACGGGTTGTTTTCTTCGGGCTGATTCGAGAATGCATTCTGCTATGAATGTAGCTCTCAGCCCGTCGAGGGCGTCCACGGCGGGCTTTCTTCGGTGTTGAACGGATTCGATGAAATGTCGTAGTTCGTTCTTCAGCGGCTCCGCGTATTTCAGGTTTGGAATTATCAGTTGCTCCGCTTTTTCCACTACGACTTCTTGCTCGATGAAGCGGACGGATACGACTCCTTTTTCACCTGTGATTTGCATTTCTCTTTTCTTCCGCGGTGTAAGCCAGTTTGCCTCCAGCAGAGCGCTTTTCCCTTCATGGTAAGAAATGAATATCTGTGCGTGGTCTTCGTAGCTGTGTCTGAGCCGGCCGCACATCGCATAGACGCTTTCCGGCATTGTTCTGAAAATCCAAGTCACTAAATCTATGTCATGCACCGCCGTATCCTTGACAACCCCCGTGTCCCCGATGCGCTCCGGCCAAGAGCCAATCCTCCTCCCATAGAAGAGAAGAACGTCGCCTATCTCACCTTCGTCTATCACTTTTTTCGCATACTGGACGGCGGGATTGAATCTTTCGATAAACCCTACCATAACCAGTTTTTTCACTTCCCTCATCTTTTCGATTATCTGGACTGCTTCAGAAACTGTTGCCGCCATTGGTTTCTCTATCAAGACGTCGCATCCAGCTTCCAGTGTCCTCACTGCCAGCCATGAATGAGTGGTTGATGGTGTGCATATGGTCACCGCGTCCGGCTCGGTTTTTTCGAGCATCAGGTTCACGTCAGTGAAAACGTTTTTGATGCCGAACCTTCGACCAGCGTTAATGGCTCTGCTCTCGTCTATGTCGCAGACACCCACCAGCTCGACCCCATCTATGTCGCTGAGAACTCGCAGATGATTCATTCCCCAAAAACCAGCCCCCACCACGGCCACTCTAGCCAACGCTCATCACCTCAAACAGCAGGCACGAACCACACATGTTCGTAGAGTTTGCCAAAGTGCCGCAGCAAATCAAGCCTGTTAGTGTTGAGTAAAACGGCGTCAAAACCCTTGTAAGATTCAAAGCCATCGTCCATCAGTTGCTGCTCGTTCACGAAATGAAATCTGACGTTTTTGCGCTTGATGCTGTACTCCATTTTTTGGAATAGGCTGTCCGAAGCGCCCACAAAAAGTATCCGCAGCTGCTTCCTAGATTTTTTCGCCATTTCGTTCACCTGAGACAGAGCTCGCCTCGCCCTTTTTGCGGCGATTCTCCGCATTTTGCCCAACATGTTATCAATTAGGGGTGGCATTCGGTGCGACCTATAGTACTCCAACACATCTAATGTCTCTTGTTGTGTCATGATGCTATTGTCGAGACATTCTGCCATGATCTGGTCATGGCCGAAATGAGTCGCGATTTCCACTATTGCCTGAACCGATGCTACCCGTGAAAAGATTACTGATATGGTAGCGGCTTCCGCTTCTTCGAGTTTGTCAAACCGTATCGAATTGAGCGTTGAAACAGTTGTCGCGGACGTAGGGGTTCTGCTAGTCCACAACGGTAGGTACGAGTCGAAAAGCGAAAGCCCGCCCACGTATAGATGTTCGGATACTTCCGCCCGGCAGCGCCGCACGAACGAATTGATTAGAGTGTTGGCCTCTCCGACCTTGGTTAAACCGCATAACACCAGGAAGTTCGTCTCCCTGGTTTTTTCGGCAACCAGCTTAACTAAATTAGCGGCTGAAGTGTATTCGTTTTTTCCTTCTTTGTATGTGTTTACGTGTATCCAGACTTCGTCTGCTCTATCGACCGGCTCGGAGGCTACGATGAACCTCTCTTCGGCGCAGAGCTTTATGAAATCTGTTTTACCCACGCATCTATGGAGCTGTGGGTCGTATGTAGAAGCTCTGGCCTCGGAGTAGGGGTTTGGGGTATAGAAAGATATGCTGAAGCCTTTTTTCGACAATTTCAATGCCGCACAGATACCCGTTTCATCGGTTGCGGCGAATAAAATTGTCATTGCACCCTCCTCCTCAAAAGAATTCGGTAAAGCCAGAACTCTGTCAGCCTTTGCCACCCGACCACCCAAGCGACAAACACAACAAGCCCGAGTAACGTTCTCGCCGCCGAGCTGAATATTCCCCTGTCTGTGCCTTCGAGAACGGGCATCACGACTAAAGCGATGGTTGAAGACGCGGCAAGGAACAGCATCCAAACAATCGTCAGCAACAGCACTAAATACGCAAGAGTCCTCATGTCAAAGACCTCTGATAAGAAATAGGTAGGTGAGAATCGAGAGGAGGGATGAATAGAGCGTGAGAAGCGTGAGCCTATTGACCGCTTGTTTCTCAGTCAACCGAGTTCCTGCCGTTATCATGCGTAGAAGGGTTATCGCCGCCCTTCTGTCCGGGTTAGCTTCTATCAATGACGAAGTCACGATGGTCGGCCTAACCGAGATTGTTTTGCCACTTTTCAACCCTCTCAGAGAGTAGATGATGTGAAATTCGTTCATAATCTGGGGCATCAGAGCTATTATCGCGACAACCTCCATCCTTCCGGCGATAGCCGCGAAGGTGATAACGGCGCCGACGTAAAGGCTGCCTATGTTACCGGCAAATGTTTTCGCTGGATAGAAGTTCTTCGTGAGAAAAACGGCTAGAGATATAGAGATGACGAGACATATTGCGAATATTTCTGGTTTGTTCTCGATGTAGGATACTATGGTGAGGGAAAGAAGGGATGCGAGACTGGTTAAGGCCATGGAGCCGTTTAGGACGTCCACGCCGTTGACGGCGTTGCAGACTACAGCGAACCCCACGAGGACAAGCAGTGGATAAACGATGGTGAGCCTCGTCGCCCCCACGAATGGCAGTACTGGATTTGGAGAATAGGCGCCTGCGAGAACCACGGGAACACCTGCCGCAGTCAGAAGAAGGGGCTTGATTACTGGATTAACTTCCCTGAAATCTTCGACCAACCCAATGGTGGCCGCCACGAGAGATGAGAGAAAAAGTGAGATGAACACAGAGTTTCCGGACTGTAGCCAGTAAACGAGAAACCCAGCAGCCGAACCAGCGACTACGGCGAGACCTCCGAGCTTCGGTACTTGATATGGAGTGGGCTTGTGAACGTCAAGCCCAACAGCACCCAACCGCCGGGACAATCGCATGCTTATGGGTAGCACGGCCAGCGTCACAACGGCGGCCGCAACAACCGGTAAAACAAACTTTGTGAAAGCATCCATGACGGCTAACCATTCATTCGAAGTATTAGTTTTTCCTATTCCAGACTGTTAAATAATCCCACAAACCAAATCCGAAGAGGAGGAGGTAAAACCGGTTGGCGAAAATCTGGCTGGACATTCTAACACCAAAGCAATTCTGGTTTTTTAGAAAAGTCGGGCAACTCCTTAGGAAGAATGGACATGAAACAATTTACACGTTTCGACATTACGAACAGCTCACACCATTCGTTGAAGATATTAAGGAAGAATGCTATGTCGTCGGAGAATTCGGTGGCGCGAGCCTCCGTGATAAGCTGGTCAAAAGCGTGGAACGAACGGCTGAATTGCTGCGGGTTCTAGACCGGTTCGACTGCGCAGTTTCGAGTGGGTCGCCCGAGGCTGCGAGAATAGCTTATGGACTTGCTCTTCCGCATGTGTTGGCCTCTGACACGCCGGAATCACCCGTGAACCGGCTCGCCGCACCAGTTTCACGAAAAATCCTAACTCCTTGGATAGTTGGCAAAACTACGTGGCGGAAATACTGCGTAAAAGACAGTGACATCATCCTCTATAGAGCTCTCGACCCAGCGGCCTGGATAAAAGAATACCAACCCGACGAAAAGAATCTGGATGAGCTTGGACTCGAAAAAAACCAGTACGTGTTGATCAGGTCTCCCGAATACAAGGCCTCATATCTTCGCGGAACAAATTGGGACCTCGAAAGCTACAGCGAATTCCTCAGAAAATTTGTCGAAAAAATCAGGACTCAGACAGTCGTCCTTCCACGATACCATGACGAAACGTTATTTTTGAAAAACAAGCTTGGAGGGTCGGCGTTGGTTGTCGAAAAACCGGTTAAAAACCATGACCTCATCTACTTCGCGACCCTCTTCATCGGGGGTGGGGGAACTATGACACAGGAAGCCGCGTTGTTTGGAATTCCTTGTTTCTCGATTTACCCCGAGAGGCCGCCGCTCATAATCCGCTACTTAATCCGGCGAAAACTTGTACTCCACGTCAGGGAGTTCGACCGTTTGCTCAAGGCGGCAGATAAAATCATCAAACAGGCCGTCAACGGCCGTGACACAATCCGTAGAAGAGCGGCCGACCTTGTTTCAAGGATGGAAGACCCAGCAGAGAGAGTCGCGAAAACAGTGGAGACCATCACTGCAGGATAGCTCTGTCCAAAACGTTCATCAGTCTGTCCAGTATTTTTCTGCATTCCCTACTGTAGTCGCTGTAAATCCTCCTGTACACAGCTTTAGATATCCTGTTTGATTGATAGTCTTCCGCAAGCCTGTTCAGCGCTTGGATGGTTGATGAAAGCTCGTTGACAGCCTCCTCAACAGATGAATAAACCTGCATGGCTTCCGGAGTCTTCAGCTCTTTTCTCAACTCCGAAAGAGCAAATTTGAACGGACGGAGCAACTCCTCCACATTTTTAAACGTTCTCTTCTGTTTTTCATCAGTTCCGATTCTTTCAATCTCCTGAATAAGGTTTTCAGCAGCCGACTCGACCGATTTTCGGAACTGCTTCAACCCGGGTATTTCGGTTTTTTCCTTCGCTGTCTTGGTGGACCTGACGACCAAAAATCCCGCCAGAAAGGCGACAAAGCCGAGAATGATTAGCGGAATCGGGATGTTCGGAGCTTCGGAATAAGTTAAAACTAGCTTTTCGCGGCCTGTGATGTATACGTCGGTGAACCTGAAAGTGATCTGGCGGCGGTTTTCGTCCGTTGTCTTTAGCTCCCAGGGCTCAGTGTTGTATGAAATGCTTGAAACGGGCGGAGTCCTAACTGTCAGGTAATATGTTGATACCGTGGCGTTGAGATAGTTGGGCGGAAATACTTCAACTGTTTCTCCACTTCGTCTAAAAACTTCCTCTGAGACGTAGACCACTTGAAACTTCGTTCTCTGGTTTCTTTCCAGCTCTTGAAGAAGCTCTAAGTTGAGAACTCCGTTTTCCGCGTCCCAGGAGGTTTTGAGGTTCACGATTCCGGAACGGGCGGAAACAACAGAGGCTGTTCTGCCAAGCTTCAAATCGACAGACGAAAAACCTGCATCACCAAGGTTAGCTATCAGCAGGTCCGCAGTGACCGTCTTCGTCTCGATATCAACCAAAACGTTAGCCTCCTCGATAATGTATCTGAGCAGGTCCGGTGACTCGAAGAAAACGTTCAGAGTGTTGAACTGGCCGCGGGGAATTTCAGTAATCGTGCCGTTTGCGCTCCTTTTGTCGGACGAGATTTGAAGACCGACACCGGAGACCGAGGAAATCGAAGCGGTGCCGTCTATGGTGACGAGAACCAATAGCTCCGGCGTTATGGATTGTCTTATTGGGTTCGCGGGCATCGATATCAGATACCTGCCCTGCCGCGTTTCCACCAACACTTTTTGCCAAACGGTCACAAGCGAGACAGTTTGGCCGCTCCACCTCGTGGATGGAGAAGCCTCGAGCCATAAGATGTCATCTGAAACGCTCACCGATATCTGACCGTCGTCATTCAGTAGATAATAGCCCGCAAGGTTTCCTGCCATGTCTGAAGGAAAGCCAAGCCGCACTACCTCATTCGCGGTCCCCACTGGAACGACGTCGGTTATGAACACCAAACCACCATCCTCCACATGGATGGTCCTCGAAGGCAATACCTCCGCTTCAGACAATGAGAAAGACGCCAACATCAGCAGAACCATCAGAGACAGTACCGTCTTCTTCACAACCGCTTCGCCGGAAGATGCGAAAATCCATTATTAAAATCCAATTGTTGGGTTTTTGAGATGCGGGCCCGGTGGGACTTGAACCCTGCCGGCACAGAGCTTCCGTCGATGTGCTCACGACCTACGGCTTAGGAGGCCGCCGCGCTATCCATTCTGCGCCACGGGCCCAACGGTAGGCATCTCACCAAACTTTAAAGCATTGCGGCGAAGAAAAACCAATTAATTCAAAGATGCGTAATCTATGTAGCCATGTCGGAAGAGGGTGCGAATAAGCTGGTAGAGAGCCTTGAGGCTGAGAAGAAGGAGTTGTTGGAGAGGCTTTCATACACGATGGCAGAGTTGGCCAACATGAGGAAGGCTTGGGAAAAGGAGATAAAACGTGCAGAAGCCGCGGCGGTCGAAAGAATCATGCGTAAACTGCTTGTAGTGTATGAGGATTTTGAAAGGATTGTCAAAGGAACGGCTAGTTCAGAACTCCAGCCTGCGACCTCCGAGGCTCTGAACATGCTTCTCAAGCAGTTTGAGAAGATTCTCGTTTCGGAAGGCGTTGAAAGGATGGACGTAGTGGGAAAAGAGTTCAACCCCTTCGACCACGAAGTAGCGGAGGTACTTGAATCCGACGATGTAAAGGTTGACACAATAGTCGAAGTGGTTTCAAATGGTTATCGTTTACACGACAAAATCCTAAAACCGCCGAAGGTCAAGGTTGCCAAACCGAAAAAATCCGGAACTTGAGAAAGGAGGCTTTTGTTTGGCCGAAATTCTGGAGGCCGCCGGTCTGTTCGCTCTGGCTGGCTTGGGCGTATCTTTTTTTGGCTATCTCGTCGTCCGGGGTGCCGAAGAGCTCGCTGATAAATACGGTCTAGACCGATTCATGATTGGGTTTATCCTTCTTTCGGTCCTGACTTCGACCCCTGAGTGGACCGTCGCGGCTGTCTCAGCTCTGCAGGGTGTGGTGGAAATCTCGGTGGGCGATATCTTTGGTTCAAACGTCGTGAACATCAGCCTCGTCACAGCCTTCTCCATGATTTTCGCCAGAAAAGCTTTGACGATAACAGATTCGTTCTCGAAATCGCTGGTCGAAGTGCTGTATCTTTCAACGCTCATCCCTATAATGTTGCTGTACTTTCCCGCGGTTTCGTCTTGGACTGGTGTCTTGCTGATGGCCTTTTTTGCCTTGTACGTTTACATCGCTTATGGGAATAAGAGGCCACCGACCGTCGTGTCACACGTGGTTAAAACCTCAACTTTTAGGATACTGATTCAGATTATGCTGAGTGCGGGGTTGTTAGTTTTTTCCGCCACACAGCTTGTTGCAGCAGCACGAGCCATAGCTGAGATAACCGGGATATCGCAGCTCGAAGTCGGTGCAAAGCTAGTAGCAGTAAGCACCTCCGCGCCTGAGCTCGTGACAGTGGCGGCTTCGATGAGGAGGGGTGAACACGCGATGGCTTTAGGCAACGCCGTTGGCTCAAACCTCACGAACGTCACCCTCATCCTCGGCTCTCTCCTCGCCCTTTCAGGCGCAAACATAGTCTTGACATCCCATGTCTACACCGTATTATTTGTGATACTTGTAAGCATGACCTTCTGGTTCTTTTCGGAACGAGGGAAAATCACAATTCCGAACGCCGTCATCCTGCTCGCCCTATACGTCGCTTTTCTAGCTTTTGGCAGATGATTCGGCGACATAGATTTTAATTGGAGCTAAACAGACGTGTTTCCAGGATTTACTGCAGGGGTGTTGTGGGTTGGCGGAGAAAATTATTGGTATCGACCTCGGAACAAGCAACTCGGCTGCCGCGGTAGTAATAGGTGGAAGACCTACGATAATCCCTTCCGTGGAAGGGGTAACGCTGTATGGCAAGGCTTTCCCTTCGTACGTGGCTTTCACAAAAGAAGGTGACCTTCTCGTCGGCGAGCCAGCGAGGAGACAAGCCGTTCTGAACCCTGAGGGGACTGTCACTGCTTGGAAGAGGAAGATGGGAACGGATTTCCGCTACAAACTCCACGGAAAGGAGTACACGCCTCAGCAGCTTTCCGCCTTCCTACTCCAGAAAATCAAAAGGGATGCGGAGTCATTCCTCGGCGAACCCGTGAAGAAGGCCGTCATCACTGTTCCAGCTTACTTTAACGACAATCAAAGACAGGCTACGAAGGACGCTGGAACGATCGCGGGCCTCGAAGTTGTTCGCATAATCAACGAGCCGACGGCCGCAGCCCTAGCCTACGGTCTGAACAAACTCGACCAGGAGATGAAAATTCTTGTCTTTGACTTAGGAGGAGGAACGTTAGACGTTACCATCATGGAGTTTGGGCAGGGAGTTTTCGAAGTCAAGGCGACTTCCGGAGATACTCAGCTCGGTGGAACAGATATGGACAGAGCGCTCGTCGACTACATCGTTGAAACCTACAGGAGGGAAACCGGAATCGATCTATCCAAAGATCCTTCCGCCATGAACAGAGTCCGCGAAGCCGCGGAAAGAGCGAAGATAGAACTTTCTTCGATGACGGAAACGGAGATAAACCTTCCCTACATTGCGTACGATTCCTCGGGGCCCAAAAACCTCTACATGAGGTTGAACCGGGCGACCCTCGAGCAGATTGTTAGGCCCATAGTCGAGAGATGTCGAGGCCCTATAATGCAGGCCCTACAGGACGCGAAGCTCAAACCCGAGGAGATCGACAAAATCATCCTCGTCGGTGGGCCGACAAGGATGCCGATCGTTCAAGAATTCGTTAAAAGTGTTTTGGGCAAAGAGCCGGAACGCGGAGTTGACCCTATGGAATGCGTCGCCATGGGAGCAGCTATTCAGGCAGCGATACTCGCCGGCGAGCTGAAGGACAAGGACATAGTTTTGTTAGATGTGGTGCCTATTTCTCTCGGAGTAGAGACGCTAGGCGGCATCTTCACAAAAATCATAGACCGCAACACGACCATCCCCGTGCGGAGAAGCGAAATATTCACTACTGCAGCAGACTTCCAAACCAGCGTCGAGATACATGTTTTGCAGGGCGAAAGACCGATGGCCGCCGACAACGTCTCGCTTGGCAGGTTCACGTTATCTGGAATACCGCCGGCTCCCCGTGGAGTTCCGAAAATCGAAGTTACCTTTGACATCAACGCTGACGGCATCCTTACAGTCACGGCCAAAGACCTCGGCACGAAGAAAGACGTTAGCGTCAAGATAACGGCGCCGCATCGTCTGTCTAAGGAGGAGGTGGAAAGAATGATCCGTGAAGCTGAACAGTTCGCGGAGCAGGACCGACGGAAGAAGCAGGAGGCCGAGCTCAGGAACGAGGCGGATTCGATGATCTACACCGTCGAGAAGGCTTTGAAGGAGTTTGGCGATAAAATGTCTCCCGAGGCTAAGAAAGAGGTTGAAGACGATTTAGCAAAGCTCAAGGAAGCTTTAGCTGGAAAGGACATTCAAGCCATCAAAACAGCCCTCGACAAACTGAGAGCATCGGCCCAGAAAATAGGGGGAGCGGTTTACGGCCAAGGACCTTCCGATACTGAGAAGAAGAGCTGAATATGCCAGAGAACGGCAAGGACTACTATGAGATTCTGGGAGTCCCCAGGAACGCTACAAAGGAGGAAATAAAAAGAGCATACAGGCGCCTCGCTCTCCAGTATCACCCCGACAGGAACAAATCCCCCGATGCGGAGGAGAAGTTTAAGGAGATCAGCGAGGCCTACGCGGTGCTCGTCGACGATGAAAAGAGACGACTGTACGACATGTACGGGAAGGCTGGAGTTTCCCAAACTTACACCACTGAAGATTTGTTCAGGTCGACTTGGGTCGACTTTGACGAGCTGTTCCGGGACCTTGGGCTGGGCGACTTCGAGTCAATTTTTGACAGGTTCTTCGGGTTTGGGAGGAAAAAGAGACAGGCAGAGCCCACGGTGGTCGAAGCTGAGGTTGGACTCGAAGAAGTTTTCAAAGGCGGAGTCAAAGAAGTCCCGATATCCTATCCGGAGACCTGTAATAGATGCGGCGGAACCGGTGGCGAGCCGGGTCACGTAGACAAATGCGAAGCCTGTGGCGGAACGGGAAGAAGGGTTGAAAGGGTGCAGACCGGGTTCATGTACTTCACCTCGGTTACGACTTGTGGGAAATGCGGCGGACACGGGACGGTCGTTCGTAAACCCTGCTCAACATGCCGTGGAAGCGGCGTTTTAACAAGGACTGAAAAAGTCGTGGTGAACATCCCCGCCGGCGTCTCGGACGGCGAGAGCATCATCCTAAGGGGAAAAGGTCTTTTCGACAAGTCTGTCGGCGCAAGAGGTGATTTAGTTGTTAGAGTTAGGGTTAAGACCGGCCCGATGTTCTTCCTAAACAAGGACAGGCTCGTCATGCTGCTTCCTGTTGCTCCAAGCGAAGTCCTGATGCAGCGTGAGTTGAATATTCCGTTTTTCGGCGAAAACTTGAAGATTAGGCTTCGACGCGAGCTTCTCGACAGGCCTCTCGTTTTGAGAGGTAAAGGGCCTCCCAACTACGGCGGCGGCCGCGGAGACCTCGAAATCAAGCTCGTCCTAAACATCCCCGAGAAAATCGACCGAGAACATCTCAGACACTACGCCGACCTCCTCCCGTTCGAATCACACTACATGGACGAGGAGAGGAGGAGGATTTTCTCTCGATAACTTCTGAGACATACATTAGCGGATACCCGATGTTGGGAAAATATCTAACCGAGGCCTTTACGGTCGCGCTGCCGTAAACAACTACAACAGTAGCTTCGAGCTTTTCGGCGGTCACTGAGTCATACTGGTAAGGACCCCTCTTCCTCCGCAGACCTTTCAGAACCACGTTGACACGTCTTCTGAAAGGTTGGAGGCCAAAGGATTTTTCCAAAGCATTTTCGAGCATTTTTTTCGAGTCAGCCGATGCCGGTAGACCCAGAACGCTGTGAAAAAGAGATCCTAGAGCTATTCCGGCTTCGAAAACAGCCCGGTCTCTGTCGCTGAAACTTTTGGGGAAAAATTTCCTGGCTGGGTCGATTTTCATTCCGCAAATTCTCCGACCGTGTTACGACGTAAAAAGCGTTAAAGCACGGTTCTGCAGGAGGCTGCCGTGGACAAGGTGGAGAAGTTTTTGGCAGCTTACGAAACAGCACGAAACACGCCGACTGAAGAAAACCTGCTCAAGCTGATCGAGAGTCTTCTGCCCTTTTCTCCCCCGGGAATCGAATGGGGAATCGAGATATCTTCGGTCGCGGGGGTTACCTACATGCTCGAAGGAGGCCGTGTTATTGCCGTCAAGGTTTCGAGGGATGAGTTCGGGCCCTTCATGCAGACATCTATAGCTCCAGTGGACTTGAGCTCGATCCCCGCGGTAGCGCTCAAAAACATCCGCGACGTCCAATCCTTTATCACCAAAACAGCGGTTCATCTCGGTCAATGGGCCAGCAAAATGCCTCCCAGTAACGCTCAGAAGAGCTTAGTGGAGAAACTTTTGCATGCTCTTGAAACGGGTGGACGGATATGATCGATAAAGTTTTGATTCTCTCTGTTGAAGGAGATTTTCCCTTCAAGGTACTGCGGGGCAAGATTTTTGTCAAAGGTCTGGAAGCGAGGTTCGAAGGAGTGGTTTATCAGAGCGTGGGCGGGCCAAACGTCAGAACGATGATTGACCCAGATGATATGGCAAACTTGAAAACATACGGGATTTCTGAGGGGGATGTTGAGCTAGCGCTTCAGCAAAAAATTCTCAACGGTGAGGTGGTGCTTGAACAAAGTCGCTGAAGAAATCTACCAAACCGTGTTGAAAATGTTTGAGCTTGGAAAGCAGGGGATGTCGGAAGAATTCGACGACCTCCACAGCTCTGAATACACGCGTTACAGCGACCTACCTCCCTACAGGCTTCAAGAAAGGGAGGAAGGCCTCCAGCTTAAGATGAGTTTGATGACTCAGCTTGTTGATTTCGAATACAGCGTAGAAAACTTCCGCGTATTAACCAGCGGCCACCTAGCTTTGGCGTTCTTCACGCTACAATACAAGGGAATGGCTGTGAACGACTACGCTTTCGAAGGGAAATTCGTGAAAGGCCTCGCACGATGCACCCTCGTCCTAGAAAAGGTTGGTGGATGTTGGAAGATTCTCCACGAGCATCTGTCACGGGTTCCCGAAGGTTTTTCACCTGATTAGGCTGACGACTTCAGGCGGTGTCTTCGATAAATCAATGTAGCCGCGAACTATTTTCCGAATTTCGTACACGTAGCAGTCGGACGCGGGTGGCCCGTCAACCCCATAGAAAACACCTTTACCACGGACGTAGTGAAGAGTTTGAGTTCCCGTGCATCGGTGGCTGATTTGGTCGGTGTCGCGTAGTTGGAGCAATTCGAAGCATGGCTGCTGTCCCGTTTTACACACGAGCAACACCCAATGCTTTTCATCTTGGATGTCGGGAAGCATACCCTCGACAGACCCCAACACTTCAGGACCTCTCAACCCAACACGCAAAACCCCGCACCTTCTGCATCTCCAGACATCAACCACTTTCAGAAGCTCTCTCCCGTCGTAAATGTTCAAGGCACCATGGTAGATGTGGTCGTGTCCCTCGACACAAGAGGCCAAAGCATAGACACCTTTAAGCCTCTTTGGTAAGGATTACGGTTTCGCCGCCGTAAAGACGTTTGAACTCTTGGGCGTCTTTTTCTGACCCGACGATGGCCCCATAGTGCATTGGTATCGCTATTTTCGGCTTGATGGCTTTAGCAGCTTCCGCTGCCTCAGCCGCGGTCATCACGTAGGTGCCGCTGACCGGAAGAAGGGCGACATCAACCTTCAGACCTTTCATCTCTGGGATGTAGTCTGTGTCGCCGGCATGGTATATCGATACATTCCCAATCGTCAGCACGTATCCAACTCCTCCGTATTCCTTTGGGTGGAAAACCTTACCCGGTTCCCTGAATTTGTTGACGTTGTAGGCGGGAACAGCACGAACTTTGACATTTCCGACCGTAACTTCGTCTCCCGGGGAAACAGGCTTGACAACCCCCTTACCGAGTTTTTTTAACTCGCCGCCACAGTGTTTCGCCGCAACAATCGTTGTCTTGTCCGTCACTATCTTCCTCAGGTCGTCGAGGCTGAGATGGTCGAAATGGTCGTGAGTTATTAGAACCAAGTCGGCGGCTGGCCCGGCCTTAATTTGGTAAGGGTCGATGTAAATCAAAACGTCTTTTTTCACGAGGAAGCTGTCGTGACCGAGCCAGGAGATTTCGACATCCTGGAAACGAAAACCCATGTTTCATCTAAACCGTATCCGCCTCTTTAAACCTTTCCCGACTCCGAGGTTTTCCAATGCTCTCTCTCCAAGCCTCTTAAGCGATTCCTCTAAGGCGTCACGACCCATGAAAAGTAGGTTGTAGTCGCTGAACATAGGAGAAAACTTCAACTCAACCCGTTTCCTTGAGACCGAGATCTCAACAATTTTTTCGAGGCCGCAGAACTCGTTAGCACACCTAAAGACATCGACATCATTAGATTTAGAAAGCCTTAGGTCATCCATGTCTTCTACCACAGAGCTGCAGACACAGCGAACAACGTTCAAGGCTCAACAATATATAATGAAACCTGTATTTTACCGCCGTGATAGACGTTCACTGCCACCTAACCGAGGAGCCGTTGTTTTCAAACTTGGAGGAGGTTTTGCTTGAGGCGAAGAAGTCTTCGGTCAAGGCAATCATAACCTCGGGAATCGGCTTCGATGATTGTTTGAAGGTTCTCACCGTTGTCGACGGAGCGTACGTTCACGGCTCCCTTGGGATAGAGCCCTATGCCTTGGATGGCTACGAAAAAGTCATCGAACTGATTTACCGTCATCGTAGCCGCATAGTCGCGGTGGGCGAGGTGGGACTTGACTACTACTGGGGGGCGAAGGATTCGAGGGAGTTGCAGGCAAAGGTTTTCAGGGAGTTCATTGAAGTGGCTAAGAGCCTCGACCTTCCGGTTGTGGTCCATTCGAGAAGCGCGGGAAGATATGCTCTTGATGTTTTGATCGAATCTGGCGCTGAGCGTGTCGTCATGCATGCCTTCGACGGGGCTGCCTCCGAAGCCGCGAGAGGAGCTGCTAAAGGGTATTTCTTCTCGATTCCTCCTTCGGTGGTACGGTCGGAGCAGAAACAAAAGATGGTCAAGAGACTCGGCCTCGAGAATCTGTTGCTTGAAAGCGACGCACCCGTTCTCGGGCCTGAAAGAGGCGTGGTCAACAGACCTGCGAACATCAGGGTTTCAGCCGAAGCAATTTCAAGGCTCAAGAACATTGCTTTGGATACCGTCGTGGAGACGACGACGGAAAACGCTAAAGCCATATTCCGGGTTTGAGGCCGTAGCACGGGTGACAAGTGATTGGCCGAAGCTAACGCGGGCAACATCCCCTGGATTGAGAAATACAGACCCAGAAAACTTGATGAAATCGTCGACCAAGAACACGTCGTAACATCCCTAAAGAACATAGTTGCAACGAAAAACGTTCCTCACATGCTTTTCGCTGGACCGCCCGGAACAGGAAAAACGGCTACGGCACACGCCTTCGCTCAGGAGCTTTTCGGCCCGAGATACTTAGAGGACGGGCATTTTGTCGAGATCAACGCTTCCGATGAAAGAGGAATCGAGACGATTCGTGAGCGTGTGAAGACTTATGCTCGTTCCGTGCCTTTCGGCGGCGTTGGTTTCCGGGTTTTGTTGCTTGATGAAAGCGACCAGTTAACTGATGCGGCTCAGCATGCTTTTCGTCGGACGATGGAACAATTTTCGACGACATGCCGCTTCATTCTCGCCGCCAACTACAGTAACCGCATAATCGAGCCCATACAGTCCCGCTGCGCCGTCATGCGCTTCAGGCCTCTGAGTAGGGAGATGGTCGACACCATGATAAAGAGGATTGCGGATAAGGAGAAACTCGTCGTCGATGAAGAGGCTGTTGACGCTATCTACGAATTCTGCCTAGGCGACATGCGGAAGGCCATAAACATTCTTCAATCCGCGGCGTCTCTGTCGTCGAAGGTCGATGAAAAAACAGTATACACCGTGATGGGCTTGGTGTACAAGGGAGAGACGAGGAGGATGCTGGAACTCGCTCTGGAAGGAAAATTCACCGAGGCCCGCGACCTACTCCGGAACCTTATCTACGTCCAAGGATACCAAGCACAGGACATAACTTATTCCATTTCGCGGGAAATTCCAAGCCTCAACGTGCCGGAAACAGAGAAAATTAAACTATTCGACCTTATCGGGGAAACAGATTTCCGCATATCGGAGGGGGGAACGCCCGAAGTCCAGTTACAAGCCTTTCTCGCCAAACTCGCGCTAGTTAAGAGGGCCGGTGCTTGACTCTTCTCTGGACCGAAAAATACAGGCCTCAGAAAGTTTCGGAAGTCGTCGGAAACAAGGAGGCTGTTGCGGAATTTCTCGAATGGATCGATGGTTGGGTTAGAGGTAAGCCGTCAAAGAAAGCTGTGCTTTTACACGGGCCCGCCGGAGTCGGGAAAACATCCCTTGTTCACGCCTACGCAAAGGAAAAAGGCTACGAGGTCATAGAGATGAACGCAAGCGATTTCAGAACGAGAGAAAACGTCGAAAGGATTGTAGGGGCAGCTTCCTCCATGGCGTCCCTATCAACGGTCGCAAAAAAAATCATACTCGTGGACGAGGTCGATGGTTTGGATGCGAGAGCTGATACCGGTGCGGTAGCCACACTGGTCCAGGTCATCGGGGAAAGCCGTGTACCTATAGTCTTGGTGGCGAACGACCCTTGGGACCCCAAGCTGGCTCCGCTGAGAGAAGCGTCCGTCATGATCAAATTTTCCAAAATTCCTAAGCCATCGGTTGCGGCTCATCTGAAAAAAATAGCGGCTGCAGAAAAGCTACGAATATCCGATGAAGAGCTGCGTAAAATAGTCGACAACTCCGATGGAGATTTGAGGTCGGCCATCAATGACTTACAGCTGTATTCTTCAGCTCTCGAAGCAGGCTCTGTCATAGGTGAACGAGACCGGGAAACAACGGTTTTCGAAGCCATGGCCGCTGTCTTCAACGCAAAAACCTTCACCGCCGCCGTTGAATCGCTACGCAACCTTGACATCGACCCGTCGGAGTTCTTCACGTGGGTTCTCGACAACGCCCCGAATCAGCTTTCGCCAAAAGACCTCTCAGAGGCGCTTGAACACCTCGCCAAAGCAGACCTCTATTTCCAGCGGATTAACAGCCGCCAAGCTTGGCATTACCTAAAGTATGCAACGGCTTTGATGACGGCCGGTGTCTCCCTCTCAAAGAAAACCACTCCACCCAGGTTCGTGAAGTTCAACTATCCTGAATACATCAAATTTTTGGGTCAGACCAAAGCATCCAGAGAAAAGGTCGAAACGATATCGGCTAAGATAGCTGAAAAACTTCACATGTCCACTCGTAAAGCCAAAACAGAGGCCCTGCCTTTCTTCAAGATCATCATAGGCAAGGGGCATGATGATTTAGCGACTTTTTTCAATCTCACGCCTGATGAGGTGGAATTTCTCAAGGGAGGAGAAGTCAGAAAACAGCGTGGCCGTGGTTCCGGACGAGACCTTTCATGACCTCCTGCTCCAGAAGCTGCGAAGGAATTCCCGGGAGGTAAACGTACGTCTTCCTCCCTTTCACGCCTTCGCTGACGACGGAAAGACGGAGAAAACCGAGGTCCTGTAGTTGCTGAAGAGTTTCCCAGAAAGTAGTGTAGCCCTTCGCCTCAGACCTAAATTCTTCACAAACCATTTTGTAGAGCTGGAAAACTTCAGCCGCCGTAACTTGGGTCTTGTTGGTAGATAGGCATCGCGCCGCGGCCAGCAAAACCAGCTTCTCGTCCCTCGAAAGATATGATAGGTTTTCGCGTCTGATAGTCGGATAAACACTGGCCAAAGCTTTCCTGACATGCTCGGCCGTGACCACGGAGCTTCCATCGGCCTCAGCGTATTTCCCCGACCTCCACAGCAAGTCGATGGCGTATCTGGCGTCTTTCCTCTCAGAAGCCATCTCCGCGATGAATTCAATGACTTCATCGGATATCACGTTTCTGTAAAATGCCTCTGACGCACGGTATCGCAGGATCTCGAAAAGCTGGTTGCGGTCGTATTCGTTTAGGTGGATGTTGTTGGCGCCCATCCCACTGAGGGTTTGGCTGTCCAGCCTTTCGAGGAATTCAAGCTCTCGAAGAACTAGTAGGAGCGAAAGCAGGCTTCCCTCCTCGATGTCTTCACCACTTCTAGTAAGAAGGTAGATTGGAGCTCCTCCCTCTTCTGCAATTAGGGCTTCTACCTCGTCCAAACACAGAATCAGTCGGACCCCGTTTGAGCTGAGAAATTTGACCAGGATTTCGAGGATTTCTTCGTCGGAATAACCGCGGCGTGGTAGGTCGATTTCAAGCTGCTCAACGACTTTACGCAATATGGTGTATAGGGATTTGTGGATGCGGCAGTTGATGTGTAGAAACCGGATTTTTCTACCCTGTTTCCTCGCCTCTTGCTCGATTGATTGGCCAAACATCTTGGCCAAACTGGTCTTCCCCGTTCCGACGGCACCAGAGAGATAAACTCTGACGTGAAAAGGCCTTTCGTCCGTCAAAAGAGACGAAAAAAAGGCGAAAAGAAGCTTCAGCTCGCCTTCCCTGAAGAGAAGCTTTTCGGGAACGTATTCCGGTGAAAGTTTTTCCTCGTGTTTGAAGACCGGCATCCGCATCTATTTCTCCATCTGCCGGGCTAAAAAATTGAGAGATGCCCGAAAGTGGAGTCATTCCTGTTCCGGACCAAAGATTTCGTATGCAACTTTTCTTTCCGGATGTGTTTGTAAGAAATTTTAATCAAATGCGTCGTCTCATTCGTCATGGGTTGGTAGAGGTTTGGGAGGCTTTAGGCGGTGTCAAGGTCGTTGAACTCCATTCTGGTGTTCATAAGCCCGTCAGGGCTTTTCTGTTGCCGCATGGCGATGGATACGTTCTGGTCGATACGGGATACCCGGACACGGTCGACCAACTTTACCCTATGGTTGAAAACACGATGTATCGAAAATTGTTTTGACGCATCTCCACGTCGACCACGCCGGCGGAGCATCTAAAATCAAAGAACAAACAAAATCAGAAATTCTCTATCATGAAAACGAGCTGAAGGCCCTCAAATACGCGCTTCAAGCTGGCGACTGGTTACCAAATATCTTCGACGTCGGAGACATGGCGGCTTTTAATATGGCTCTGGGTTTTATCCGAAACCTTCCAGAACCAGACCATGCGATTTCAGACCAAACCTCGATCGGTAGATGGAAAGTTATTCACACTCCAGGTCACACGCCCGGACATATCATACTAACAGACGGCTCCACGGCCATCACCGGAGACCTAATTCTGATGGACGACACTTCAAACATTGCCTACGTTCCCCTAACTGGATACCATCCACTATCGAGTTATCTTGAAAGCGTCGTTTATGTCGCAAGCCTCAAGGTCGACCTCTTCCTACCTTCACACGGAGAAGTTTTCACGGAGTGCCGTCAGAGGATATCTGAAATATTTTCTCACCATTATCAAAGATTGTCGCAGACGGCCCAAGCCTTAGCGCAAGGTGATACAACGCCCTCGCTAATTGCGGAGCGAATAAGCTGGTCGAGCGGAAAATTTGCCACCTTAAAGCCCCTAGAAAAATGGCTCGCCATCCTCGAAACAATATCGCATCTCGACTTTCTCGTGGAAACAGGCTACGCGGTCAACAAGTCAGCTCTGAGCTATCAACTTTCCGAAACAGCCGACTGGGGAACCGTAAAAACAAGGCTAACGGAAATATCCCAAAACATGTGGAAGGCTTAACAACTCTAATAATTTTTTCGCGCTTTCTATTAAACGGCTCGGCAGACATCTAAATCGGCTTCAAGACTAGCAACAGAGAAACCGCGGCTCCGCTCCATCTGTTCACATGTGTCTGAAATTATGCGTTGGATGGCTCCTCTAAAATCCGTATATTCTTTTCACGGCAACACCGACGTCACTATCGCGATGAAACCTAGGTAGGACAGGGCTCCTGCAGCCAGACCGGCCGGAACGGCGATTTTGAGCTTTCCAGATGCGAAGGAGAGCGCCAACGCCGCTATCATGGCCATGTTAGGCCATCCGAAAAACCAGACCATGTAGCCTATCCAGTTGATAACGTCGGGTGGTAGAAGATATAGCATGGACGACGGCATCCTCACCGCGGCGATGAGCATGGGGACCAGTACAGCAGTCACCAAGAAGGCGGCGAAGCACGCCGCAAGCGCTTTCAACCGGCGACCCAAGCCATTATCTCAATCGACCTATGAGTCGACGTGAGTAAATAAGCATGTCCCTATGCCTACGGCGAAGACTCGATGTTGCAGTCTACCGACCGACCCATGATGGAATGCGTGACCCGCCTTCCACGCGTCTTTATGTAGGGTTTGGGCACCAATCGAGAACCTCTTTAACTGGGACGGAGAGTTTGAGAAGAGGCTTGCCCCTTGCGAGCACCAGCTCAGGAACGTGTGGAAGCGTGACGACAAGAATAGCTGCGAAATCCGGCCCCTGCTTTGCGCACATCATCCTCAAAGCCCCCGGGCTGCGAAGTGCGCCAGCATGCCGACCACGAAGCCGATGGTCAACTCTAGTATATACTGCACCGGCGCTTGCTCTCCGCAGCCACTCGCACATAAGGGACATGAGCAAAACTGCTAACAGCCTGTGTATGCGCTAGAACCAGCGAAAAATCCCAAACAAACATGAGCGAGAAGATTAACCGGCAAACCGGCGGCAAACTGCCGTCTAGCCCATAAAGGCTCGAAAGCGGAGAAACACCGAAGGAAACCGGTCGAAGCCTTAAAACCTCGTGTAAAATACTGATAATCGCGATGATGAGTCTGACCAGGCTGAAGCCGTGATCGGGATCTTGAGCTCTGAGCTTTGGTGCAGTTTTCAACGCGATTACCGTGAAGATTATGTCTAACACGCCCGAATCACGATTTCCACCTTATCTTTGGGGGAAATCATCGAATTCTGCGTCTATACCACGTCGTTCAAAAGGTCTCGATGACTTTCGCTCCCGCAGTCACGAACTAAAGAATTTTTACGAGCACTTGAACCGGGAAAAGGTAAAATCAGCATTCTATGATTTGCATGCATGCTCGAAACTGAAATTTTCGGCACCCTAGTTGCCTCGGTTGCGTTCGTTGTTGTGGTCTTTCTGGTCCGTCACCTTCTAAAACGGAGGTTTAGGGAGGAGGCTAGGAAGATTCTTTATCCCGTGTTGGTTCTCCTGTCGGCCGCATACGTGGGCTATGTCGCCTATCTTTGGCGGCTTTTTGAGTTTGTGCTCGGTGTTTTGGCGACGGCGGGCGCTCTAGGCCTTCTCCTAGCCCTTTCCCTTGTGCCCTACGTCAGCGACGTCTTCGCCGGCATATCGCTTGTTCTGGACCCAAGGATCAACATCGGAAGCGAAGTGGAGGTCGACGGGAAAAAGGGGAAAATTATCGAAATCACGTTAACTCGGACAATCATATCGGGTGACGAATGTATCATCATCGTGCCGAACAAGAGGTTCAGAGAGTCGGTAGTCACTGTTTATTCGACGAAACCCAGGGAGAAAATCTTCAAAGTCTAGATAGAGACGGAGTGTTTTCCCTCTAGGACTTCGATGATCCTGTCGACCCGTGCCGGCACGACGTAGGTTTGACCGCCTATCTGCTCAAGCACCTCGTCGACCTTGAACCCGGCGCCCGTAACGCAGCAGACCACTTCGTCACCCTCATCTATGACTCCTTCCTCTCTCATCTTTTTGACGGCGGCGACCGTTATCGCTCCTCCCGGCTCCGCGAAGATTCCCGTGTGTTTGGCGAGAAGTTTGACGGCCTCGACCGTTTCAGAATCTCGGATTTTCTGGCATGTTCCCCCAGTTTTCCTCGCGATGGCTAGAGCATAGAGCCCGTCTCCCGGGTTCCCTATGGCCAAGCTTTTAACGAGTGTTTCAGGTTTCTTTACAGGCCTGATTTCGTCCGCCCCTTCTTCGAAGGCAGTTGATATCGGGGAGCAACCCACTGGTTGGACGCCGTGGAAAACTGTCTCGTGTCCATGTATCACGTCGAACTTTTCGAATTCCTCCAAGCCTTTATGCAGGGCTCCGAACAGAGCTCCGCTGGCCATCGGAACGACGATGTGCTGCGGTGCTCTCCATCCGAGCGCTTCAACGACTTCGTAAATCATGGTTTTCGAACCTTCGACGTAGAAGGGCCTGAGGTTGACGTTGACAATTCCCACTTCGGATGAATCGACAAGCAGGTATGCGAGCCTGTTAACGTCGTCATAAGTTCCGTCGATGAGAATAACCTTTCCGCCGTAGATTGATGCTTGTTTCACTTTCGGCAGCTCCACTGTGTCGGGCATGAGGACGAACCCCGTCAACCCAGCAGCGGCCGCATGCGCAACAGTCGCCGAAGCAAGGTTACCCGTGGAGGCACATCCGACAACTCGAAGTCCGAACTCCTTCGCCTTTGAGACCGCGACAGAGGCCGGCCTGTCTTTGAATGAAAAAGAGGGGTTGACCGTGTCGTTTTTTATGTAGAGATTCCTGATGTTCAAGATTCTCCCCAACTCTTGTGCTTTAACCAACGGCGTTCCACCGGCGCCGATATCCACGCGGAACTTTTTCTCAACCGGAAGAAGTTCTGCATAACGCCATACCCCACGGACTGGGCTGCTTGCGATTCTCGCTCTTAGTCCCGGTTCTATTTTCTCGTATAACACGTCTAGGGCGCCAAGACACTTATCGCAGACGTTCCTCAGCTCGTTCGGGTATTCGGAACCACAGTTTCTGCAAACGAGCTTTAGTTTCGACCACCTTGGTCCAGCGATGTGACGGCTTTTTATAAACCTTCTGCTAGGCGTTGAGTATCAGCAAAAGGTCCTTTTTCCGGATAGTCAGCCCAAACCTCTCCTCTCGGCTCTTCATGTATTGGTGGCATCGGACGATAAGTGGGAGATGCCTGGAAAAGCTGAGCTCGTTCCTCTGCCTGAGCTTGACGAGCTTGTACATGTCCGAAAAAGGTTTGAAGGTTCTCAGAACTTCTTTCTCGTATTCCTTCAAGTCACCAAGCGTTTGGACAAATATTTCAGCGCATTCTAGGCTTGGGATTATTCCTTCGCCGAGCATGGGGAAGACGGTTCCGATTGATTCACCTACACCGACGACTTTGCCCGCGGTGAAAGGTTGGAGAAATTCTGGCGGCGCCAGTCTCACCGATTTTCCATAACGGACGACGATCTCACCGCCGTTGTTTGTGAGAAAATCATTCACCTCTTTCACGTGACGGCCGGAGACATGACCCGCACCAACGTATACTTCGCCTTCGTTGAGCGGAAAATACCAGAGGTATCCACTGGTGTTTGGGAAGACACGGACGTAGAAGTCTTCGTAGGGCATGCGGCCGTTGTACCTCACCCGGTATTCGAAACAGGGCACGATTTCATCCCTCTCGGCCGGGGGCAAGAGCGCCCGCGAAATTCCCGTCGCATCTATTATCAGGTCAAAATCCTTCGCTAAATCCTCAACCGTTGGAGTGACTCCGTAATGAACTTTATGACCCTTTGTCATGTCAAGCTGAAGACGAGCTTTGTCATACGTACAGAGACCTTTTATCGGAATCGTAGAGGTTTCACGACCGTTGTCCAAAATCAAGTTCTCGCCTAAATGCAGGAGATAATCGTCAAAGTCTATGTCAACGTTGGCCATGAATTTTTTGATGTGATTGCGAGAAGTACCCCACGCACATATGGCCATGAAGTTTTCGCGAGGCTGCCTTTCAAACCCAACCACTTCATGCTCTACTGAAAGACGCCTCAAAAGATAGGTCCCTGCCACACCCAAGCCCACTATAGCTATTTTCATCCCTGTTACCCGTTTTCCAGCCGCCCTCAAAAATATTATCCCAGTTCACATTCACGGCATATGAAGTTACCGTGCCAAACTATGTTTAAGTAGAGTCTCATCCCGTCGATGGGTGGATGTTTCGGGCCTTCGCCGAGGTAATTGATGAGAACCGTCTGGACTATCTTCATTCGACGACGAAAATCGTTCTCACTACCGATATTCCGCGTCTCTGCTTCGGAGGTAAATCATATGAGGATTTGAAGAAAGGTGTTGTTCTCAACGTCTGGAATTGGGTCGCGGACATCCTAGTCTCTAAAGGGTATGCCGAGCATGTGTCGAAGCCCACCGTAGCCAGTCAGCTGGTGCAGACAGAATGGAGGGAAAAGAACAACCCTGCCGAGCTTCAGTCTATACCAAAGCACTTCTACGTCGAAGTTTCAAAAACAGCCGCATACGACGATAACGTCAGGAAAAGGTTTCTTGACATCGTCACGATGCGGATGACCAAAATAGTTTCCATAGCGGCCAAAAGACTCGAAGGAGATATTGTTCGTCGAATGACTCCGGAAGAGGAAAACTTGTACAGGAGAGTGTTCCGAATCGTGGATGAATGGGTCAATGCAGTTTTGTCGAGGGGAGATGGGTAGATGGAGTCACAGCCTCTTGAGGAGAAGCTGGTCTCCTTCTTTAAGTCTGAAAAGTATCGGGAGCTCCTTCGCGAATCCGCGATTAAAAAGAAACGAAGCATACCCGTTGACTTCGCCGATCTAATAAAATTTGACGAAAGATTTGCGACTGAGCTTGTAAACAGGCCTAAAGTCATGTACAACATCCTTAACAGAGCTTGTTACAGGCAGCTGCAGATAGAGGACCCTGAATACGCTGCCTCAATAAAATCGTTCACTGCCAGAGTTGTTTCTCTTCCTGCCGTCACTTCGATTAGGGAGGTCAGGTCTGAGCACCTGCGGAAACTCGTTATGGTTGACGGGTTGGTTTCGAAGGCGTCTGCAGTAAAGCCCATTCTTAGGATAGGTGTTTTCCGTTGCCGTTACTGTGGGTTGACCCAGGAAGTTGAACAGGTTTCTCAGAAGTTATTAACTCCTGAAGCCTGCCTCGACAAGACGTGCAGGGGTAGTCGGAGACCAAGCTTCGAACTCGTCCCAGAGGAGTCCGCCTACATGGATTATCAGGTTATCGGTGTGCAGGAAAAGCCTGAAGACCTTCCTCCGGGACAGCTTCCACGCGTCATCGAGATGAGGCTCAAAGATGATTTGGTAGACGTTGTCAGGCCCGGTGACAGAGTTATTGGTGTCGGCGTGGTGGAATCCATTCAGGAAAGAGGAGGCGAAGGCCCTCTCAAGACTTTCCGAATATACCTTGAGGCTGTGAGCATCGAGCCGGCGAGCAAAGAGCCTCAGGCAGTCCACATCTCCCCAGAAGACGAAAGACTTTTCAAGAAAATGGCCGAAGACGCGTTCATCATCAACAAACTTGTTGACTCGGTCGCGCCTTCGATTTACGGCCTCGACCACGTCAAAAAAGCTATTTTACTACTCCTCATGGGCGGTAGGTCCAAAGTTTTCCCTGACGGACTACGCGTGAGAGGAGACATAAACGTGCTTTTGGTTGGCGACCCTGGAACGGCGAAAAGCCAGATTCTTCAGTACGTTGCATCGATCGCTCCGCGCGGAATCTACACCTCCGGCAGGGGGTCGACCGCGGCTGGGTTGACTGCTGCCGTCATCCGTGAAAAAGAAGGGGGCATGGTTCTTGAGGCCGGTGCCATGGTTTTGGCGGACATGGGTGTTTGCTGCATCGATGAAATCGACAAGATGCGTCCTGAAGACCGCGTCGCCATTCATGAAGCCATGGCCCAGCAGACCGTGAGCATCGCTAAAGGAGGTATCGTGGCGACGCTTAACGCGAGAACGGCCGTCCTCGCGGCGGCGAACCCTGCATTCGGTCGATACGACCCATACAAAAATTTCGCCGAAAACGTAAACCTTCCGATAACGATTCTTTCTCGTTTCGACCTAATCTTTGTGCTCCGGGACGAGCCAAACCCCGATGTCGACAGAAAAATTTCTGCCCACATTTCCGCGCTTCACCAGCTTGGCGAGCCCGAAAGAGCTCCACCAATCCCCCCTGACATGTTGCGAAAATACATTGCCTACGCAAAGAGATACGAGCCGACCGTGTCGAGCAAGGCTCTCCGGCTTCTCGAAGAGTTTTATCTGAAGATGAGGTCGCTGTACGAAACTACTTCGACAGTGAGCATTACCGCTAGGCAGTTCGAATCACTCATCAGGTTGACGGAAGCTCATGCAAGAGCCCGCCTTAGGACGACGGCCGACGAAGAAGATGCGGCCGCTGTAATTCTGTTGATGAAGAAAAGCCTTCAGGAGGTTGGTGTCGACATCGAGACGGGCAAACCAGACATCGACGTGATAATGACGGGAAAGCCCAAAAGCGTCCGCGAAAAGATGAAAACAGTCATCGACATGATAAAGAGGTTTGAGGAGAAAAGCGGATACGCCGCGGAGCAGGAGCTCCGTTCAGCACTTTTACAGGAAGGGTTGACTGATGAGGAGATCACGAAAATTCTTACGCGGCTGATTACCGACGGCCGCGTATTCATGCCCAGAACGGGTGCTTACAAGGTTACATGACAACCTTCAGAACTCCAGCCGACACGCCGCCGTTCCTCCGTAAAGCCCTCGAAAGAATAGGAATAACCAGTTTCTACCCCCCTCAAGCGCATGCTCTGGAGAAAGGCCTTCTCGAAGGAAAAGCGTTGATGGTCGCCACCCCGACAGCCTCTGGAAAAACCCTGATTGCCATGATGGCGGCTTACAATCATCTCGTAAAAGGGGGAAAAGTTCTATATCTGACCCCCTTGCGTGCTCTAGCTTCCGAGAAGTTCGCTGAGTTTTCCAATTTTTTGCGTGATGAATTCAAGGTCGTCGCGAGTACAGGCGACTACGACTCCGCCGACCCATGGCTCGGCTCTTACGATGTCATTATAGCCACGAATGAAAAAGCCGACAGCCTTCTCAGACACAGGGCTCCATGGATAGACAGCATATCTCTCTTGGTGGCCGACGAAGTGCATACCATAGGAGACGTTGACCGTGGCCCAACTTTGGAAATGACTTTGACGAGGCTCCGGAACAAAAACCCACGAGCCCAGCTACTAGCCCTTAGTGCGACAGCTCCAAACGCCGAGGAACTTGCTGAATGGCTCAACGCACAACTAGTCGCCCTCAACTGGAGGCCGGTTCCCCTCAAAGAGGGCGTATACCATGACGGCGAAATAACATACGCAGACAAGACAAAGCGTAGGGTCAACGAAAACGACTACAACCCAGCGATATCCCTCCTCGTCGAAACAGTTGCCGACGGCGGGCAGGTCATCATCTTCGCCAACACCCGAAAAAGAGCGGAGCAATACGCTGAGAAAGCTGCCGCAGCACTCGTTCGACACGGCCTCGTTTCGGACAAGGAGAAATACCAGCTTAGCCAGTTGGCTGATGAGCTTTTACTGGCGACCGAAACATCTTCCTTTACGGAACGCGTCGCAGCCCTCATAAGACAGGGTGCTTGCTTTCACCACGCAGGCCTCGGCGCTGTTCACAGACGATACGTAGAGAACGCCTTTAGGCAGAGGGTTTTGAAGGCTTTATGCGCCACGCCTACTCTCGCGGCGGGGGTGAACCTTCCAGCCCGCGTGGTCATCATACCTGAGCTCAGACGTTATGAGGTTGGAGAGGGTGTGAGGAGCATTTCCGTCACCGAATATAAGCAGTTTTGCGGAAGGGCTGGAAGGCCCAACTACGACAGCTACGGTGAAGCTTTGACCATAGCACGTAACGAGGATGAATTGGAGCTGATAATGGAAAAATACGTGAAAGGCAAACCGGAGCGGATATGGTCGAGGCTCGGGAGCGAAAAACATCTACGCATACAAGCGCTCGCAGTTATCGCTTCTGAAACCATAAAAAATCTCGACGGCTTAGTGAGATTCTTCGAATCGACGTTCCTCTGCCATCAGTTTGGTTCAGCAATGGTTCGCAAGTCCCTCGAAACATCAGTTGAATTCTTGGAAAGTGAAGGATTCATAAAACAGGACGATGTCTTGGAGGCAACACGTTTAGGCCGTAGGGTTTCGGAGCTTTACATCGACCCTCTGACCGCCGTCAAAATCATCAAAACATGCGAAAAAAAGCCAAAAATTTTCACGGACCTCGGCCTTCTCCAAGTTGTCTGTAACACCTCCGAAGTTCCCACCGTTCCGATGAGACGTGTGGAGCAATGGAAGCTCGAGAGGTTCGTCGAGGAGAACCGTGAACAGTTTTTCGAGATACCAGATCCGACCGAAGACCCGGATGAATACGAACTTTTCCTCGACTCGCTGAAGACGGCTGTGTTGATGAAGGCATGGATAGACGAAACAGGAGAAGGGGAGCTGTATGAAAGGTTCGGTGTAGAGCCGGGAGACTTGGCGGTTTTGCGGGAGAGGACTAGCTGGATTGCATATTCTGCCTCGCAGTTGATGCAGATTTTGGGGAAGAGGGATTTGATGCGCCAATTCGATATATTGTCGTCCCGCGTGGAAAACGGTGTGAAGGAGGAGCTTCTTCCGCTGGTTGCTCTTCAGGGTGTCGGCCGAGTTCGGGCCCGAAACCTCTACAACGCCGGATACAAGAGCATCGAAGACCTGAGAAACGCCTCAGTCGAAGAGCTTTCGAAAATTCCCAGCATAGGCCCCAAGGTAGCGTCCTCAATCAAAAGCCAAGTTTGACTCTTTTTTCAAGTTCTTCCAACGTCTTCTCCTGGCCCGCTTCGACAGAGCCAGGCCGTAACGTACGCACCCTCTCCAAACTAGCCCGCCAATCAATTTTTTCTTCCATCATCAGGTAGGCAGCTAAGACCATTCCAGTCCGGCCGAGACCGGCAAGGCAGTGAACAAGCACTTTGTCACCCGACTTTACGAGCGTTTGGATTGTTTTCACGATTTCGCGAATTGTGTTGGGGTCTGCTGGCTTATGGTCTTCAAGGGGGAAGTGGAAGTATTTGATGGTTGTTCCGTCAAGTAGTTTCTTGGGAAGTGGAAATTCAGTTAGGCTGATTATCGCTGTTATTCCGCGGTCTCGAAGGTATCGGACGTGTCTTTTCGTGCTCGGAAGGCCGCTTGCCACGACTCTTTCGAATATTTCCTGGTAGTTGGGCGGCCTCCCCATTAAGAATCCCTGAATTTTTCTCAGGATAGGCGGCACGGGTCATCTGCTTAAAACGGCTTTAACAAATTTTTCGGTTTTTTCGTCAAACTCCGACCTTATGCTGGAAGCTCTTTCGTCATCCATGTCGAGCACGATTGCCTTGATTTTCTCGTAACCCAGTTTGTTGACGAGAACGCTGAATAGCTTTGCCCCGCTGACGAGCTCAAACAACGCGTTTTCCAATGGTCTGACGATGATCGGCCCCAACACCTCAGCAAACTGCGCGAGAACCTCGTATTCTTCTTCAGAGACAGAAGCAGCTAAAGTTGGTGGAACAACGATCTTCCCCACAGGAATCTCGACGACAGCTCCCACCACGCTCCCCTCAAAAACCTCAGCCTTCTCAGACCTCCATTCGTTCAGCATTAAACGGTCTTTATCCCCGAAATATCCGTGCCACCACTTCAAGCTCTCTAAGATGAGTCTTTCCATCTCAGAGGCTATGTGGCGACGCTCGCCGGCAACCTTGTCGTTGGATAGAACGAGGAAGAGGGTTTTCTTCGAGGGCTCGTGGGTCTTCTCGGTTTTCACCAACAGCTGAGGCTTAACGGCCGTCAGTATCACGTCCATGAACACTTGGTTTCCCGTTTTGTCCGCTCCGAGGTTTATCCGGACCGACAAGCGGTCCTTGCCCTTCAGCTTCTCCAGCAGGTAGTCGCGGAGCCTTTCATACATCACCATCGTGTATATGAACTGCCCTAACTTGGACTCGAATTCGTCGAACCCGTAGCTCATCTAGGGTGCCTTCTCGATGTATTTCAGGACTCCGATTTGGATGGAGTTGTGGTGTATGAACGTGTATTCGTCTGAAACCGGCATGAGGGTCGCTTCGCAGACCGGAAGCGATGGCTCGGGAATTTCCTTCTGCTCGAGCTTCTCCTGCATGGAACCAGCAAAAGCCTCAAATTATTTAAGCGTTTACCAAATACGGCGTATTCACCGCCGAGTAACTATTAATTGGTCTAATCAAGACTGTTTCATCGTTGAAAATAGTTAAGGGGCCATCGTCCAAACAGCTCGCGGAAAAGATTGCTAAATTCGCTAACGTCGAAGCGGTTGAGGTTGTTGACCGACTTTTCCCGGACGGCGAATCATACGTGAGAATCGTTGGAAACCTTGACGGCGAAGAAGCGGTCATCGTCCAAGGCCTTCATCCTCCACAAGACACCAATTTTATCAGGCTGCTTCTTCTGGCTGACGCTGCAAAAGGATGCGGGGCAGAACGAGTCAAGGCTGTCGTGCCCTACATGGCTTATGCTCGACAAGATAGAAGATTTCTCCACGGTGAAGCAGTCAGCATTCACGCTGTATTAAAGGCCTTGAAAACCGCTGAAGTCCACAAAATAATCACGGTCAACATTCATTCGCCTTGGGTCGTCTCTGAGTCGCCGGTCATGATTGGTAACATAGATGCGTCGGGGCTTCTTGCATCCTACATCATCCAAGCTGGCGTTGAAAAGCCTTTCGTGGTTTCGCCGGGAAAAAAGGGTGCCGAGATGGCTGAGGCGGTGGCGTCTGTGCTCGAGGCTGAGCACGGTGTTTTGAGAACTTCACGTGACCCAGAGACGGGCGAAGTGTCCGTTACGGCCGACAACATTCCGTCGAACAGGGAGATAGTTCTCGTCGACGACGTGATAAGCACCGGCAACACGATCATAAAATCTCTCCGGCTACTCAAGAAATTCGCCCCACGTAAGGTAATCGTCGCAGCAGTCCACGGACTTTTCATCGATTCGGCTGCAGAAAAAATATTATCAGCCGGAGCCGATGTATTGTTCACCACGGACACGATACCAAACCCCTACGGCTACGCATCGGTCGCCGGCTTAATCGCCTCCCATCTAGTCTGACGCCTTGCGGACTTTCTTCCTCCTTTCAGGCGAAAACCCAGCTCTTTCTGCCAGCGAGCTGAAACATCTCCTCGAAACCTTAGGCAATACCAGTCTCGTGTATCGAATAGACGATCGGATAGTTATTTCTGATGTCAACACGGCCACGGCACGCGAAATCGTCCAGAGAGCCGCATACACTAAGCTGGCTGGACAACTGGTTTCAGAAGGGGTTTCACTCGATCAGCTGGTTTTCGAACCTGGATGGGAAGGGAAATTACCTCCCTTCAAAAGCTTTGATGTTTCAGTCTACAAGATCGGCGGCGCTCAAGCCAATTCCGTCGATGTTGAGAAGCGGGTTGCGGCAGAGGTCATCGCTAATGTGCGGGGAGCTCGAGTTAACCTCACGAAACCTGACGTATCCTTTTTCGTCGCTGTTTCTCCGAAAATATGTTTGGTCGGCCTTGGCTTAGCCGTCAAGCCGAAGAAGTTTTTTGCCGACAGAAAGGCGGGCAAAAGGCCTTTCAAAATTCCGTCAGCTCTTCAGCCCAAGCTGGCGCGCTGTCTTGTGAACCTCTCTATAAGAAGCCAGAGGTCCCGAATTCTAGATCCCTTCGCCGGTTCTGGTGCCGTGGTGGTCGAAGCTGGGTTGATGGGCCATGAGGCCGTCGGGCTTGAGCTAAAAACATGGATTTCGAACGGCATGAGGAAAAATGTCTACACATATAGTCCATCCAACTGTCACGTCATCCAAGGGGATGCAAAACGTCTACCGTTCACCAGGGCTTTCGACTCGGTTGCTACCGACCCGCCCTATGGCCGATCTGCAACCCTCGGCGGAACCACTTTCAAAAACCTCATCAAGGAGTTCTCTGAAGCAGCTGTGAAAGCCCTCGAAGAGAAAGCACGGATGGCTATAACAGTTCCAAGAACACATTTCTCAGACCTGCTCGAGGCATGCAGCATCTTTAAACCCGTCGAATATCACGACCTTTACGTTCACAAGAGCTTGACCCGACGTGTCGTGGTGATGGTTCTTGAGTGAGATGAAGTTAGTGTTTCTCGGCACGAGCGGCGGCATGCCGACAAAGAAAAGAGGACTGCCTGCCATCGCTATCCGTCTCAAGTCATCTCTTTTGTTGCTCGATTGTGGAGAGGGCACCCAGAGACAGTTTATCAACGCTGGAATAGGGACTAAACCTAGTTTCCACATATTTCTAACACATCTCCATGGAGACCATGTCCTAGGCCTTCCAGGACTGCTGTTTACTCTGTCGATGAACGGAAGAAAAGAGGACGTCAACATATACGGCCCACCAAATACAGCGGAATTCCTCCATGCGGTGATGCGACCGCAGCTAGGCATGCTCACTTTCAAGACGGTCGTAAAGGAGATGAAGCCAGGCGACGCGGTCAAGATTGAAAACGCAACGGTTTCATGCTTCAAAACCGACCACACCTCGTTCTCTCTAGGGTTTGTGTTGAAGGAAGATGAAAGGCCTGGAAGGATGAGAACCGAATTTCTCGATTCTTTGAAGGTTCCCCGTGGTCCGCTTTGGGGCATGCTTCAGAAAGGAAGTTCCATCGAGTTCCAGGGAAGGGTGATCACTCCGGAGGAGGCCATGGAACCTCCGAGACCTGGTCGAAAAATCGTCTACACAGGCGACACACGGCCGTGTCAGCAGGTTGTTGAAGAATCCCGTGGCGCAGACGTTTTGATCCACGATTCAACCTTTGATAGCACTTTAAGGGCGAAGGCGTTAGAGGAAGGCCATTCAACGGCTGAGGACGCGGCCAAAACAGCTGTTAAGGCAGCGGTTAAAAGGTTGTATCTTTTTCACATCAGCCCAAGATACGAGGAAACAGACATGCTTCTACTGGAGGCGCGTGCTGTTTTTCCTGAGACTTATGTTGCTGAAGATTTCCTCTCCTACTCTGTCCCCTTTCCATAGGTTCTACTCGGTCAACCAGTTGATAAATCCTGACGGGTCGTCGGTTTCAACCACGACCTCCACAGGTCCGAGAGCCATCACCTCACCCTTTTCATAGAAAGACAGCTTGCCCGCCGCGGCGGCTTGCTTGTTCAAATAGAAGACTATCCTGTTTCCTTCGATTCCTCTGGATAGCAGCGTTTTCACCGTGTTTCTAATCCGACGTGACCGAATTATCATTTTCATCTTTTCCAAACCTTTTAACGATTCGATTTTCGCCAATACCTCGCCTTCTCCGCCAGTGATCGAGGCAGTGGGAAAAACGTTAAGAAGGGCTTGAGTCACCTTTAGTTTATCTTCCGTTGGATGAACTACGGCTCTGGCGTAAACCACGACTTTCAAAGCTGAGACTTCAGCGCTGACAACACCATCATGACGTTTAAGGTATTCTCAAACAACTCCGTTTGGGTAACCCGGCCTATGATTTTTCCGTTCTCTACGACAAACAGCCGGCGGATGTTTTTCTCAACCAGCTTTGCCATTGCCTCACCAAGAGTTGCATCCGGTGATATGGTTTCTATGGGCGAGGACATGATCTCGCCGACCTTCATCGTCAGGGCGCAGCCCCTTGCGATGCATCTGCGGATTATATCGCGTTCAGTCACAACTCCAACTGGAAGCTTATGCCTCGTCACGACGACGGACCAAACTTCATTCTGCATCATCGCCTTTATGACATCTGCAATAGAGGTATTCTCATCAACCTCTACCACTTTTTTATCCATGATATCTCTAACGCGTAAAGTTACTGGCATATTGCCCATTTAAATCTTGAAGCTGAGACGTTTTTAAACTTTCGGCGACAAACACTTAATAAAAATTGGCTAAAAGAGTGTTTGGATGCTCGGAAACACATTCATCGTTGTCTGGGAGGGTGTGGATGGGTCAGGTAAAACAACTTTGCTCAATGCCGTTGCTCGTAGACAGTTTGAGCTCGGCTACTCTGTCGAAACGTACAAAACCCCCAGCAATTCCCCTACCGGATTGTTTGCTCAGCAACACGGAAACACGCCGACGATAGATTCACTAACTAGGATGTTTCTCTTCCTTGCAAACACGTCGGACGACAGCAGGGTAATAAGAAGATTGATCGAGGAGAAAAAGCCTGATTTTCTCCACATAGACCGATACTACCTCTGTTCAGTCGTCTACGGTTTTTCGTTGACGGCCAAGAGAAACAGTAGCTTACTTGACGCGGAGAAATTCAAGAAATTTTTCGAGACGATCGAAGAGCTTGGAACAAACGTTTTTGTCGGGCCCGACCTCGTCATCATAGTCACCGTGGACCCCCAAACAAGAAAGCAACGCACGGCCCAAAAAACGCCGTCCTCAGACATCCAGTTTGAAAGAGACGAGGAGCTCCAGGAAAGAGTGGAACACTACTACAACGTCTATTCGGAATGGCGGCCCCATCAGGTTTGGAAAATTTTCAACCCAGAAAACATGGTTGACGTTCTTTCTCGGGAGATATCTGATAGATTGATCAGCTTGAGGAGGCGAAGCCTAGGTGGTTAGAGCTTTTTTCGCCGTCGACGTTGAGGAAGAATCCGTCGTCAGAAACATCGTTAGTTTTCAAAACGAGTTGTTAAGAGTAGGAGCGAATGGGCTGAAGCCCGTCGAGCCTGAAAACCTTCACATCACACTTCTTTTCCTAGGGGAACTAAACGAAGCCGAAGTAAACCTTGCGGCAAAAGCGTTGGAAACCATCGAATCAAAGTCCTTTGAAATAGAGTTTGGAGGGACGGGATATTTTCCGGGAGGCAGTCGAATAAACGTGATCTGGGTGGGGATAAGAAGTGGTGTGGAAGAACTGAAAAATATCCACAGTAACCTGAAGAGAAGGCTTCCGTCTTTCCGGCTGGAGGATGACAAATTCGTTCCTCACCTCACGGTTTGCCGTGTCAAGTTTGTCAGAAACAAGGCAGGTCTGCTCGAGGCCATCGCGAAAAATGTGCCAACGACCTTCGGCAACCAACGCGTTGAAAAAATATCTTTGAAGAAGAGCGTACTGACATCTACGGGTCCGGTGTATTCGGATTTAGCGGTGAAAAAAATTTGACAAACCTAGTCCAGTTGCTGCAGGAGGTTAAGGAAGAGTTGCGGCCATTGCCCGAAACGATAGAGAAAGTCGAGGCGGTCGCTGACCGTCTCGTAAAACGGCTTGAGGCGGCGTTCGGCGCGGGCAGAATATCATTGGAGGGGTCGTTCGCAAAGGGGACAATGGTTCGCGGCCGCGAAGAGGCTGATATTTTCGTTCATTTCGAGAAATCTTTCCCTGTCGAAAATGCTTGTCAGCTGGTTGTCGAAAACGGCGTCAAGGCAGTTCGCGACGAGAACGGCACCTACCGGCTTCGCTACGCCAATCATCCCTACGTCGAGGGCTTCGTGGAAGGAATTCGTGTAAACATAGTCCCGTGTTACGACGCCGACTACGGCAAATGGATAACACCCGTCGACCGCACACCATACCACACTCGTTACGTCAAAAAACATCTAACGGAACAAAAAGCGGATGAAGTTAGACTCCTTAAGGCGTTTTTGATGAACGATGGCCTTTACGGGGCTGAAGTTAAGGTGAAAGGTTTCAGCGGCTATGTCTGCGAATTATTGATTCTTCGTTCTGGCTCTTTCATGGGTTTGGTCGAAGAGGCGAGCCGTTGGAAGCCGCCGGTCATGCTAGACCCAGAACCATACCCAGCCGCTGCTCCTCTGTTCCTACGAGACCCGGTAGACCCCCAACGCAACACAGCAGCCGCAGTCTCCTTAACCACTTTATCGAATTTCATAATGAAGTCAAAACTTTTCCTCAGAAAACCGTCTCGAAAATTCTTCCTCGGGAAAACCTCACTTCAGGCATTGATGAACGGAAGGAATTTTTTAGCGGTTGTGATGGAACTGCCCGACCGACCACCGGATGTTCTATGGGGTGAGCTTAACAAAACTATGGAGGGGATTCGTAGAGGTTTGGATCTTTCGGGCTTTAGGGTTTTGAGAAGTGACCGCTGGGCCGATAGCAGGAGGGGTTTCCTCGTGTTTGAGCTCGAATCGCACCATCTACCAAGAGTGTACCTCAATCGGGGGCCTCCGGTTTGGGCGGATACTGCTGTTGATTTCATCGATGAACAGCTGAAGAAGAGAGGGTTGCTGGCTCATCCATGGGTTGAAGGCGACCGACTGTATTCACTGCTTGAGAGGAAGCACGTCGACGCGGTTCAAACACTGCATTCGCTAATTGAGAGAGGGAAAACAGCTGTTTCCCGAGAACTGAGGCCATACCTTAAACAAGCTAAAATCTATCCCGATTTGAATAGTTTATTCGGTGAACTAACCGATGAAGAAAAAGGGTTCTTCGGAGATTTTATCCGGACATGTCCTCAGTACGTGGCGGCATACGTTTCATCGAACTAGATTCCCTTACGGTCGAGTGTGAAGGCGTCGACCTAAGGCTGCTCGCTTATCCAACAGGCAGTGCCCAAAGAGTTTCTCAAATGATTTCCGAGTTGTTAAACGACGGTGTCGCGCTGTTGGCCTTTCATGAATTAGCTGGCCGCACGGTTCCATTCCTCGTTGGGAAAGGAGTGCGGGGGATGGTGTTCCTCGGACAAGCCGGCGGAAAAAACGTGGCTGTAAAAATTCTCAGACAAGATGCCGCGGTAAAGACTATGAAGCATGAAGCAGAGAACCAGCTGAAGGCTAACACGATCGACGTTGGGCCTAAGCTCCTCACGTGGTCTACAAACGTAATAGTGATGGAATATGTCGAAGGTGTGAACCTGGGAACAGTCATCCAACCTGGTATTTCCGAAAACATAGCCGCCGTCATCGACGAAGTTTTTGAACAAACTTATCGACTCGACGGCATCCATTTAGACCATGGACAACTCGTAAACGCTTCAGATCACGTCATAGTTTCGGCATTTCAGAAGCCCGTGATAATAGACTACAGTCACGCCTCCCAAACCAGAAAACCGCGAAACGTCACCGCGTTCGCATCATTCCTGATTCGCAAAATCAATCCTCAAAAAAGTAAAGACCCGTACACGATCGACCTGCTTAAAAAATACAAGCTCCACAGGTCGAAACAACATCTTGAAGAAATAAAACACGCCCTGAAAGACCCGTGAGACAGTAAACTCTTTTAGCAGATTCAAATCAATGTTTTCGGTGCCTGTGCATGATTGTTGACGAATTGAGAGAAATTTTGGGCGAATCTAAAGTCTTTTGCGATGAGGAGATTCTACAAAAATATTCGACCGATATGGGGGGCTTTTCCAAAAAACCCACGGTCGTGGTCAAGGCCTTTAGTGTGGAAGATGTCTCGAAGACTCTGAAATACTGCAACGAGAAAAGATTAGCCGTAACCGTTTGGGGGGCGGGCACCAGTTTGACAGGTGCGGTGGTTTCAGAAGGCTTGATTCTGGACGTTTCAAACATGAATAGAATCTTGAAAATAGACACCGTCAACTACTATGCCCAGGTCGAAACAGGAGTCATACTAGACGAGCTGAACAAAGAATTAGAAAAACATGGTTTCTTCTTCCCTCCAGACCCAGCGAGCAGTTTCATCTGCACCGTCGGCGGCGCAATCGCTGAAGGGGCGGGTGGGCTCAGATGCGTCAAATACGGCACGGTGAAGGACTGGGTCTTAGCACTTAAGGTTGTTCTCCCATCGGGAGAGGTCGTTGTTTTCGGAGAGCCATTAGCGAAAAACAGGGCCGGCTATAACCTCGCCCAGCTCATGGTCGGAAGCGAAGGAACTCTAGGCGTCATAGTCGAAGCTTGGTTAAAAATAGCGCCCATAACCGAAGTCCCGATACACCGGATATACGCTGTGTTCGACGATTGGCAGGATGCAGGGCGGACTATCATAGAAATCCGAAGAAACCGCATAATTCCGAGGATGTTAGAATTCTTCGACCGCTTCGCGCTGGAGGCCGCTAACAAGATGCACGGCACAAACCTCTACGCCAGCGAAGCCATGCTCTTAATCGATGTCGAAGACTTTGACGGGAAAGCGCTGGAAAAAACCCTTTCTATTCTTAGGGAGAATAACGTCAAGATGGTGAAGGTGGCTGAAGACCCTGACGAGGCGGAGATGCTGTTGCAGCTGCGGGCTACGATGTATTTGGCGATCAAAGCACTGGCAAAGCAGGCTCTTATAGAGGATGTTTGCGTCCCGATCGACCGCATAGTAGAATACTTGAGAAAAGTTAGGCAACTGTCAGAAAAATACGGGTTGAAAATCTGCCTAAATGGGCACGCTGGAGACGGCAACATTCATCCAACAATACTTTTCGATCCTGACAATCCTGAGGAGGTGGCCAAGCTTGAGAAGGCAGTTGATGAGCTCGTCCAATTCGCGATTGATGTAAACGGAACGGTAACAGGTGAACATGGAATTGGTTTACAGAAGAGAAAAGATTTGGTCAAACAGCTCGCAGCTCACAACGGAATCCAGACACTTTACCTAATGCAGGGGTTGAAGAAAGTATTCGACCCCAACAACATACTTAACCCAGGTAAATACATTGATGTGACGTGGACGTCATCGGAATAGATTTTGGCGCAACCTACACGAGGTTCGGAATAGTCACACCCGGAGGCATAATCACTAAAAAGATTGTGTTCGCGACACCGAAGAAGCCTAATGAAATTAACCGTATTTTCGAACAGGGCTTTAGGTTCCTATACTCATCCGGAATTTCGAAGAAAAGTCCTGTCGGGGTTGCAACCGTTGGGCCGCTCTCGATTAAGAGGGGAATTTTGGTTCATCCACCTAACCTCGGAAGGTTTAACGTGAAGTTGAGGGATATCGTCGAAAATATTCACAAGGGGCCTTTTGTGATGATGAACGACTGTACGGCGGCGGCTTGGGGCGAAAGAACTTTCGGAGCCGGCCGCAAATCTCAAAACATACTGTACATTACTTTAAGCACCGGGATAGGTGGTGGAGCGGTTGTCGACGACCATCTGCTTGTTGGCAAGGATGGAAACGCGGTCGAAATCGGTCACATCGTGGTCGATGCCTTCTCCAGAGTGAGATGTGGCTGCGGCGGTCTGGGTCACTGGGAAGGTCTGTGCTCCGGAAATGGGTTGCCCAAGCTGGGCGAGGAAATGTTCAGAAAACCTCTCTGGAAGACTTCAAGGGAGATATTCGAAGCAGCACGGCAGGGAGACGTTCGGGCTTCCGCTGTGATCGAAAAAATGGCGGTTTACAACGCCGCCGGCTTCGCCTCAGTCATCAACTGTTTCGACCCCGAAATAGTATTAGTAGGTGGAGGCCTGGCCCTTAGCCATCCAACGGAAACAGTAGCGAAGCCTGTTAGGTTTCTCAAAAGATTCGGCCTTTTGAAAGCGAAGATAACCATCACGGCACTCGGTAACGATGCACCACTCCTCGGGGCGGCGGCTCTCGCTATGAGACGGCCCGAAAGCTAAAATATCCTCTGCTAAGATACTCGACTCATGAAAGCGTTCGTTCTTGGAACAGTTGGAACGCGAAGCGGATTAATCGAAACGATTACATCCCTAAGAAGCGATAGAAACATCGAGGAAAGCTACTTGATATGGGGGCCGTACGATGTCTTATCCAAGGTAACGGCAGAATCCCTCAAACATCTGAACAGCATCCTAGACGCTATGCGAACACATGGAGTAACCGACACCAACAGCTTGATAGTTAACGAAGGTGGTCTATCGTTCGAGAAAGAGGGAGCTTCGAAAAGAAGAAAATGTGCTTACATTTTCATCAAGATGAGGAGGCCATCCGCTCCCAAGCTCTGGGAGAAATATCTAATTTCGATTGACGAAGTTCTTGAAGCCCACGAGTTGTTTGGCACTTGGGATGTTGTTGTCAGCGTCGCAGAGGAGGCGAGAGACGACTTCTTCAACAGGGTGTTTAAACGCCTTTGGTTGTTAACCGAGGTTAACATGACATCGACCCATACGATGTTCACTGTTAAGGAATGACGTAGATGGCTCATGGTTAATATTCGAGGGCCAGCGCCTTCACTCAAATGACAGATCTAAGAGATTTTATGCGCAGAGTCCCTCAGGCCGTCACTATCGTCACCACCCATGACGGTGTGAAATCTCATGGAATGACTGTCAGCTCATTCACCTCAGTTAGCCTGGACCCTCCCTTAGTCCTAGTAGTGCTCGAGAAAACGACCCAGACGTGCAATAAGATTCTTGAAACCAGACGTTTTTGCGTCAACCTATTGTCCGAAAAACAATCATTTGTATCAGACCTGTTCGCCTACGCACCCCACCACGAAAGATTCGAGAAGGTGAAATACCGTGTCGAAGAAAACGGTTACCCGGTCATCGAGGGAGTTATTGGTACTCTTTTCTGCGAAGTCTACAACCACATCGAGGCCTCAACGCACAACATAATCCTCGGACTAGTCAGAAACTTTAGGATTCTTTCGAACGACCAACCCCTAATCTACTTTCAGAGACAGTACCACAGACCGGCTCAACTCAAGGAGTCAACCTAAACCTGTCCCGTGGATACAAAACCGTCTCCCTTATGTTGGTTCTTCTGGTCAACACCATCAAGAGCCTTTCAAACCCGAGGCCCCATCCTGCGTGAACAGGCATTCCGTATCGGAACACTTTCAAATGGTCCTCAAACATCCTAGGGTCAAGACCCTTCTCAACCAGCTTACGCACCAAAACATCGTGGTCGGAGACGCGAGTTCCTCCAGACGCAAGCTCAAGCCATTGGAACATGAGGTCGAAAGACTCGGACAAAGTCGGATTTTCAGCCTTCGCCTGAATGTAAAAGGGCTTTATCTCGGAGGGAAAATCGGTGATGAAGTAGTAGCTGGTGAATTTTTTGCCAAGTGTTCTGAGTTGTGGTGTGCTGAAATCTTCACCCCATTTGACCGTCTCGCCCTCCTGCCTCAACAACTCCAAGGCTTCATCGTATGTTATTCTAGGGAAGGGAGTTTTGGGAACCCGAAGGGTGACACCGAGTTCCTTCAACTGCTTGTCACATTTTTCCAAAATAGTCTTATGAACGTAGACCACCGCATCCTCCAGAACCTTCATCACATCATACATGTCTGCGAAAGCCTGCTCAATGTCGACCGAAGTAAACTCGCTTATGTGCCGTCGTGTATGGGATTCTTCGGCTCTGAAGAACGGGCCTATTTCGAAGACCTTCTCGAAAACAGTTGTGAGCTGCTCCTTATAGAGCTGCGGACTTTGGGCGAGAAAGGCCGTCCTGTCAAAATATTTTATTTCGAAAAGTGCTGCACCTCCTTCTGTAGCAGACGCGATTATCTTGGGAGTCCTCACCTCGACGAACCCGTTTTGGTGGAAAAAATCCCTGAGAGCTTTGAGGACATGGCTGCCAATTATAAAGACTGTCTTAACTTCTGGTCTTCTTAGGTCGAGGACTCTATGCTTTAGCCTCACATCCATGCTCGCCGGGACTTTGCCCGTCGGGTCGTATTCTAGCTTCGGAACCGCTTGTCCCAAAATCTCGACAGAATCAGCGACTACTTCTACACCCAGCCTAGATTTTGGCTGTTTAACAACCACACCGCTGACGTAGACGACCGATTCATTTTTGATGTCCTTTACAACTGACCTAGCCTTTTCTCCGAGTTCGTCCATCCTAAAAACTATCTGACACATCCCCGAAACATCTCTAAGAACGAGGAAGACAAGTTTACCGAGGTCCCGGATTTCATGCACCCATCCAAACAAGTTGACGCGACGGCCGTCGAGCTCCGGAGCCACGTCACCGGCCATCACTCGTGCTTTCAAGAATTCCTTTATCCGCGGCTCAATCACCTCGATCACCTAGCCGGACGAGTCAGAGGTTGACGGCCTTTTCTCTGGAATTCGAAGCTTACTGAAACGTTCATGACGTGTTTAACCACTTCCGACAAGATGGCTGGAGACACCGTTAGAGACTTTTCGTCGTCAACTAACACCCTGAGCTCGGTGGTTTGGTCTGGGAGCCAAACTTTGTTGACTGTCAAGACACGGGCCGGAGCGACGAGGTTTTGGAGAAAAACGTTCAAATCTTTACGGAGCTCCAACAACTTCACCTTCAACCCAGTTTTCTGCGACAATGCTTTCTCTAACTCAGCCACCACGTTGGCCGGAGACGATGATAAACTCCTCTCCAAAAAGAAAACAAACAGATATCCGGATGTCTTATAACTTTTAAAGTATACAAAAGATGAAATTTGGGGAATTTTTTTCTCAGCATCAACCAAGAAACGCATTATCTGCAGGTCGGTCTCCGTCAGTTCTCCGGCGCGCAGTTTCTGCTCGCATTTGCTGCACAGGACACCGGTTTTCAGGTCGAAGATACATACCGGGAACTCCAACCCATGCACCTAACGGGCATCAGAAGCCCCTCAGCTAGCCCCCAGCACAATTTCGATTGTGCTGACGTTAACCGTCCTGTTCTGCTCGTCGGTTATCTGCTCCGTTCCCAGGCGGATGTCTTTAACCACGAGGTTCGTCAGAAACCTGTTTTTGACGATCTGCACCACGTCGACAGCCCTGCTGATGGCCTTACCCCTTGCCTTCACCACGATCTCTTTCGAACCGCTCTGGAAGCCCGTCAGACAAGCCAAAACGTAGCTCATCGCTGGTTTCTTCCCTACCAAAACCGTTGGCGCGATTTGTTTCTCGGACATCACTTGTTCACCGTTACGCGTAGCTTTAGAGATTTAGTTCAATAAATAGATTATCTATCGGTTTGAACGAGACGGCTGGACACGTATAAATATCCACGAACCACTGTAATGGGGCATGCCGATAAGAGACCCTGCACTACTACAACTAGCTCAGAGTCGAAGGTTAATCATCAAAATATGCAGAAACTGCGGAGCCAGAAATGCAAAGACAGCAGTTAAATGCCGTAAATGCCGCAGCTACAACCTAAGATGGAAAAGAAGGGAAATCAAAAGGTAGCGCAGGATGACGGGCCGGTGGTCTAGCCTGGAAGGACGCTGCCCTTACGAGGCAGAGGTCGGCGGTTCGAGTCCGCCCCGGCCCATACCACGAGAACTATATATCGAGCGGTCGAATGTCGTCGTTGGTTGTCATGACTCTTGAGCAGTTCGTGGACCTTTTGTACACTACCTCCTACTGGCTGATAATCGGGGGGTTTGTGGTGGTTGCTCTGTATGCAATCTACAGTCGCTTGAGAGGTTCAGAATGAGTTTCAGGAATATCACTGACGCCCAGATGGTTCAGCAGTTTTTTCGGAGATACTACGAGAAGGACTACACAAACCCTTTTATCCCATTTGATTTCGAAAAGAGGGAACTAGGTTACACTCCTTTCGGACAGAAAATTATGGTAAGGCATCTTTCTTTCCGCAATCATGCGGAATTCCACAAAACGCTTGTCAAAGAGGCGCCACTTCACGTCTATCGATCAGCCGCCATCTACAACTATCCACAGGCTCCGATGGAGGAAAAAGGGTGGTTGGGCGCTGAACTCATTTTCGACATCGACGCCGACCACCTGCAGACCTCGTGCAAGGAAGAACATGACTACCTAATCTGTGCCTCATGTGGACGAAAACTCGTTGAAAAATCCACGAAATGCCCCTATTGCAGTGGTGAAACAGTGGATGTCCGTATGACATGTGGAATTTGTTTGGATAAGACGAAGAAAGAGATGATGCGACTCCTCGAATTCATGGAAAAAGACTTTGGTCTGGAGAATCTGGTCATTAGCTTTTCTGGGAACCGTGGATATCATCTTTCGGTTCCGTCGGAGGATGTGCTCGAGTTGGGCAGGGCTGAAAGACAGGAGATCGTCGACTACGTAACCGGAAGCCGGATGGATTTGAGAATGCATGGAATAGTGACACAAACGAGCGGCCTCTCTCTAGACTCCACCGAGCCGGGATGGCGCGGGAGAATAGCGAAGGAGACCAAAAAAATCTTGGCGAGTCTTGCTGACGGTGAAAATCAGGTTTATCGAAGGTTAGAAAATATGGTTGGGTCCCGGCGGTTGAAAGAGCTTCAGAGGATAGCTAGCCATTGGTCCAATAAACCCAGATGGGAAATGCTTAGCATCGGTAAAAAAGCGGTCTTGGAGTCGATCGTATCTCTAGCCGTCGAAAATTTATCTTCTCACGTTGACACAGTGGTCACAACAGATATTCATCGCCTTCTGCGTCTCGCAGATACACTGAACGGGAAAACTGGTTTGAAAGCAGCAGTCGTCAAAGTCGATGAATTCCAAGACTTCAACCCATTGCAGAAAGCTGTCGTCATCCCAGAAGAACCTCGATTAAAGGTGAGAGTTGTTCATTCTCCGCATTTCGTCCTCGGGGAAGAATCGTTCGGACCCTATAAAAACGAGGTCGTGACTCTTCCAGCCTTCGCAGCAGTCTACCTCATGTGCAAAGGCTTAGCCACCTTGGCAAACCCATAAAACCCAGGGTATGACATGAGGTCTGACATGGAGGATGTTTACGAAAGACTTCTCGAACTTTGGAAAAGAGAGAGGCTTGACCGCGAGCTTCAGCAGATACCCGAAGATTTTCTCGAGAAATTATGCAGTTACATCGGCAGCATCCGCCGTCAAGTCAGGTTGAGTGAAAGAGAATCACCGAACACCTACGTCAGAAAAGCCGAACTAGAAATGATTTCACATCTTCTAGAATCATTACTGAGGATACGGTTCAGCAAGATTGTTGAAGCAGCTTTCAACCAATACTCCATCGAGAACACTCTTCCATTCGAAAAAAGAACCCTCAACAATATTCAACGCACCCTTTTACAGCATGTCGAAAGGATAAAGAACAGCTTAAGCAACCCAAAATCCCTTCTCGCCGAGGAGGAGGAAAAACTAGAGATAGTGGTTTTTTTGAGAGACTTTCCAAAATTCGTTGGTGAAGACTTAAGAAGCTACGGGCCATTCAAAGAGGGTGATGTGGCAACAATCTACCCAGCCAACGCCCAGGCGCTAGTCCAGAAAAAAATCGTCAGGTTAGTTAAGCTAGTTTAACTGAAGAATTTCATCACCTTCCTCCGACAACACAATCCTTCCCAACACTATTTTGCCTATCTCCTTCTCGACTGTTGAGAGAATTTTGTAACCGTTTTTTTCCCTGTTAAAACCGAGAAACAACCCAATCCCTTGGTAACGATTCTGCGAATCGTAGAAGTATGAGATAAGGCCTGTTTTTTTCCTCGCGGTCGCATGTTCAGAAGATGCGGTTGCTTCGCTTGATGTCTTTCCAAGCACCTCTACCGATTCCTTCAAGAGGGCCAACGGGTCAATTTTCTTACACGCTGTTTCGAGAATTACCCATGTTGATGGAATTATCTTTAGAGTTGGTTTTCCAAGGAATTTTCTGTAAAGCCATTCGCGGGTTTTTCTGCGCTCGAGCTGGTCTCTTTGTTTAACGTAGGCTGAAACATTAACTTCTTCGACTTGAATTCCAGCTTGTGAGAATGCGTTCTTTAACTGGTTAAAATTTTCTCCCAAAATCACGGCGCTAGCGCACCCCAAGGTTTTCAAAACCAAGGTTTTGTGAGACACAGCAAGAGGCCCTTCGACCCATCCGTCCACGTCCACCACAACTGGAAATTCCTTCGGAATTTGTTTGAAAATTTCTTCAGCTGCTTCGGCTAAAGCTTCAGCACATGCGGCGGCGGATGTCGAGCCAACTGGTGATTGGAAAAAGGGCTTTAACATGACGAGGTCGTGAACCGGCTCACGCAGATAGGCTGCTCCCACCACGCTCGGTGGGGTAAAATAGGACTGCCCGGGGTCTAAGCTAACCACCACACACTGGCCATGTTTTTCGGCAAAGATGTTCGCGGCCAGCGTGGTGAACGATGTCTTACCGCTGTCGATAGGTCCGCAAACAGCCAACATTCTTTTGTCTTCAATCTTCTCAACCACTTGCTTCCATTCACAAGTTGTGTCCCCTGACTCAACGACAGTGGCCTTGGAGTCCGTTCCTGGGTTAATTTCGATTTTTGAATCCTGCAGCGCGTATATCGGGTATCTTCTCCAAGGTCTTAAAACGTAGGTCGTTCTGGGTTTGAGCCTACATCCGAAAACTGATACACTTCCTTCAAGAAGTTTGATGGCTGCAGGCCCGTCAACCAAAAGTGTCTTTCCACCGGAAATCTCCAACTTTCACAACACCTTACGCGATCTCCGCATTCTCGAAATGACGGTCGCCGCTATTTCGTCTTTTCCCCCGGCCAGCCGAGAAGAATTTTTTTCAGGGAGTATCTTTATCATGTCGGGGGTTATTTTCGGAATTCTTGATGTTAGGTGTGAGATCAGTTGCTCGCGGAATTGAGGTGCTCCTTCTCCGACGTAAATGCATTTTTTGCAGTCAACATGATTTTTGAAAAAATCCGCCAAATCTTGTGAAAGGACGTCGTTTTGATAGTACGTCTCTGATCTCAGTAAAATTTCGTCCGCGAAAAAAGCAACGCCGGTTTTCTTGCCTGGGTCTATCACGACAACCGCTTTTCTTACATTTCTCTTGCAGAGTCCTACTTCGATTGCTTTGTCTATGATAGCGGTCGGTGTCATGTCTTGGTTTAATAGGACTACTCGTTCGTCGGTTGTGTTGTCGATTTCGCCCTTTTTTGCTATGATAGCGTGCGCCGATAATGACACCTCCTCTAAGTTGTTGAAATGTTTCGCATCGATTCCCCTTCTACGGGCCTCATCGATTACTCGCTTTGCGAACCGAAGGTCTCGAGTTACGACCGCTATTATGGGCCGTTTTTTGGCCATCTCTTCCTGTTTAGGCATTTTCAATTGAGTTTAAATGCACCGTATGTGTTAAGTTTTACTTGAACTAACGATGGGGAGGAAAAGGAGGAAGATAATCAAGAGGACGCCGAGGCCTTTTCCAAACGTATTCTCATGTCCTCTCTGCGGAGCTGTTGCTGTGACGGTTGTTCATGAGAGGGGGAGCGATAAGGCCTCTGTTGCTTGTGGGAACTGCAAGGCAACAGCGGAAGTTCCATGGTTTCCATCCTACAGCAACGTCGACGCCTACACAAAGTGGTACGATATTGTGATGAGGGGAGAAAAAACCGTTGAAGCGGGGCAGGGTTGAAAACTACGTTTTGTCTAAGATTGGTTCGGGAGAAAAGCTTCACATGACTCTAATCGACCCAATAAGCGTCTCGCTTGAGAAAGCCGCTGAGATATCGGAATACGTTGAGAAAGCCGGCTCTGACGCGATAATGGTCGGGGGCTCGACGCTTCATACTCAAGAACATCTTGACAGATACATCTTGGCTATAAAGAGCAGGACAAACCTTCCCGTCCTGATTTTTCCTAACAACGTTCAGTCGATCTCCAAGTACGCCGACGCGATTTGGTTTATGAGTCTTCTCAACAGCGTTGACTGGTATTACATAGTGGGGGCGCAGCTTCAAGGCGCCTTGACCGTTAGAGCATTCAATCTGGAAGCGATTCCGATGGGCTACGTTGTTTTCGGGCATGAAAGCACCGTCGCGGCAATGGGCCGTGTTCTGCCTCTTTCTCCGAACCATCGTGAAGTAGCTATCTGTTATGGGTTGGCTGCTCAGTATCTTGGGATGCGGTTTCTCTACCTCGAGGCAGGGTCGGGAGCACCGGCCCCTCTTCCCTCAGAAATAATTCAAGCGGTCAAACAATCCATCGAAATACCTTTGGTGGTGGGCGGGGGGATAAGAACTTCCGCCGACGCCGCAAACGTCGCAAAGGCTGGCGCTGACATCGTCGTGACTGGTACGGCCGCCGAGAAGAGCTTGGACAAATTGTCGGACATCATTCGCGGGGTGAAAAGACTTTGATCTTCGTACATATGGAGCGCAGACATACACCACGCTCAAGTTTTCAAACGGATTTTTCGGGCCCAGCGGGCTTTGATCCCGCGACCTGCCGGTTAAGAGCCGGCCGCTCTGACCTGGCTGAGCTATGGGCCCGCTGTTCTAAGAGATTGGTTTGAATTTAAATATGTTAACGTGATGCCGTCGATTGTCTTCGATGAGATGTTATGAGGCCGTTAACTATAGCAAGTGAACATTAAGCAAGGCGTAAATTACGCCAGTGCGTAAACTGCGTCCGCTGCAGCCAACACTTATTAGTGAGCGTTTAAAGTTTGATAGCAGCGTTATCGTTTTAGGTGTGGAAGCTATGGCAAAGGAAAAAGCGGTTGAAAAAATCGAGATTGATATCTCGGAGCATGTTCTTGTCCCGAAGCACGAAGTGCTGCCAAGTGACGAAGCTGAGGAGTTGTTGAGACGTCTTGGGGTTAGTCGTGACAGGCTACCCTACATCCTTCCAAGCGACCCGATGGTTAAACGCCTCAAAGCGAAAGTTGGCGACATAATAAAAATCACGCGGAAGTCCCCCACTGCTGGTGAGACTGTTTACTATCGGGTTGTCTGGGGCGAGTCGTGAAATGGCTTCTCCGTTAACCAAGGACGATTTGTGGGATGTTTTCAAATCGAACCTCGAAGACGAAGGACTCGTCCAACACCATATAAAATCATTCAACTATTTTGTCAAAGAGGGATTACAGGAGCTCATCAAATCCATCGGCGAATATGAGATCAAGACCAAGCACGGAACAGTAGTCGTTAAATTCGGTCAAGTATTTGTGGACATTCCGACGAAAAGGGAGATTGACGCTCCGAACCCACAACCACTTTATCCATGGGAAGCCAGGCTCCGAAACCTTACGTACGAAGCCCCGCTGTATGTCAAAATGAGCATCTTTCTCGACGGCAAACCACTAGCTCCGCCCGAGAACGTTTGGATTGGGAACATTCCTGTGATGGTCAAATCGGAGATCTGTCCCCTCTCCAAAATGTCTCATGACGAGCTTCTCGCCCACGGTGAAGACCCAAACGACCCGGGTGGCTACTTCATCATCAACGGTTCCGAAAGAGTTATCGTGGCCGTCGAAGACCTTGCTCCGAACAGGATTATTGTTACGAAAAAAGAGGGGGATGGAAGGCCACAGTATTCGGCTGTTGTTCTTTCAGCGGCACATGGAAGACAGATAAGGGTTGAGGTAAGCTACCGAAAAGACTCACCCATCAAGGTCTATTTTTCACGCATCTACAAAGGTGTTCCGGCCATAATAATGCTGCGAGCCCTCGGAATGACCAAAGACCAGGAGATAGCCAATTTTGTTTCTCCGCTTAAGGAGGTTCAGGAACTTCTTGAGCCTAGTTTCCGCGAGGCGGAGGGGGTTGAAACTGTCGACCAAGCCCTCGACTACATAGGTAGCAGGATCGCCTTCGGATATGCTGAGGAATACAGGCTGGAGAAGGCCGAGCAAATCATCGACACCATGTTCCTCCTGCATCTCGGTACAAGCAAATCAGCTAGGCTCAAGAAGGCTGTTCATCTTTGCGAAATGATTGGAAGGGTTTTGGAAACTAGTCTTGGCATACGAGAACCCGACGACCGCGACCACTACGCTAACAAAAGGTTGAAACTCGAATCTGGATTGTTGACAGAGCTTTATCGGATGGCTTTTGTGAAGCTTCTCCGCGACCTGAGGTATCAGCTTGAGAGAATAATACCGACTCGGCAGCCCATCTCGATATCTACCTACGTGCGTCACGGGATTGTTTCTGAGTTTGTGCGACACGCTCTTGCAACAGGTAACTGGCCTGGCGGCAGAGTTGGGGTCACGCAGCTACTCAACAGAACTAATTACATGGCCACGCTCAGCCATCTACGAAGGGTTCAGTCTCCTCTCAGCAGAGGTCAGCCGCATTTTGAGGCGAGAGACCTTCATGGAACACATTGGGGAAGGCTGTGTCCATGCGAGACGCCTGAAGGGAGTAACGCTGGACTAGTCAAAAACCTCGCCCTATCGGCCGAGGTATCTTTCCAAGCCAACAAGAAGGATTTCTTCGAGAAGCTGTTCCAGCTCGACATCATAACCTTGACAGACGTGATAACGAAGAGGAAAAGTCCACGGAATGTTAAGGTTTTCATTGACGGAGTTCTTGAAGGATATCATCAAAACGCGGTCATGCTCGTCAACGAGCTGCGTAGGCTGAGAAGAGAAGGGTTAATTAGTCAAAACATCAACGTTGCGCTCTACACATACCCGCATGTTCAAGAAGTTGTGATAAACACCGACGAGGGAAGAATTAGAAGGCCTTTGGTCGTTGTGCATAACGGTCAGCCCCTACTTCAGAAGCAACACGTCGAGCTTGTGAGGAAAAAGACTTCAAAATTCAGAGACCTCGTAAGCCTTGGAATCATCGAATATCTAGACGCCGAAGAGGAGGAAAACGCATTGGTCGCGGTATCGCCGGACAAGGTCACTGCCGAACACACCCACCTAGACATCTCGCCCTTCGCCATGCTCGGCGTCGCTGCCTCAGTTATCCCATACGCGGAGCATAACCAGTCTCCGCGGAACGTCTACGAAGGGGCCATGGCTAAACAGGCTTTAGGAGTTTTCGCTTCCAATTACGCCATCCGAACAGACTCTCGGAGTCATCTTCTCGTATACCCGCAGAAACCTATAGTAACAACGCGGACAGCCGACATCATCGGCCTAAACTCCCGACCGTCTGGGCAGAACATGGTTGTAGCCATTCTGACGGGACAAGGCTACAACATGGAGGACGCGGTTGTATTAAACCGGTCTTCAGTAGAGAGAGGTTTAGGCCTTTCTCTCAGCTGGAGAATTTACGAAGTCGAGGCACGGCAGACTCCTGGAGGACAAAGGGATAAATTTGGTATACCAGACCCTTCTGTCAGAGGCTTCAGGGGGGAACAGTTCTACAAAGTTCTTGACAGAGACGGGTTCGCCCACATAGAGTCAGATGTCTCGGGCGGAACGGTGATAGTCGGAATGATGAGCCCGCCGCGTTTCCTCGAAGAATACCAACGTGTTCCGACACGTGAGATGGTGTGGAGGGACTCTTCAGAGGCCGTTCAGCCGTCTGAAACCGGCAACGTCGAAAACATCTTCATCACAATCAACGCCGAAGGAAACCTGCTGGTAAAAGCGAAAGTCCGCTCGACCTGCTTCACCGAAATAGGAGACAAATTTTCCTCGAGACACGGGCAGAAAGGGGTCGTCGGCATGTTGTTACCCCACGAAGACATGCCCTACACCAAGGACGGAATAGTTCCAGACCTCCTGATCGACCCACACGCCTTCCCATCACGGATGACCATCGGCCAGCTTATCGAAAGCCTCGCGGGAAAACTGGCAAGCGTGAAAGCCGAGCTCGTCGACGGGACACCTTTCCTCGGAAAACCACTCAACGAATTAAGGGCTGAGCTCGAAGCACTTGGGTTCAAGAGTAACGGACGCGAAATCCTTTATAACGGAGTCACTGGTAAACCACTTGAAGCAGAGATTTTCGTCGGCGTTGTTTACTACCAGAGGCTTCACCACCTCGTCCGCGACAAAATCCACGCCCGTTCGCGTGGACAGGTCCAGATGTTGACTAGACAGCCGACCGAAGGAAGGTCTAGGGGTGGTGGGCTCAAATTCGGAGAAATGGAGAGAGACTGTTTGATAGCTTATGGTGCGTCTTATCTCCTGCTTGACAGGCTGTTGGAGCAGAGCGATAAGTACACAGCGTATTTCTGCGAAAGATGTGGTCTGCCTTGCTATTACGACCTTAAGCAAGAAAGGTTCGTGTGTCCTGTCGACGGAAAAGACGTTAGGGTTAAGGCGGTGTCTATGTCCTACGCATTCTACCTGCTTCTCAACGAGATGATGAGCATGTGCATACACCCGCGTATCATTTTGGAGGAGCCCGAGATATGAGCAGCGCTGCTTCTGTCTCTGGAATCAGCTTCGGAATTCTTTCGCCTGACATCATAAGGAAGATGAGCGTGGCTGAGATTGTAAGCCCAGACACCTATGACGAGGACGGGTTGCCTATTCCAACGAGTGTGATGGACCCGCGGCTGGGAACGCTGGAGCCTGGACAACGTTGTAAAACATGCGGCAACACTTACCTCGGATGCCCTGGTCATTTCGGAAGAATCGAGCTACCCATACCCGTGATACACGTCGGGTTTGCCAAGACAATCTTTGAACTTCTAAAGTCTACCTGTAGGTCGTGTGGAAGAATTCTCCTTTCCGAGGACGAATGCCGCAAACATCATGAAGAGCTTGAGAGACTCCGTGCAAACAACCTCCCATACAAGAACCTTATCTACAGGATTAAGCAAAAGGCGATGAACACTCAGTCGTGTCCGCACTGCGGCGAGAAACAGCTTAAGCTCGAACTGGAGAAACCGACGACTTTCGTCGAAATGTCCGAAGCCGGGACGACGAAGCTGAACCCTAGCACGGTTCGCGCAAGGCTCGAAAGAATCCCAGACGATGACCTTATCCTTATGGACGTGAACCCCCGTTCTTCAAGACCTGAATGGATGGTTTTGACTGTTCTGCCGGTTCCACCCGTGTACGTCAGACCCTCGATAACGCTTGAATCGGGGTACAGGTCTGAGGACGACTTGACCCACAAGCTGGTCGACATCCTGAGGGTTACTCAGAGACTTCGTGAAAACATTCGTGCAGGTTCACCCTCACCCGTAATTGAAGAACTTTCCGACCTACTTCAATACCACGTAACTACCTATTTCAACAACGAGGCCGTCGGAGTTTCCCCTGCGAAACATAGGTCTGGCAGAGTTTTGAAAACCCTTGCACAAAGACTTAAAGGAAAGGAGGGAAGGTTCCGGCTCAATCTCTCGGGCAAGCGTGTTGACTTCTCGGCCCGCACGGTAATCTCCCCGGACCCCAACATCCGAATCAACGAAGTCGGAGTTCCCCTCGAAATAGCGATGCAGTTGACGGTTGCTGAAAGAGTAACTGTGTGGAACCTCGAAAAAATGAGGAACCTCGTCCGCAACGGCTCGGACAAGTATCCGGGCGCCAAATACATCGTGAGACCTGACGGCAAAAGAGTGAGGCTGAAATTCGTATCCAACTTGGAGGAACTAGCCGCAGCCCTTGAGCCGGGCTACATCGTGGAAAGACATCTGCAGGACGGGGACATCGTGCTTTTCAACCGCCAACCATCTCTTCACAGAATGTCGATCATGGCCCACTACGTCAAGGTTCTACCCTACAAGACGCTCCGGCTCAACCCGGCGGTTTGCACCCCCTACAACGCCGACTTCGACGGAGACGAAATGAACCTTCATGTCCCCCAGAGCGAAGAAGCACAGACGGAAGCGCGCGAACTACTCGTCGTGGAAAACAACATCATCTCACCAAGATACGGAGCACCCATTATCGGAGTGATACGCGATTTCCTCACGTCACTTTATCTGCTCACGAAAGACGATACTAAGCTAACGAAATCAGAGTTGGCCCGTCTCTTAGCATCCATCAAGTACAAGGGCGATATTCCGGAGCCGGCCATCAAATCACCCGAGCCGATGTGGACAGGCAAGCAGGTCTTCAGCCTACTGTTGCCCAAAGATTTCAACCATGTAACAAAATCTTCATTCAACAACTTGGATGTTCTGGTAAAAAACGGGGAACTCGTCAGCGGCGTCATCGACAAGGGGTCAGTCGGAGTTGAGAAAGCCAACAGCATTCTCCACAGGCTTGCAAGGGACTATGGACCAGAGACGGCCAGAGAATTTCTAGACAACGTCGTCCGCCTCGCAAACACATTCATCGAAATCAAGGGCTTCTCGTTCGCAATAGACGACCTCCAGGTACCCCCCGAGATCCAATCCGACATCCAACAGATTTTCAGAAAATCCGAAAACGCTTTCATAAAACTGCGCGGAGAATACGAAGCTGGGCAGAAGGAAATTCCACCGGGAATGACGGAGCAGCAGGCTTTTGAAGCCGACGTGTTGAAAATCTTGAGCGATGCGAGAGATTCCGCGGGCCGACTGATCAGGTCGAAGATATCCCAGGATAGTTCCGCCTTCATAATGGCTAAAACGGGTGCCAGAGGTACGATGCTTAACCTTGACCAGATGATAGCAGTGGTTGGACAGCAGTCTGTCAGAAGAGAGAGAGTTCACAGGGGATTCCGCGGCAGAGTTTTGACCTTTTTCAAGCCGGGTGACATGTCGCCTAGAGCCCGTGGCTTCGTCTACAACTCCTTCGTTTCGGGCCTCGACCCGGTAGAGTTCTTCTTCCACGCAGTCGGTGGAAGAGACGGGCTGGTCGACACGGCAGTTCGAACACAGCAAAGCGGCTACATGCAGCGGAGACTAATCAACGCGCTTGAGTCACTTTACATCGACTACGACGGAACAGTCAGGACCGCTGATGAGGGCAGGATAATCCAATTTGCCTACGGAGAAGATGGAGTCGACCCTGCAAAATCAGACCACGGAAAAGCCGTCACGATATCCAACATAATTAACTCTGTTCTCGCGAAAGTACCAACGGCCGAGCCAGCCACCGAGGAATACATAACAAAGAAACTCGGAGAAGTTGAGAGTAGTCTTCCCAAGAAAATATTCGAAGAACTAAGGCAGGAGCTTTTGAATAAAATTCCTTCAGCTGAAGCGGTCGACCGAATAGTCGCCGAAACAGTTAACAGATTCGTGGACTCCTTGGCCGAGCCCGGAGACGCTGTCGGAGTTGTGACGGCCCAGTCCATAGGGGAGCCGGGAACACAGCTCACCCTTAGAACTTTCCACTTCGCGGGAGTGGGTGAGCAGAGCATTCTAAAGGGGCTTCCAAGGCTAATTGAGATTGTCGACGCCCGGCGGACTCCTTCTACACCTATAATGTATATTCCGCTCACTCCAGAGTACGCGACCAACTTGACGAAGGCCCGGCGTCTCGCCAAACAAATACAGTACACTACGCTCGGCGACCTGATTTCAGGAGTTGTGGTCAACTACAGAAAAGGCACCGCGGAATTCAAGGTAGAACCGAAACTGTTAGAAGAACACGGTGTTACTAAGAAGGACATCGAAAAAGCGATCAAGGGAATCGAAGCAGTATACGACCCCGATAATTACATAATATCTGTCAAGCTTGACGAGGAGGGGCTTTCGGACATCGCCAAGATCAGGGAAAGAGTTTCGTTGATTAAAGTTAAGGGAATTCGACGGATAAAGAAGGCGACCGTTTTCAAGGAGAAGGACGAATACGTCATTAGAACAGAGGGGTCGAACCTCAAAGAAGTGATGGAGATTCCTGGAGTCGACTGGAGAAGAATCAAGACCAACGACATCTACGAAATCGCTGAAGTCTTCGGTGTTGAAGCTGCTCGCAACGCCATCGTCGAGGAGTCGAGGGAGGTGCTTGAAGACCAAGGTCTAGACGTTGACATCAGACATCTGTTGCTTTTGGCCGATATGATGACTGTGAGCGGTAGTGTGAGGCAAATTGGGAGACATGGTGTTGTTAAGCTTAAGAGCAGCGTGTTAGCGAGGGCCGCCTATGAAATCAGCGTCCAAACACTTCTGGAGGCTGCAGCAAGAGGAGAGGTCGACAACCTGAAAGGGAACGTTGAGAGAATCCTTATCGGCAGAGAAATCCCAGTTGGCACCGGCATGGTTACTCTGTTGATGAGTCACGAGAGGGGTGGATGAGCATGGACTTGAAGCAGTCGCTCCAAGTTGTCAGTAGAACTGGTTCTTACGTCGTCGGCTTCAAGGAAGCCCTAAAGAAAATCGAGGACAAAAAAGCGTTGGTGGTCGTGGCTTCTAAGAGAACAGACCCGGTCCTCATCAGCAAGCTGCAGGTCTTTGCAAAAGCCATGGATGTCCCGGTTCTTCTGACCGACCTTACGCCATCTGACCTTGGTCTCTCCCTCCGAAAACCCTTCCCAACCTCTTTCATAGCAGTGCTCGACCCTGGCAGTTCCGACATCGTCGACAAAGCAAGGAGTGAAAACCGTTGGGAGAGGGAATAAAGCTAACCGAAAAAGAAATCAAGTACATCCAGATGTTTGAAGCTTTGACTGGAGCAGCCGTGGTCGACTGCGTAGACGATGATGATCTGCTTACTTTCGTTGTCCGCCAAGGCGATCTGAGGAAGGCCTTGGCTGGTCATGGAGCAAAGATTAAGGAGCTCGTGAGGATTTTCAGAAAAAGGATAAAGGTCGTCGAGTATACGACCGACGCGGCGACCTTCATCAAGAACCTCCTTCATCCAGCGGAGGTCATAGACCCCGTTAGGCTTACGGAAAGGCCTGACGGCAAGAAGATAGCGGTTGTGACCGTCAACCCGAGGGACAAAGGGGTGGCGATCGGGAAAGACGGGAAAAACATCAACCTCGCCAGACTTCTGGCCAAGAGACATTTCAACATCGAGAGCGTCGCGGTCCAGTGAAATAGAATTAAATAAGGCGGTTCGGTTTTTTCCTCAGGTTGTCAGAGCAGCTGAAGCTTTTCGGTATCTGGAGTGTCGAAGGCATCGAAGTCCTAGATGAAGGACTAAAGAAATACATCTCGTTGAAGCCAATGGCGGTTCCGCATTCAGGCGGCAGGCATGAGCACAGGCGTTTCGCCAAGGCTGAAGTGAACATTGTAGAGCGGCTAGCCAACATGTTGATGAGGCCGGGAAAGAATGGCGGTAAGAAAACTAAGGCTTTGTCCGCTGTCAAGAATGCTCTGTGGATTATTCATCTACGGACAGGGAAGAACCCTGTTGAGGTTTTGGTGAGAGCTGTCGAAAATGCTGCTCCGCTCGAAGATGTAACTCGTCTCAGCTACGGCGGCATAGTGTATTTTAAGGCAGTCGACATCAGCCCACAGCGTCGCGTTGACCTCGCCCTTCGAAACATAGCTCAAGCTGCTCGAGAGAACTCTTTCAGGACCAGAAAAACCATCGACGAGTGTCTGGCCGACGAAATCATTCTGGCATCCGAAAAAGACAGCAAAAGCTTCGCCGTCAAGAAGAAAACCGAGTTAGAAAGGGTAGCTTTGGCATCCCGCTAGCCCAAACATCTCCTGATTTCAGCAGCCCTGAGGAGCTCCTGACGCGCCGACTGATGGTCGTTTTCGATGTAAGATATCAGGAAGTTGTTGACGATGTTGTTGTATTTTCTTTCGGAAAGGGTTCGAGGCCCTGTTTTGATGTTCAGCATGTTTTCGAGCGTTTCGAGGTCTTCCACGTAGTACGGTAGCGCTGCTATCAGTGCTTTGAGTTCGTTTTTGTGGTTTGCCTCTCCTCCCAATAGGAGGTTGATGTTTTCGAAGCATAGTAGTGGGGCGACTTTCCGTAAACCCTCTTTAAGGCCTTTGTAGTAGTCGATCAGAAGGGAGTATTCCTCTTCGGACAAATTTTGGAGAAAACGGAGCCCTATGAATTCAGGCGGCATACCCAAGCTGTAGTAACTGCATGCGTATGGGATGGCCCTCGGAAGCTCGACGTTGCCGATTCTACGGGAATAAGCGAAAGCACCGATGTGAAGCTTGCGCATCCTTCTCGGAGGAACAAGGGCAGAAATGCTGGCTATCGTCGGTGCCGCCGCTTCCGCAAACACACGGTAACTCTCCGAAGCTTTTTCAACGACTTTCGCCAAAACATTCTCGTTCTCGATGAAGGTCGATGATTTTTCGATCGGAAGGTTCTTGTTCAGGTAGTTAACGGCTTCGACAACTTTTTGCTCGGGATAATCGTAGCGGAATGCCGACTGAATAGTTACGGTTGAAACTTTTCCGTAGTCGTTCAGAAATTTTTCTACGTCGAATGGGTTGAGGCCTCCTCGGAAGGGCAGTGTTCCAACCCCGATTATAGGATAAATGGTGATTCCGGTGTTCTCTTGGACTTGGAAAACTTTTTCAAGGGCGAGCTTGGCCATCAGCGTCGCGGCTACGAGGCCGTTGTTCAAAGCAGGGTCTGACCTTGCGATAAAAACGCGTAGGTAACGTGGGGAAGCCAGCTCGATGAACCTTCCTATGATCGTTTCTATGCCGAGTATGCTTTCCAGGTCTTCGAAGAGTGGGATGACCTCAATTTTTTCCGGGTAGATTTTTCCGATGACGTCCCTCAGCTTTACGTCTGGGTAGTCGATGAAAACGTCTTCAAGCTGAACAACTGCCCTCTTGTAGGTGTTTAGGACCTGGACCATTTGATGATGTGATTTCGTAAAAGGTAGAATGACCTCGAATACAGGAGGTATGGCCTTTGAGCCGTAGAAGGCTTGGCAGACGTCGTAATGCTTCGGTATGCTTTGAAGAGTTTCGAAGAAAACCTTTCTGTCGCCTGTCTCAACGGATGGATTGGGTATTCTGTACGTGAGAAAGTAATCACGGCCGATGATCTTTTCACGGAAGAAATCGCCGTGTTTCGTGAGAAGTTTTCGCACAACGTTGAGGTCGACGTCTTTGCCTTCAGCGTCCCACATAGCCTCCATGCATCCCAACCTCGTCCAACTCTGGAAAACCTCCTCGACTTCATCGTCCCCGGAAATCAGAGGTTTGTCCAGCCAAGGCGGGCTCGAAACGTTGTCCGGGTGTTGGGAACTCATTGTTTTAGGGATAATTCTCTCTTCGCCTGTCATGTTTATTCACGGGAGTAGGGAATGCCCAAAGCCGCTGGAACTCCTACCCTTTTTCTCACGGATTCGAGAGATAGCAACGTCAACGTTATGATGGTCACGGCGTAGGGGAGCATTAGCAGAAAATACGGAAGCTGAGCTGCGACTCCGAGCACCTGTAGCCGAAACTGCAGTGCTTCCACGCCTCCAAAGAGATAGGCTCCGAGCACGGCCCTTAACGGGTTCCACGTCGCTAGGATGACGAGCGCAAGCGATATGAAGCCCCGGCCCTGAGTCATCCCTTCCACCCAGAAGGGCTGGTACCCGATGAAGAGGTAAGCACCCGCCAGGCAACCCAGCATGCCGCAGACAACCATTGAAACATACCTCATGAAGTACACGTTTATTCCCAGCGTGTCTGCCATGGAAGGGTTTTCACCGCAGGAACGGATGCTCAGACCAAACCTCGTTTTGAACAGAACGAACCACATCAAAAGGCTGAGGACGAGGGAGAAATAGACGAGGGCGTTGTGGTTGAAGAACATCGGACCGATTATCGGGATGTCCTTGAGGCCCGCGACCGGTATCAGAGGCAACTTTGGCGCCTCCTGCGAAGCGATAACAGCCCTCGTCGCCTCTGGGTTCAAAGCTAGTATGATTCGAGCCCGTATTTCCGCCGAGGCCAACAACCCGCTCAACCCGAGACCGAGAATAGTCACCGCCAACCCCACGACGACTTGGTTTAGCTTGAGGCTGACGGTGAAAAAGGCGTGAAGAAGGCCCATCAACACGCCCATTATCAGAACCATCAGCAAAGCAGCTCCGTGCCCCATGGCGTTGGTGAAAATGTATGAAACCGCCGCTCCCATGATCATCATTCCCTCCATTCCGAGGTTGAGGACTCCCGCCCTTTCCGCGTAGGTTTCACCGAGGGAGGCGAGGAGAAAAACCGTTCCGGCAGCGACTGCCCCGGCCAGAACTGATTCAACAAACCCGATGTCGATCATCTGATCACCCTAATCCTATAGCGTTTGAAGAACTCTCCGAGAATTATCATCAAGAATATCGTTGACTGAAAAATCTGGACGGCCGCGAAGGGTAGGTTTAGGGTTGCTTGGATGACGTCGCCGGCGACCAGAAGGGCTCCGAAAAATATGGCGGCGGGAACAGCAAGCCATGGGTTCAAGGATGCTAGGAATGCTATGATTATAGCCGTGTATCCGTAGCCAGCCGGAGCGCCGGGCCTCAGCCTTCCGAGCAGAGCACTCACGATCACGAGGCCTCCTATTCCCGCTAATCCGCCAGCTATCATGCTGCCCGTCAGAAGAGTGCGGCCGATTCTAACACCTGCATAACGCGCCGCCTCAAAATTCTGTCCGAGAACACGCATTTCGAACCCAGCGGGCGTTTTCTGAAGAAGCCCGAAGATTAGAGCGGCTGCGATGAAAGCCGACGGCAGGCCGACGTAGTTTGCGTGGCCTAGAAAAGTCTCCATTCGCGCGTAGGGCGGGAAGACTATGGAGAGCGGGAACCCAAACCCTTGTGGGTCTCTCCACGGCCCTGTGATGAGGAAGTTGACGAAATGCATCGCGATGTAATTGAGCATGAGGGTGGGTAGAATCTCGTTAACTCCAAACCTCGCCTTCAAGAACGCTGGCAAAGTGCAGTACAGGCCACCGGCCGCGAATGCTGCCGCTACCATTACCGGGAAAACGAGAAAGTCTGGGAGGTATCCGTAGTATGCGTGTAGAAGGACGACGCCCGTTGCAGCGGTCATTCCCATGTACATCTGGCCTTCTGCTCCGATGTTCCAAAAGTTCATTTTGAAAGCAAGGCAGAGCCCTAGCGCTGCAAACCCTATGGGCAGACCGCGGAGAATCGCTTGCATCAAAGATGACTGACTCGTGAAGACACTGACGACACGGGAGAAAGTCTCGACGGCGCTAACTCCGAGAAGTTCGAATATCAAGCTCGCGAACAGCAAGCCCGCCAGCAGAAAGAAAGCACTGACGATGGCGGAGAATTTCCGGGATACTTCACCCCTTCTTTCCAGCTTAAACGATATAGACATTCGTCAGGCACTCACCTCCATCTTCTTCACGCCCGTCATCATCAGCCCGATTTCCTCTACGTCATAGAGGCCTCTTTCAACCACACCGACCAACTCCCCCCTGTACATGACCGTTATTCGGTCGCACAGCGCAACCAATTCCTCGAGTTCTTCCGACACAAGCAGAATCGCAACACCCTGCTCAGATCTTCTTATCAATTCTTGATGAATTGCCTCCGTCGATGCAATGTCAAGGCCACGCGTGGGGTAGGCCGCGAGGATTACGCGGAGGTTCGGGTGGGTGCCGAGTTCTCGGGCGAGCACGAGCCTCTGCACGTTTCCTCCCGATAGATTTCCCACCCTGTTTTTAATCGATGGCGTGACAATTCGGAAGTAATTCACCAGCTCCGACGATTTTCTTTCGACGGTCTTCCAGTTTATCAGGAGCTTGTTCGAGAAATCCGGGTTTCGGTAGGCTTTGAGGACGAGGTTTTCCGCGACAGTCATTTCTGGTGCGCAATATCTTAGTGCCTCGGCGGGGATGTAGCTTACGCCGGCTGAAATGATATCCGCTGGATGCTTGTTGGTGATTTCGACTCCGTCAAGCAGTATCTTCCCAGACACGGTTTTTCGGAGGCCCGCAATTGCTTCAAGAAGTTCTTGCTGACCGTTTCCCGAAACACCTGCTATGCCCATTATCTCGCCCCTGAAAAGCTTGAAGGAAACCCTTCGCACAGCTTCGAGGCCCTTGTCGTTCAGCACCACCAAGTTCAAAACCTGCAACACCGGATTGTCCTTGACCAGTTTACGCGCGGGAGCAATTTTCAGCAACGGCCGCCCGATCATCAACTCAACCAATTCCTCGATGTTTGTGTCCTTGACGTCTTTGGTCGCGACAGTCTCTCCCCCACGCATCACCGTGACTCTGTCACCCACAGAGAAAACTTCCTCAAGTTTGTGGGTGATCAAAACTATTCCGAGACCTTGGGAAGCCATTTTCCGGAGGGTTTGAAAAAATACGACCGTTTCCTGAGGAGTAAGAACTGAGGTCGGTTCGTCGAGAATCAATATCTTGACGTTTCTGAACAATGCCTTCAAAAGCTCGACCTGCTGTTTTTCACCGGCCGACAACTGCCAAACCTTTGCTTCCGGAGAAATCTTCCATCCATAGCTCGCAATTACCCGGCCGAGTTCGCGGTTGATTTTCCGGCTGTCGAGAAAGAAACCCATCTCCTTCAACCCTAGTATCACGTTCTCGGCCACGGTGTGAACTGGGATGAGCTTGAACTGTTGATGAACCATTCCTATCCCCAGCTTCAAAGCGTCCCTAGGGCCTTTGATTTCCACCTTTTTCCCTTCAACGTAGATTTCGCCCGCGTCGGGCTTGTAGATGCCGTACAAGACATTCATCAAAGTCGATTTTCCCGCCCCGTTTTCTCCGAGAAGGGCGTGGACCTCACCCCTTCGAAGCGTGAAGTTTGCGTTGTTGTTAGCGATAACGTTTGGGAAACGCTTAACTATCCCTTTCATCTCGACTAGATTTACATGTTCGTCCATTTTCCATCCCAATTGAATTATGCGGAAAAAATTTATGGGTTTTAAAGGAAGTTTAACGCGGCAACTCGCTTTCGACTTGTTCGACGAACCAGTCCATCTCCCAAAGCATCTTCCAGTCAGCGCGCTCCGTCCCTTTGATCCTGACTTCGCCCCGCTGGTCTTTGATGGGTTCTCCGAGGTTTCCTTCGACGCTGAATGGCTCGAAAAGCAGCTCCTTCATCTCCTCATATCTTCTCTTTATTTCATATTGCCATTCGCTAGGCACCGCAGGGTTTATCGGGGCTAGTTGGAGGGTTCCGTCGACCTGTCCAGCGGTGCTCTGTTCGGGGGGCTTCCTCCATCGGTAGGGCATGTAGTCCCCGATCCTCGTCCATATGTCAACCGAATGCCAAGTGCCTGTGCCCACCATTCGGTAGAAATCGAGGTAGATTGGACCCCAGTTAACTATCTGACCAGTCAGATGGGCTGTTTTTCCGTAGCTGGACATGTCGTTGTAATGGCTGAAGCTCCATGTCTTTCTGTTCCGTTGCGTGGTAAATTCTTCAGCCACCTGGAGAGTGGTGGGAGTGTCTTCGGTGAAGGCCAAAACATCTGCGTTCGACTGTTCTATCAGAGCAACCGCTGCTTCACGGGCCTTTCCGGGGTCAAACCAAGCGAAAAGCCAGTTGACGAAAGCTCGGATGTTTTTGCCTGTTCGTTTTTTGTAAGCGTAGTTTGCGCCGAGGACGAAGGCATTGATGTGTCTCACGACCTCGGGGATCGGAAAAGCAGCCACGTATCCTACGATTCCGGTCTGCGTCACCGCTCCGGCGGCCAATCCGTTGAGGTAGTAGAGCTGGTAGAACTCGGCGAAGGCGCTGCTCATGTTCTGCGGAGCATTTCCCGCTGCTCCGCTCCTGTAACCTGATATGTGGACGAAGTATTTGTCTGGATGTTTGGCGGCTGCTTCAGCTGTGGCGTCCATGTAGCCGAAACTCGTGGTGATCACCAGCTCTGCTCCTTGGTTAATCAGCGATTCAATAGCGCCCAGCGCTTGCGCTTCGGGAACACTTTCGATGTAGATGCTGTCGACGTTCTTGTATCTTGCGTCAGCCCATTTCCTTCCCTGGTCGTGGGCGAAGGTCCAGCCGTAGTCTCCGACGGGTCCGACATAGACGTAACCTACTTTGAGGCGCTTCGGCGGAGCGGCCACTGTTGCTGTTACGGTTTGGGCTGGCGGAGCTTGAGTCGTACCGAGAAAGTATCCCGCCAAACCTCCGACAACGACTCCTGCAGCGACCGAGCCGGCGGCGACACCAGAAGATACCGCGAGAAACTTCCTCCTCGAAACTCGGGTTTTTTCCTGCATCAACATGAATATCGTCTTTGAACTATATATTTTTATACATCAATCGATGATCAAGTTTACGAATTGGAAGGTCACAGTGTCTAGGAGTCCTTTGTCGGTCAACCGAAGCTCCGGAATAACACTCAAGCTTAGCAAAGACATCGTCATGAACGGCGAAACCCATTCGCAGCCGAGCTTCCGCCATGTTTCGTAGGTTTTGCTGAGTTTTTCAGCTACTTTGTCCGCCGGCTCTGTGGACATCAACCCCGCAAGAGGTAGCTCGACCCGCGACAGAATTTTTCCGTCCGCTACTGTGACAATTCCTCCGCCTATCCGCGCGTTCTCGTTAGCCGCCAAAGCCATGTCTTTTTCATCATACCCAAGAACCATCAAGTTGTGGCTGTCGTGCGCCACCGTCGATGAAACCGCCCCCTCCCTGAAGCCGAAGCCCTTTGTGAAACCGAGGCTAATGTTTCCTGTTTTCCCGTGTCTTTCGATGACCGCTATCTTCATTATACTCCTGTCGGGATCCGGTTGGATGACGTTTTTGGAGACCTCGAGGCGGTCGATGAGATGCTTGGTGAGCACGCTGCCTTCAATTGCCTGAATAACCCTAACACGCAGTTGCTCACCCTCCCGGTCGTTCCGAATCACAAAATCCTCAGGCTTCAAAGGCCTCGAGAGTTTCACACTCTTCATGAATTTCTCCGGGTAACTGTAGCTTGGAAGCTGCTTAACCATCTTTCCGTTTTCGGCCACAAGTTCTCCGTCGGCGAAAACAGCTTCAACCTGAAACTTCGTCAAATCGGAAATAACAAGAATGTCCGCAATCCTCGCAGGAGCTATGCTCCCTATCTCGTAGGAGAGACGATACCTTTCCGCCGGGTTTATGGTCGCCATCTGTATGGCCGTCAGAGGGTCAACCCCCTCTTGGATGGCTCTTCGGACGCAGTGGTCGACGTGTCCGTCGCGTAGAATCGACGCAGGCTCCTTATCGTCAGTGCATAAACAGATGTGCCGCGGGTCTATTCCAGTCTCCGTGTAAGCCCTTATTGTATCCTTGATGTCAAGCCAGGCACTTCCCTCTCGGAGGTAGACGTACATGCCGTTCCTCAGCCTTTCCAAGGCCTGTCTTTTGGTCACGCTTTCATGTGTGGAAGTAATCCCGGCGGCCACGTATGCTGTCAACTCCCGGCCAAGAAGGCCGGAATCATGTCCTTCGACCAGCTTACCGGCTTTGAGGGTTTCAGCTATTTCGGCGTGAACAATTTCATCGCAAGACAGCACTCCAGGGAAATTCATCATCTCACCTAGAGCAATCACCTCCTCAAACTTCATCGCCTCCGCTATTTCCGCCGGCCCCACATGAGCGCCTGCAGTCTCAAACCCCGGAGCCGCAGGCACGCACGACGGATACGTTATGAAAACTTTCAAGGGAAGATTTTTTGACTCTTCTATCATAAGTTTCACGCCTTCAAGGCCAAAGACGTTCCCAATTTCGTGAGGGTCGACAAACACCGTCGTGGTTCCGTGTGGGAGAACTATTCGCGCAAATTCAGTGACCACAACCATGGAGCTTTCGATGTGGACGTGTGGGTCTAACAACCCGGGCACGACAAACTTCTCCGACGCATCGTAGACAAACGTATCGGCTCCGATGCAAGGGTCGGCGTCACCGACCAACACAACCCTTCCAAACCGAACCGCAACATCAACGTTCTCCATTATTTCCCTGGTGTGAACGTTAACCAGATTACCACCTTTGACCACAAGGTCTGCCTTCTCTAAACCCAAGGCGGTTCTCACAAGATTACGAGTTACGAGGTGTAGCTTTGTCCTCGCGTTCATTTACTCAGAATGAAATGGCGCCCCATATATCCTTACATTTTTTACACAAACAGATAAAAACATCCTTCGATTGTGAAGTCTAATAGGCATGGATGTTCGCTGGGGTCTATATCTTCAAGACATGCATGTCCGTGAGATGGTACGTTATGCTCAGCTCGCCGAGCGTTACGATTTCGAATCGGCATGGGTAGCCGAATCACGTCTGGCAAGAGATGCGTTGACTCCCATGACCGCAATCGCAACAGTCACTTCCAAAATCAAGGTTGGAGCTGGTGTGATAAACACTTGGACCCGTAACGCCGCCCTCATCGCTCAGACTTTCGCGACGATGGATGAATTGAGCGATGGACGTGTTATTCTCGGACTTGGTGCTTGGTGGGACCCGCTTGCTTGGAAGGTTGGGATAGAGAGGACCGAGCCTCTTAAATGCATGCGGGAATACGTCGAAGTAATTCGCAGGCTTTTCCGCATGGAGGAGGTGACGTTTGAAGGAAAGTTTGTGAAAATGCGAGGTGTTCGTTTGGACGTTCTACACGGCGCTGGAGAGAAACCCCGAAACATCCCCATTTACATCGGTGCTACCGGATGGAAGATGATGGAGCTAGCTGGAGAAATCGGCGACGGAGTACTCCTCAACTACCTCGTCTCCCCCAAATACAACGACACAGCGCTGGAACACATAAAGATCGGTGCAGCAAGAGCAGGGCGGAGGCTCGAGGACATAGACAGGCCGCAATTAATAGCTTGCTCGGTGCATCCTGATGCCGATAAGGCTGTGAAACTCGCCAAAAAACACGTGACCATGACTTTGGGCCAGCAGCCGCACATCATGAAAGCAAGCGGAGTGAGCGAAGACTTGATTCATGAAGTACAACGCATCATGGGTGGCTGGCCTGCGAAACCGGGCGGAATAGAGAAGGCGACAGAAATCGTTCCCGACGACATAGTCAGAATGATAAGCGCCTCCGGAACCGTTTCAGACGTGGTGTCAAAGGTCAAGGAATACATGGCTCATGGATGCACTTCGCCGCTCCTGCTACCTTTGAGCGGAGACCCAGAATACCTAATCAAGAGCATCGCGGAGGTTTAGCTCGTGCCGGACTCGGTTCTGCTCAAGGGCGGCGTTATCGTTACAATGGATTCGGTTCGGAGGGTCATCGTCGACGGAGCAGTCGGGTTTGAAGATGGCGTGATAACTTTTGTCGGGAAAAACGGCGATGTCGGAAGAGCAAGTCGATTCGACCGGGTCATCGATGTTTCCGGAAAGTTCGTGATGCCTGGACTCATCTGCGCCCACACCCATCTCTACGGCATCGCCTTAAGGGGAGCGGCCTTACGCATTCGGCCCACGACAGATTTTCTCGAAAACCTTCAACGGATTTGGTGGCCTCTCGACGAACAAATGAACAACGACGACGCCTACGCAACCGCCTTAGCTGCATGCATGGAGATGGTTCTAAACGGCACAACCACTTTCGCCGACACCTATTCTGCCCCATCAAATCCAGAAGGCAGCCTTGACGCAATAGCCAAAGCCGTCAACGAAGTCGGCATAAGAGGGCTGATCTCTTTTGAGGCAACTGAAAGAAGAAGCGTCGACGAGGGAAGGAGAGGATTAGATGAGAACGTGCGGTTTCTCGAAAGAGGTGGTGTTGGTCTTGCAAAAGGTATGGTGAGTCTTCACGCCTCCTTCACGGTAAGCGACGACCTCATCGCGAGAGGCATCGACATAGCCAAAAAATTCAACGCCCCCTTGACAATTCACGTCTCCGAGGGCCTCAACGACGTCTACCACAACATCGAAAGATATGGAAAAAGGACTGTGGAAAGGCTCCATCAGACCGGTCTACTAGGGCCATTCTCTGTACTCGCCCACTGCGTTCACCTAAACAGACGTGAAATCCAACTGCTGGCGTCGACTGGTACGCACGTGGCTCACAACCCAATGAGCAACATGTTGAACGCCGTCGGTGTGATGAAGCTTCCCGAGATGCTTGAGGCCGGGGTCAACGTCGGCTTGGGCAACGACGGATACGTTTTCGACGGGTTCGAGAACATGCGCACCGCCTTTCTGATACACCGCGTGGAACGAAGAGACCCTTCCGTGCTTTCTCCTCAGACGGTCGTTGAGATGGCGACAGTCAACGCCGCGAAGGCCTACGGCTTATCATCGTTGGGCTCGCTCGAGCTGGGGAAAAGAGCTGATATCATCGTTGTAAGACCCGAAGTTTGCGCCACTCCTATCGACAGGAATGTTTATGGCTATTTGGTTAACGGCGTGAAGGGGGGAGACGTTGAACAGGTTTTCGTCGACGGCGTTCAGGTCGTGGAGAACAGGCAGTTGACCAAGGTTGATAAGGAAAAAGCCGAGTCGACGGTCGTGAAGACGGTCGAAAAGCTCTGGCTCAGACTCGGAGAAGAGCCCTCAGAAGCTGTTGAGCCATTGAGGCTGAGACCATGATCATCGGCTATTTGAACATTCCGAGGATAGATGTGGTGGTCGCCGAGACTGTGGATCAGGCCTTGAAGGCTCTTGACGACGAGCCGGAGAGAGAAATCATGGCCGCGGGAACAGAAATCATCACATCCTTAACGACCGGGGAAAGACGAACCCGCAAGTTCGTCGACATAGGCAAAATCCGCGAACTGAAGAACGTTGTTGTGGCTGACGGTAGAGCGAATGTCGGAGCACTCGTTACGCATCATCAATTGGCTTCGACCTTCGGTAAACAGATCCCGGCTTTTCACACATTTTTCCAGAACTATTCATCACCCGCTGTGTCCTACCTAGCTACAACGGGGGGAAGCATCATGCTCAAAAGAGCGACCGAGGACATCATACCGATTCTGCTGACACTCGACGCAGAACTTATCTTCGCAACCAAGGAGGGGCAAAAAAGAGTTTCCCTTGACGAGTTTTTGCGGCGAAAGTTAGAAATTAGAGGACTCTTGGAGTTTGTTTCGTTCCGGCTGAGCGCTGGCTGTTGGTTTGACAAGCTCTGGATGGGGATATCAAGGTTTCCGTTGATGTCTGTTTCCGTCGATGTGAGCGGAAAGAACATCAAGGTTGCAGTTTCCCATAAAGACTTCGAGACCCCGGGAAGGGTCTTCTCGGTTGAGAAATTCCTCGAAAACAGGCCTCTGACAAAGGAAAACATTGAGAAAGCAGGTGAACTTCTTTCGAAGTCGATTAACCCGGTAGACGATGTCTTTGCGTCATCTTGGTACCGGAAGAAGGTGGCTGGGGTTTTGTTGGAAAGGCTTTTGCAGCGGTCTGTGGGTGGTGCCGTTTGAAAGTCGATTTTGAGGTTAACGGGGTCAGGTATTCGGTGGATGTAGAGCCTAATGAGAGGCTTAGCGACGTTCTCCGTAACAAGCTGCGGTTGGTCAGCGTCAAACAGGGATGCGGCACAGGTGACTGCGGGCTCTGCATCGTATTGGTCGATGGAAAACCCGTCAATTCGTGCCTCGTCCTAGCTTATCGCGTGGACGGCCTAAAAATCACCACGGTCGAAGCGTTGGGTGACGGTGGGAAACTTCATCCGCTGCAGCAAGCCTTCATCGACGTCGGCGCCGTCCAATGCGGCTTCTGCATACCGGCCGCGCTCCTCGTTCTCAAACACCTCTACGACGAAAAACCCACGGCGACGAAGCAAGAGGTAAGACACGCGCTGAGAACCGTCCTTTGTAGGTGCGGTAGCTACATAAGGTTTGAAGAGGCGTGGGAGAGGGTGAGAAGACGGTGAGTGAGGAAATCCTCAAACGGTTCGCCGAAATCCTTCAGGCGAGAGAGTTTTTCGTCATCGGCAAAAAAGTTGCTCGGGTCGACGCCCTCGACGCAGTCCTCGGAAAACCTGTCTACACAGCGGACCTCGTGGCTGAAAAAACTCTTTTCGTAAAGGCCGTCCGCTCCAACATCCCCCATGGATACATCAGGAAAATCGATTACAGCCCTGCCGAAAAAAGGAAGGGAGTTGTTAAAGTCATTACGGCAAAGGATATTCCGGGCGTCAACGACGGTGGAAGCCTTATCTCCGACAGGCCCCTACTCGCCTTCGACAAAGTCCGCCACATAGGTGAAGCCGTGGCGCTGGTGGTTGGAGAATCGGTCGAGGACGCAGAAGAGGCCGCGGAGTTTGTCGAGGTTGTTTATGACCCGCTTCCCGTGGTCACCAGTCCTCGTGAAGCGATAAAACCCAATGCACCACGCGTGCAGGACAGAGACAATGTCTTCACTCATTTCAAAATCAGGAAGGGCGATGTTGAAGAAGGCTTCAGGAAGTCCGACGTCATTATTGAAAGAACCTATAGAACTCAGTTTATCACGGGGCTGCCGCTCGAGATAGAAATTGCGTATTCCTTCATAGACGGCGATGGAAGAATTAACTGCATCTCCTCGATGCAAAACCTTCACGACGTATACAACAAAGTCCTTAGGATTCTCGGTGTTCCAAACGATAGGCTGAGGGTTGTTCAGGCCGCTACCGGTGGAGGGTTTGGGCCGAAAAGCGACGAAACACCCATAGATGTTGCTGCTTACGCTTGCCTAGCGACCTACCATACAGGAAAGCCCGCTCTCGCGGCTTTCACCCGAGCGGAGGCGATGACGGTTCAATGCAAAAGACATCCCTTCGAAATCACGAACGTCGTCGGAGCAGACCAGAACGGAAAGCTGCTTGCTTGGAAGTCAACCCTCTACGAGGACACCGGCGCATACATCTCAAAAGGCCACCTAGTGATAGGCCGCGCCACTTTCCACTGCACCGGCCCGTATGAAGTGCCGAATGTTTGGGCCGACGGCTACTGCGTAATAACCAACAACACCATGGCTGGTTCGACCCGTGGGTTTGGCGCACCACAAGCTCATTTCGCCGCCGAGATGACGATGAACGAGCTCGCCGAGGAGCTTAACATGTCCCCTCTCGAAATAAGGGAAATCAACATGCTGAAACCCGGTTCCCTCACCGCGACAAGCCACAAAATCGAGGACGACGGCCTCGTCAGATGCTATCGTCAAGCCGTCGAAGTCAGCGAATACCGGAGAAAGGCCCGAGAATTCGAGGAGTTCAACCGACGGAACACCTCGATAAAGAAGGGTATAGGGATCGCTCTCCTATACCACGGGAACACGCTGGGTCCCGAAGGAGATGATTTCGCATACGTCGTTACACGTGTGGAGAGGGGCGGGCAAGTGGTTGTTCAAACCGGGTTGACTGAATACGGAACCGGTGCTCTAACTTCGCTCGCCATCGTCACCGCCGAGGCCCTCGGGCTACCGATTTCGATGGTGAAGCTCGAAAGACCTGACACGGCTGCTGTTCCCAACTCCGGGCCGACCGTCGCATCCCGAACAACTGTAATAGGCGGGCAAGCTGCGCTAGACGCAGCTCTAAAAATCAGGGCCACGATCGCATCCGTAGTGGCCAAAACCCTTTCGACCAACCCGACAGACCTCGAATTTAAGCACGGAAAGATATCAGCTGCAAACGGTAAATCAGTCAGCTGGCAAGAGGCCGTAAACCAATGTTTTGAAGAGAACGTTCCGCTGAAAGCAGTCGGCTACTACATCGCGCCTCCCACCAAATGGGATCCCGAAACAGGCCAAGGGTCCCCCTACAATCAGTATACGTACGGCGCCCTGATATCTGAAGTTACTGTCGACACTGAGACAGGGGTGGTGAAAGTCGACCGCCTGACGGCAGCCTACGACGTCGGCCGTGCGATAAACCCGCTGGGTCTCGTCGCGACTTACGAAGGCGGGAGCATAATGGGTCTTGGATACGCCTTGATGGAGGAAATTGTTCACGACGGAGGGGTTCTCGTCAACCCATCCCTTCACCGATTTGTCATCCCCACTGCATCCGACGCACCGCAGGAAATACACAGCATCATCGTGGAGGTAAAAGGAAGCATCGGTGTCTTCGGCGCTAAAGCGATGGGCGAAATCCCTGTCGTTCTCCCAGCTGCTTCCATCGCCGGAGCGGTGGCAAATGCGACGGGAGTTTACATCCGGGAGCTCCCACTTAAACCATCACGGGTCCTCGAAGAACTGTACAAAGCTAAACACCTATAAATTTACGGATCGAAAGTTGGCGGCATGACCCTGACAGAGCTTTTCGGAAGGGACCTCATCTCATCACAAGATTGGACAATCGAGGAGATCACGGCGACGATGGAGCTTGCGCGCAGCCTGAAAATCGGGAGGGCGGCCGGGAACGTTCCCGAGCTCTTCAAAAACAGGACCATGTTCATGCTCTTCTACAACACCAGCACTAGGACGAGGGCCAGCTTTGAAGCAGCGGCGACGATGCTGGGAGGCCACGCCCAGTTCATCGACTTTGCCACGACACGCGGCGCTGAAGGAGAAGCGGTCAAAGACATAGCCAAGATGTATGAAAGGCTCGGCCACGTTCTGGGCGTCCGCATCCTCGAATCAGCCGTCGACTATGTGTACGGTAGAGGAAACGCCGTTGTCCGTGAATACGCCGAACATGCGAAAATTCCCGTCATCAACATGGCCGACGACATGTTCCATCCCAGCCAAGCAATAACAGACCTTTACACGTTAAAGGAAAAGCTTGGCAAAGTGGAGAAGAAAAAATATGTGTTGATGTGGGCTTACAGCGATAGGATCAGAAGCTGGGGCAGCATACAGGATGAGATGTTGATTGCGACAAGGTTCGGAATGGATGTCGTACTCGCTTATCCGCCGGGCTTCGACATCGACGAGAACATCGTCAAGATTGCCAAGAAGAACGCCGAAGAAAGCGGCGGCAGCCTATCAATCTCCCACGACTACAGGGAAGCTTTAGAGGGCGCGGACGCAGTTTTCCCACGGAGCTGGGCAAGCCACGAATGCGTCCTAACCGGAATGAACAGGTTCGGCCGCGAACGCGAAGTCGAGCTTCATAACAAATACAAGGACTGGAAGCTTACCCGTGAACTGACGGACTTGATGTCCAAACACGGTGTCGTCACGCATGTTTTACCGGTTTTCAGGGGTCAGGAGGCTGACGATGATGTGATGGACGGGCCTCGGAGCGTCATTTACGACCAGGCCGAAAACCTTCTCTATGTGAGAGCCGCGATACTCGCACTCGTCGCCGGCAAAGTCTGAAGAATTTCACCGAATGAAATGAGTGCCGGCTTTTCCCGCGAAAGCCTCCTTGAACTGCGATAGCTCTGCGATGATCGCCTCTTTTCCACCAGACTCCACAAACCTTATGCATGCGAGCACCTTCGGCAACATCGAGCCGGAGCCAAAATGTCCCTCTTCGAGATATTTTCTCGCTTCAGCGGCCGTCACTTTTTCCAGCTTTTTCTGGTCTGGTTTTCCATAGTTAAGGTATGCTCCGTCGACGTCAGTCAGGATGACGAACCTGTCGGCTTTGATCAGCTCGGCGAGCTTCTCTCCAGCTAGGTCTTTGTCTACGACCGCTTCAACACCGGATGCTCTTCCGTTCTCCTCGATTATCGGGATGCCGCCCCCACCGCTTGCGACGACGATGAAACCCGCGTCGACCAACGCTTTGATCGCGTGTCTTTCGGCTATGATTTTTGGGTCGGGCGATGGAACCACTCGCCTCCATCCGCCGCGAGCCTTGTCTTCGGCGAAGACGTATTCAGGATGTTCGGCCTTTAGCTTGTCCAGGTCCTCTTTTTTGTAAAAGGGGCCTATTGGCTTCGTTGGGTTTTTGAAGGCAGGGTCGTCTTTGTCGACGATGACTCTCGTCACAACCGTGATTACGTATTTGTCGATCCCCCTTCGTTTGAGCTCGTTGCGTAGGTTTTGCTGTATGATGTAGCCGATTAATCCCTGTGTTTCGGCGCCGCATGCATCCATCGGGAAGGCCGGTATCCCATGGATTTTCTGGCCGGCGTCGTGTCTCAGAAGCGTGGCTCCCACTTGGGGTCCGTTGCCATGTGTGATGACGAGTTTGTGGCCTGCTTCGACGATGTCGGCTAGGTAGCGTGCCGCCTCCGAAACATTCCTATATTGTTCTTCGAACGAGCCCTTGTCCCCTCTCCTGAGCAACGCGTTACCTCCTAAAGCGACAACGATAAGCTCTCCGCCATCCATGGGCGATGACAAGTCCCGCCGTAATAAAAACTTCAAAGAACCGTTAACGATAAAGCTTGAATTTCACTTTTTTCCTAAAAGTCTGCGGAATTCTTCGATATCCGGTGTTATCAGCGGTATGCTGGACTCAGCGACCATTTTTTCGGGTTCCTTGAGTCCCGAGCCGGTGACGAGGATGACCACCGCGTCCGATGAATCGATTACACCTTGATGGAACAGCTTCTGTGCCGCGGCCACTCCAACAGCGCCGGATGGTTCGGCGAAGACACCCTCAAGGTTAGCGAGCTTTTTCACGGAATCCCTGATTTCGGTCTCGGTCACGGTTTCCCCCGTTCCTCTCGTCGCGTTCACCCCTTCGATGACTGCGTCGCCATCCCACGGATAGGGGTCGAGAAGGCCTGAAGCTATGGAGCGGGGCCATTTTTCTGGCTCTATTTCTTCAAATTTTTTGCGCTGCTTTATCGCTCTCACCAACGGCATGTTTCCTTCAGGCTGGACCGGGACGATCTTTGGGTATTCGTCGATCAGACCCAGTGTCTTCAAGTCTTTGAAGCCCTTCCATATCCCGGCGGCTAAACAACCCGAGCCTGTGGGGATGAGCACGAAATCGGGAATTGTCCATTCTAGCTGTTCGATTGTTTCGTAGGCTATTGTTTTGGGGCCTTCGACTTGATAGGGGTTGAAGGGTCCGAAGCTTGGGCATGGATACCATCCCATCTCATGGACAGTCTGGAGCATCAACTCGACCGTTGGGTCGCGCCCCTCCCGAACCTGCTTGACCCTGACAACTCTGGCGCCGTAGAGAAGGAGTTGCGAAGCCTTTCCCAACGAGACGTCTTCGGGAACAAAAGCTGTACAGTTAAGGCCCAGAGACGCACTATAGGCTGCCAAGGAGGATGCAGCGTTCCCGCTGGAAGCTATGACCACGTTGACCTTGCCCGTCTCGAGGGCTTTCGCCGCGCCGACCGACATCGCCCGGTCTTTAAAGGATGCCGTCGGGTTGCGAGTGTCGTCCTTGAGGAACAGGTTTTTCAACCCAATTTCACGACCAAGCCGGAAAGCCCTAAGAAGGGGCGTGTTACCTTCGGCGAGAGGCGATGAATGCTTGCGGTTGACGGGCATCAACTCCCAGTACCGCCATACACCCTGCGGAGGACGTTTGCTCAACTCGGCGCGGTTGAAAGATTCAGCGACCTTGTCATAGTCATAGTAGATATCCAACCGGCCGAAGTCGTTATTTCTACACATTATAGGGTTAGAACGGGGGTCGTAGGATTCACCGCATCTCGAACAGACCATCTTCTCCACGAACAAACCCTGCACCAGCTAAAACTTCGCGACTGAAAAACGACAGACATTTCCTTGGACAGACCTGCATTCCGTCTCTCTGGCGCTGTATCCTTCACCGAACAATCCTTCGGCGATTCCTGTCAAGATCCCCGCTAGAAAATAGCACGACGGACTTTTTTCACCCGTGATTCCTTCGCAGAAAGCACAGTTCTCGAAAACTATTTCGAATGTTTGGTCTACATCGACCTTGTTTCCGACTGAGATTTTGCCCCATCCAGATTTCTGCGCACTTGCGGCGAGTAGGGCTATGCTGTCCAACGGCTTCTTTTTCATCTCGACTGTTCTCTGCAACAACGCTAAACCATAGCGTTTTCCGATGTGCCAGAGAAGAGCGTCAGCCGCTGCAGCAGATGTCGAGCCGGCCAAGAGCTTCCGCATCTCACCGATAAGCTTGGCTGAAAGAACCAAAACACGACCGCCAAAGTAGGTGTCCCACGCGACTCCGTTGGTTTCGTCAAAATGGAAGCTCGCCATTCCTGCTTACCTTATCACTTCGAGACGGCTTGCGTGTTTTTCCCGCATCCTCACCGTGTACTCGTCGAGCGGGTGTTCCCTCTCTGGGATTTCGGTTTTCTTACCCGGACCGTACAATTCGGTGGACAAGTATCTGTTGCCTGAGTCGCAAATAAGAGTTACTATCTTTCTCAGCTTCTTGTATTTCCTAGCAACTTTCACTGCCGCGGCTACGTTGCATCCGGAGGAAATTCCTCCGAATATTCCCTCCAGACGGGCGAGTGTTCTCGCTGTTTCTATTGCCTCCTCCGAAGTCGTCGTCACCACTCCGTCACATACGGAAAGGTCGAGGTTGCGGGGGATGAACCCGTCTCCGATTCCTTCGATTCTGTGAGTCCCCCATCTTCCTTCGCTGATTATCGGAGCTTCAGCCGGTTCGACCGTGTATATTTTCACACCGGGTTTTTTCTCTTTGAGGAATTTACCAACTCCTGATACTGTTCCTCCGCTTCCCTGCGACATCACGAAACAATCCACGGTGCCCTTGGTCTGCTCCCATATTTCGGGGCCGGTGGTCTTGATGTGTGCTTGGATGTTGTCCGGGTTGGTGAATTGGTTGGGAAACCAGTACTTCCCCGGGTTCCGCTGCATCATCTCCTCCGCTTTCCTAAGGCTAATGTCAACATCGCTTTCTGCCCCGGGAGTAAAAACCAGCTGGCCGCCGAACGCCTTGATGAGCTGCTTCCGCTCCTCGCTCATTCCTTCAGGCATGACGATTGTGACCTTGTATCCGAGGTGGGAGCCGACGAAAGAACACGCAATCCCCGCGTTTCCAGTCGACACTTCGAGTATTTCCATCCCCGGCCTCAAATCTCCTCTTTCGATGGCCTTCGTTATCATTTCGCGGTATATCCGGTCTTTGAGGCTTCCCGAGGGGTTGTAAAACTCAAGCTTGGCCCAGAGCTCCGACTCGATGCCCGCGTGTTTCTCTATGTTCCTGAGTCGGAGAAGGGGTGTGTTACCGATTAGCTCGAGGATGTCTTCCCCTGTTTTCATCTCTTTCCCATCGTCATCGACATCACGGCCTTCTGGACGTGAAGTCGGTTTTCGGCTTGTTGAAAGTATAGTGAATAGTTTGGGTTGTCGATGACTTCGTCGACGACCTCTTGTCCTCTGTCGGCTGGGCCGCAGTGCATGTATTTGCCCTTGTTGGTTAAGTCCATCAGCTCCGGAGTCGTTATCCATGCCTTGAACTCGTCTTGGTATCGAGTTGCCCCCTCCTTGTCAACGGTATTGTTATAAGGTGGGAAGAATTTTTTCGGCGACCATGCCTTCGGATAAACAAAGTCTGCACCCTCAAAAGCCTCCTTCATGTTGTTTGTTATTTTGAACGAGCCGCCGTACTGCTCCACGTTTTTCTTACATGCCTGGATGACGTGGTCTTCAAGCTCAAACCCAGGTGGATGAGCCAACACAACATCCATCCCAAACTGTGTTCCGATTAGAATACAGCTTTGGGGGACTGCAAGCGGTTTAAGACCTCCTGAGTAGGCGTAGGAGACGACGAATTTCTTACCCCTCGGCTTTGGGGCTACATCCGTTATAGCCATCATGTCTGCGAGCGCTTGGAAGGGATGGTAGATGTCGTCTTCCATGTTCAGAACGGGAATGGTACTCCATTTCGCGAACTCTTGAATAACCCTGTGGCCTCTTCCGATATGCCATTTGGCCGCGTCTCCGTAGATTCTCACGGCGATGGCGTCACCGTATGTGCTGAGAACACGGGCCACATCAGCGATTGATTCCGTTTGGTAAGGGATCATATCTTCGGGTAGGGTTGGTGTGTAGACGTCTGATGGGCTGAGGAAGTGGGCGTGACCACCAAGTTGATAGATTCCCGCTTCGAAGGAGTTGCGTGTTCTGAGGGAGCGGTTGTAGAAGATCATGAAAAGCGTTTGGCCTCTCAAGTACTCAGTTGGTTTACGGGCTTTGAATTTTTCACGCAAATCTCTTGCGGCTTTGAGGATGTTGTTAATTTCCTCCTGACTGAAGTCGTTCGTGTTGAGGAAATCTCTGCCACGGAGGGAACCAATGTACGCTGGTTTGGCAGCTGCTCTGCGTCTCACCATTTCGGGCTATGGTGAAAAAACAGCGATTTTAACTTTGTTACGGCAACAACAGCCGCACCACAGCCCAGAGGAAGAAACCAGCGGCCATCAAAAACCCTGTCAAAGTCGCAACCTGGATGTTTGATGCGAGAGCAGGAATCATCAAATACGGACTGCCGTAAGTCTGTGACACAAGCCGAACTGTTTTGACCGCTTTCGGAATCGTCAGCAGACCCAGCAAAACCGTCGGAGGAGCCAGACCCGACACGACAGAACCAACTATGAACGCGTACGCCAGCCCGAGGAGAATTTTGTACAAGGTAAGCACGGCGGGTTTCGAAAGCCTTGTCACGATGGTTCGTTTGCCTGCTACGGTGTCGTAGGGTGCGTCGGGTATTTCGTTGATGTACAGGATTAGTGCTATCATTATGCCTATGGGAATAGAGGCTACAGCGGCCTCTAAAGAGAAGGTTTGAGTTTGGACGTAGTGGCTTCCGAGTACGATTACGGGGCCGAAGCCTATGCCAACGGCCAATTCTCCCATTCCTCTGTAGGCGAGCTTGAAAGGCGGGGCGGTGTAGGCGTAGCTGATGAAGATGCCGATGGCCATCACAGTCAAAACCGGTATTAGACCACGGGTCAAAGCAAGGAAAACTCCTATCAATCCCCCGAAAAGATAGAACAGAGCCGCTGCCGTCGCAACTTGTCTCGGCGACAGCAAGCCATACTGGATCATTCTCGACCCCCCACTGAACGGTGTTGGCGTGATGTTCGCTTCGTCCGCTCCCAGCTTCGAGTCATAGTAGTCGTTCGTCATGTTTAGGCCTAGGTGGATGAGGCTAGCGCCGACCAGCGTAAGGATGAAGAGAATCGGGTCGAAGAATCCCAGATAGGCCGCTGAGCCGACGCCGATCAAAACGGGAGCGACGGTCGCTGTCAGAAACGGGAACCTCGTTGCTCTGAAAAGCAGTTGAACAGTCGGCAGCCGCGCCTTGATGACGCGTCCAACGCTTTCACTCAGTACCGTGAGATACCTCCTCGCCTGCGGCACCCTTTCCTCGCAATATTGGAAGAAGGGCTTTGTTTTTTCGTCCCAGCCGTAGGTTTTCTCCGGCGTGAATAAGACCGTTCGTCTTTCGACCTCTGCACGCCCTCTCATCATGACGTACCTTCGATCGGTGTAGCCTCCTGTGGGGAGTGGTGTTATGTGGTTGAGCAAAACGGTAACACGTGGTTTAACCTTAAGGTAGGGTGGTTTTTCGAGGATTAGTTTTCCCTCGTGCTTCCTCGCCGTTGTCGAATAGCTCATGGGATAGCCGTCGTCATCCAAGTATGAAACGACTACGTCGCTGAATTCCTCCAGCTCTCGTTCGACCGTCATGCCCTCCACCTCAGCGGCTCTGTGCTTATGTCGCCGTCTTTCCAAAGCAGCAGTTCACGGGGAGTGATTTCGATGATCACGCGTTCCCAGAAGAGCGGCAATGCTATTCGCTGTTTGAGGAAAGAATCGATGTAGGGTTCCTTCTTACGCCAGAGGTCGACGAGCCATTCCCAGCCCTTGTGAAGGTCTTCCTCGTAGATCTTTGCATCGCCTTTGAGATGTAAAGCGGAGTAGGTTGGTGTTCTGATGAACTGCCGGCCGCTAAACAGCACACCGACCTTAGGGTTCCTCTTTATGTGCTCGATTTTTTTGCTGAACAGTATGCTTGAGGTCATGTACAGCTTCTTTCTTTCTCTGCTGTAGAGCGGAAGCATCGGATGAGTTGAAACTTCACCCGATGATGTGACGTAGCTGAGGGAGGAGACCAGCGCGTTCTCCATGATCTCCTCCGCCGCGCTAAAAACATCCATGGTTGTGGGTTTGGACTTTGATTATTTAAGTTTTTAACCACTTCACAGTGGTTAAACTTTCATTCCTCGAATGCAGACAAGGGCAGAAGCACAGAGTGCAGACATTGACAGCCATCCTACGACGTATCCCAGCGATTCGACAAGGTTCGCGAACACGAATGGAATGACCGAGGCCGCCAGCAGATGAACAGAGTTGACCATGGCGACGGCCACCGCCACCTTCTCTTCGGGAAGGAGAGACATGGGGACGAGGTAGAACAGGCTGTTGGAGGAGGTGTAAAGAAATCCGATAACAAACATCACCAAAGGTATCAGAGCGACTGGTGTGAAGACGAAGGCCGACAAGGCTAGCGCGCTTAAGACATTGAGGAGATACAGCAATAGTTTGCGGTTTCGCGCTCTGTCGAAAATTCTTCCGGAAAGGGGCGCGCCGAAGACGCTTCCAACAGAAAGAACCGATATCAAGGCACCGGCGGCCTCAAACCCAACATCCTTCTCCAAATCCAGATAGAGGATTCCAAACTGTGTAAGCGGATACCATGCAGCCCCGGCTAGGGCAAGGCCCAACGCTGAGCTGATCACTGCAGTGTTTTTGATAGCTGACAACCCATATTCCTCGTTGTTGGTTCTGTCGTTCACCCAGCGCGAGACACCGTAGGTGACGCCTGTAAGAACTAACCCAATCACGCCGGGAATCAAAAGACCCAAGCGCCACCCTACCTGGGTAATCAAAGTCGGCCAGACTCCGATGGCGAGCAGCGTGCCGACATGAAAGCCCGCGTTGTAGATGCCTAAAGCAGTGCCTCTTTCCCTGACGCCGAAGAGCGGTGTGAAGAACGAGATCCCCGGACCGAAGAAAAAACTAAGAAACACTCCAGTCAAAAACCTGAGAACCAGGAGCGATTCGAAGTTGGGAGCCAAACTACAAAGGCCCGCGAAAAGCGATGAGAGGAAAAGCCCTGTCAGGGCGATTTTCTTTGGGCCGTATTTCGTCGCTAGTAAGCCGGCTGGAATCTGGAAGGTTCCTATTCCGACGAGGAAAACCGTTCCCAGCACTCCGAGCGACGTAAGACCTACCCCGAATTCACTGGCTATGAAGGGCTGGGCCGGCGAGATGGAAAGCCAGTTAAGCGTGTAGACGATGCGGTCGACGAATAGCCATGATAGGAGAACCCATTTTGAGCTCGTCTGCAACGAGAATTTACGCCGTCCTCCTTCGGTAATGTTTCCTGATGTGTTCCTCCTTGATTTTAGTCAGCTCGGCTTCCGGGAGGTTTGACAAGATGTCCCATGCTATGTCGATGGTCTGGTCAAGCGTCCTGTTCTCGGTGTATCCTTGGCGGAGGAACCTCTGCTCAAACAGGTCTCCGAACTCGAGGTATTTCAGGTCAGTCTCGGAAAGTCCTGACTTACCGACGATTTCGGCGAGGCTTCTCAGCTGCACCGCCCTCGCATAGGCTGCATAGAGTTGGTTGCTGACGTCTCCATGGTCGGGCCTTGTTTTCTTCTGCGAAATTATTCCAGGGCCCATAAGCCTGCTAAGGCTCATCAACACGTTGATGGGCGGGTAAATTCCCTTCCGGTAGAGGTCTCGTGAAAGAACTATCTGGCCTTCGGTGATGTATCCCGTGAGGTCTGGAATCGGATGCGTAATGTCGTCGCTCGGCATGCTCAGTATCGGCATCTGAGTCAAGCTCCCCCTCAAGCCCCGCAGCCTTCCAGCCCTTTCATACAGCGACGCCAAGTCTGTGTACATGTACCCCGGGTAGCCTTTGCGCCCGGGCACTTCCTCACGGGCTGCGCTCACTTCTCTGAGGGCTTCCGCGTAGTTGGTTATGTCCGTTATGATGACGAGCACATGGTATCCTTGTTTGTAGGCGAGGTATTCTGCGAGAGTGAGGGCTATTCTGGGTGTCACTATTCTTTCGATGGCCGGGTCGTCCGCTAGGTTGAGGAACAGAGCACTTCGTTTGATGGCTCCGCTCTCTTCGAGGCTTCGTCGGAAATAGCGGGCTTCGTCGTTTTGAACACCGACGGCGGCGAAGATGACGGCGAACTCCTCCTCCTTTCCGGGAACAGTCGCCTGCCTCGCTATCTGCGCCGCGAGGAAGTTGTGTGGAAGGCCCGCGCCCGAAAAGATAGGAAGTTTCTGACCCCTAACCAGGCTGTTCATTCCGTCGATGGCAGATATGCCTGTCTGTATGAAGTCGGACGGGTATTCTCGCTGTTGCGGGTTGATGGGCTCCCCGTTGACGTCGAGGACTTCCTCGGCTATCGGGTCGGGAAGACCGTCCAACGGCTTGCCGAGGCCGTCAAAAACTCTTCCAAGCATCTCAGCCGAAACAGGTATTTCCATCGTCCTGCCGAGGAAACGTGCCTTAGTCCCCTCGATACCGAGGCCCTGAGTTCCTTCGAAAACCTGGACCACCGCCCTTCCTTCACCGACTTCGATGACTCTGCCAAGCCTTCTTTCACCTTCGGCGGTCTCGATCTCAACTAATTCATCGTAAGCGACGCCCGAGACACCTCCGACAATCATTAAAGGACCTCTAATCTCTTGAACCGAGAGGTATTCAATCCCAGATTTTTCCAAAGTCAACGCGCCCCCACCTCCAGCCTCTCGCCGAGAACAAGCTTTTCGAAGCTTTCCTCCAAGGCTTTTTCCAAGGCGTCGAGTTGTTCGAGCTTGTCGTTGGGGATTTCGTATTTGGCTCTGATCAGCTTGGATATTAAAGGCATCGTCCTGATTGCCTTGAGCGGAATTCCTTTGCGTAGTGCTTCGTCCGCCAAGGTGTAGAATTTTACGAACAGGCGGAGGAGCTTGTATTGTTTGGCCGGTGGGCAGTAGGCGTCGACCTCGTCGTAGGCGTTTTGCTGGAGAAATCCCTCTCTGATCATGCGGGCTACGTCGATGATGAGTTTCTCCTCGTCGGGCAGGGCCTCGGGCCCCAAAAGCCTCACAAGCTCGAGAAGCTCAGCCTCCCTCTGCAGAAGCCTGTAAGCTTGATAACGTTGTTCGAACCAGTCGAGTGAGACATTTTCAGCCCACCATCTCCTGACCGTCTCGACATAAGCGGAGTAAGATGTTATCCAGTTGATGGCCGGGTAGTGACGGGTGTAGGCTAAGCTCGCGTCGAGGGCCCAGAAGGTTCGTATGAACCTCATGGTGTGCGTCGTGACAGGCTCGGTGAAGTCTCCGCCCGGTGGGCTTACGGCGCCAACAAGCGTGACGCTGCCGATTCTTTCCGGCCTGCCGACCGTAACAACTCTTCCAGCTCTTTCATAGAATTCGGCGAGCCGGCTGGCTAGGTAGCTTGGGTAGCCCTCTTCCGCCGGCATCTCCTCGAGCCTACCGCTTATTTCTCGCAGCGCCTCGGCCCATCGACTGGTCGAGTCGGCGACGAGTAAAACATCGTAACCCATGTCCCTGAAATATTCAGCCATCGTCACGCCCGTGTAGATGCTCGCCTCCCGGGCCGCAACCGGCATGTTACTTGTGTTTGCTATGAGAACAGTTCTTTCCATCAACGGCCTGCCCGTAGCCGGGTCCTTGAGATGCGGAAACTCCGTCAAAACCTCAGATTCTTCGTTTCCTCGCTCACCGCATCCCACGTGGAATATTACGCGTGTGTCACTCCATTTGGCGAGCTGGTGTAGCGTGACCGTCTTCCCCGTCCCGAAGGCCCCGGGTATGCAGGCCGTGCCCCCCTTGGATATGGGGAAGAGAGTGTCCAAAACTCTTTGACCGGTGATCGTCGGAACCTCGGGGTCAAGCCTCCTTTGGAAAGGCCTTGGCCGCCTCACAGGCCATCGATGGTAGAGTTTGAGGCTTCTTGTTCCGTCCTTCGACTCAATTTCGGCTATCGTCTCTTCGATTGTGTATTCGCCTTCGCTGGCGACGTACGTCAGCTTTCCCGGCTTAGCGTCAGGCGGAACCATGATCTTCGAAACCACCAACGGTGTTTCAGGAACTTCGCCGATGAAATCACCGGGGCCTACTTCTTCCCCAGCCTTGACCAAGGGCCTGAATTTCCATTTCTTATCCCTTGGAAGCGGGTCTGCCTTAATTCCTCTCTTGATGAAACCGCCCGCAATGCTTCCGATGACGTCGAGCGGCCTCTGAACTCCGTCGTATATGCTTCCCAGCATTCCCGGCCCAAGCGAGACCGAAAGCGGTGAACCGGTTGATTCGACCGGCTCACCGGGCCTGAGACCGCTGGTGTTTTCGTAAACTTGGATGAACGCCACATCGCCCGTGAGCTTGATAATCTCCCCGATGAGCCGCTCCTCTCCGACGTAGACAGTCTCATACATTTTCGCGCCCATCATTCCGTCTGCTTTTACAGCGGGGCCTGCGACCCAAATTATCTTGCCTCGGACAGTTTTCATGTTTGTAGTTCGGACGTCATATACGTATTTAAACCCATATTGTTTGACAACATGTTGTATCGAATTCAAGTAATAAACTGCCTCCGACCGTTTAAGGTTTAGGTGTTACGACATGTCCTTCGCGGCTGAGACTGTTAACTTGGTTAGGGTTTTCAGAAACCGCGGCTCGGTCGTCAAAGCTCTCGAGGACGTATCTCTCAAGATTGAGAAAGGACAGATTTTCGGCTTGCTCGGGCCCAACGGAGCCGGAAAGACTACGCTGGTCAAAATTTTGACGACGCTTCTTCTGCCGACCAGCGGCGAAGCCTACGTCCATGGCTACGACGTGGTTACTGAGGCGGGGAAGATAAGGCCGTTGATAAACCTCGTCTCCGGCGCCGACACGCCCGGCTACGGCCTGATAACCGTCCGCGAAAACCTATGGTTCTATTCGATGCTCTACGGCGTCGAAAAACAAACAGCCAAAGAACGGGTAGACGACCTCATCGAAAAGGTGGGGTTGAAGGAGGTGGAGAACGAACTGCTGCGCAACCTCTCGACCGGATACCGCCAGAGGATGAACCTCGCACGAGGTCTTGTAAACAACCCGTCCGTGCTTTTCCTCGACGAGCCGACCATAGGGCTCGACGCCGTCTCGGCCCGCAACATCCGACGCCTAATCAGGGAATGGGTGAAAGGAGACGGGGGAAGAACTGTGATTCTAACTTCTCACTACATGGCCGAAGTTGAGGAGATGTGTGCCAAAGTCGCTGTTCTTAACAGGGGCCGCGTCGTGGCCCTTGGTTCTCCGGCTGAGCTGAGGAGGTTGGTCGCCGGCAAAACCGTAGCCGTCATGGAAGTTTGGCTTCCGACAGACTCGGAGCTCATTCTCGAACAAATCGGCAACGCGTACAAGACACGCGACCCAGCAACGAACATCTACCGCATAAGGATGGTCGTCGACGAATGGGAGGAGACGGCTGAAATCGTCAGGATGATAACGGCGCGCGGAGGTAAAGTCCTCTCACTTACCAAAGCGCTTCCCTCCTTCGAAGACGTTTACGTGAAACTCGTGGGAGGCGATGAAGTTGTCGCAGACCTTGAAACATAACCTGAAAGCCGTCTACGCAAGAACCTACGTACGAGTCGTAAGCACTTTTCGCGAGCCCGAATGGGTTTTGAGCGAATCTCTGATACCTCTCTTGGTTGTTTTCGCGGCGGCCACTCTTTACAGGGTTTCCGGAAGCGAGGAGCTGGCAGGGTTCGCCGTGGTCGGCGGAGCGATGATGGCTTTCTGGGACAACGTTCTGTGGCTGATGGCCAGCCAGTTCTACTGGGAGAAGGAAAGCGGCAACCTCGACCTCTACATAATCGCACCGGTCTCGAAGATGTCCATACTTCTCGGTATGTCGGTCGGCTCTATCATAAACACATCCGTAAGAGCTGTTCTGATAGTTTTGGTTGCCACTCTGGCCTTGAACATCAAAATCAACGTCGTCGACCCCGCCGCTGTCTTTCTGGTCTTCGTGCTAACCATGACAGCACTATATGGTCTCGGCATGCTCATGTCTTCGCTATACATGCTGTATGGAAGAGGTGCATTCAACCTCAACGACATTCTGACCGAGCCCGTTTACCTCCTTTCCGGGCTTTATTTCCCCACAGTAGGAAGGTTTTCACCCTTCCCATGGGTTGTCCAGCTCATCGCCTCTCTCATACCTTTGACCTTCGGAATCGACGGTCTGCGCCGGACGATAATCCTAGGCCAGACAGTCCAAGAAGTCTTGCTTCACGTCGGAGTTTTGTCGGTCCTGACCTTTGTTTTGATTCCGTTGGCCTGGCGGGTGCTGCTGTTCATGGAGAACCTCGGCAGGAAAGAGGGGAGGCTGAGCCTTCGATGGATTTGAGGGGGGTGCTTCGTTCAGTGTATGCTTCTGCTTGGGTTGGATGGCAGGTTGAAAGCAACTGGACCGAGCCGTTCATCTTCATCGGACTTCAAATAATCAGGCCTCTCGCATCAACTCTCCTTTTTCCACTCCTCTACATAGTGGGCATGAATTTCACCGGCATGCCCGTCGACACACAATACCTAACCTACGTGTTCATCGGCACATCGTTTCTCACACCATACATCTTCGCCGCAGAAACCGGTGGAACGATCGTATCACAGGATAGAGAAAGATACGGAGTTATGAAAAGCATCTACATAACATCGTCATCGCTCACCCTCTATTTTTTCGGAAGATTCATAGCTATAGCCGGAATATCACTCGTGTCGACCGCCTGCTCGTTCATCATCTCCTACCTTTTCATAAACCAGGGCCTCGGATATCCGCTGGCAATACATCTAAACAGCCCGGTAAACTTCGCAACGGCCTTTGTGTCCCTCTACATCGGCTCCCTCGCCATCATGTACTTGCTTCCAAGCATCAACCTGCTAACAAACAAGCTCCAGTGGAGTCTAACCTACTACTTCCTCGGCCTCCTCTACATGCTAGGCGACATCCTCTATCCAGTCCAGTCAATCAACGAATGGGCTTCTTCCGCACGATACCTCCTACCGCTTAACCAAGCCCTTGACACGCTACGCGCTTCACTCGGACTTGAAACCTCGTCAAACCCCTACTACGCAGTCCTGATATCGTCGGCATGGGTTGTTCTAAGCATACTGACCTTCACTAAAGCAGTTAAGAGAGCTAGGGCTAAGGGCCTTCTGGACAAAATAGGGTGGTGGTAGAACACGGGCCAAGCCCTTTCCACATCCTCCTACAGCCAACCCAGGCTTTGGGAAGTACGGTACTGGGAGGTGATCCGGCCACACGTTCCCGTGCGGCCACCTTGTTACGACTTCTGCCTCCTCACCAGAGCCGGGCTCGAACCCGCCAACGAGACGGGCCCTCGCCCAGTTCCAGCTCGGATGCAGCGACGGGCAGTGTGTGCAAGGAGCGGGGACGTATTCACCGCCCGGTGGTAACGGGCGGTTACTAGGGATTCCGCGTTCACGAGGGCGAGTTGCAACCCTCGATCCCTACTGAGGTGGGGTTTAGGGATTGGCTTCCCCTTTCGGGGTTGCATCCCACTGTCCCCACCATTGAACGTCGCGTGCGGCCCGGGGGATTCGGGGCATACTGACCTGCCGTAGCCCGCTCCTTCCTCCCCGTTTCCGGGGCAGTCCCTCCAGAGTGCTCGGCGCCTTCCGGCCCGGTCGCAACTGGAGGCGCGGGTCTCGTCCGCTCGGCCCGACAGT
>JAVQUC010000001.1:0-188572 GCA_033580815.1 Candidatus Caldarchaeum sp. | reverse complement strand
AGTGGTGTCGGAGGGGCCCGCCGTTGGCGAAAGTTTCAAAAATTGAAACATGGAATGAAGCCCCGGCCGTAGACCGAAGGGGATTCCACATCATCCAATGATTGATGGTGGTCTGGTCAGAAGGCTGGTGGGCAGCCAACGATTTTACATTCTCGGCCCTTACAAATGTCGAGGCTTGAATAGCGCGGGGCTTTTTCAATCTACTTAAGTGTGGGAACAACCTCTGGTGTTAGGCGATGTACGCTGTGGACCCGCTTTTCGCCCTGCTATTCATCGTGGTGTTTTTCGTGGGATTTTACGTTTGGGGTCGGTCTTTGGAAGAAGACGTGTGTCGAACATCGCTGTTCAAGTCAGCAAAGCTGTTTCCTCCTTGGGGGAAACATGTCTCTGGCTCGTAGTCCGCGTGCCTGCGGGATGGGCAGTCAAAATCGGAGACTTACCTTCTGACGTTAAACAAACAGCTGTTTTCAGGCAACATGGCATGGGTTGTAGACGGTTCAAGAAGCTATTTTATAGTTACCGGACAGGTCTACGACCTTGAGCTCAAGGTCAGGAAAGGAATCAAAAACTTGGAATCTGAAGAAAACAGTCCTCGGATGGGTTCGTTCAACGGTCACAACGGAATGGTTAGGAAGAAGGTGTGAGGAGGGGATTGAGGCGTGATGTAATGAAACAAATTATCTTCACCATTCCGTGTGTCAGCACTTCGAGAACGATAGAGTTGTCGCTGACAGGAAAAACCGTTGAAGAGCTCGAGGATTTGACCGAGCATTTGAAGCAAATGCCACTGAACGGGCCCGGTGGGACTTGAACCCACGACCTCCGGCTCCGAAGGCCGCCGCGCTATCCATTCTGCGCCACGGGCCCGTCCGTAAACATGCTCCTCCAGATATAAGTTAGAGGGTCACCAGTCCGTAGATGAACAGCGGTATGAAGACCAGCGACAGGGTGTTGAGCAGTTTGATGAGGATGTGAAGGCTCGGGGCGTAGGTGTCTTTCATGGGGTCGCCGACCGTGTCGCCGACGACGGTGGCTTTGTGAGCGTCCGAGCCTTTTCTCCCTTCTATCTCTAGATATTTTTTGGCGTTGTCCATCGCAGCTCCGCCGTAGAAACCGAGTATGGCTAACGGGATTGCGGAAACGGTGGCTCCAATGACCAACGCTCCCACCGCCTTCCAGCCCAACACAATGCCCAGAACGATGGGTGATAGGGTGACAACCAAGGTCGGAGTAACCATCAGCTTCAAAGCCGTCCTCGTCGCGATGTCGACGCATCTGGCGTACTCTGGTCTTGCTTTGCCTTCGAGAAGGCCTGGAATAGTTCTGAACTGGCGTCTCACTTCTTCGACCATCTGAAAAGCACCGCGGCCAACCGCCTTGACAGCGTATCCTGAGAAGAGATATGGAAGCATAGCGCCCACGAACAACCCGATGAGGACGGCGGGAGAGTTGAGCTGTAACTCGACAGATAACTTCTCGATGTTGGATAGGAGAGCCCTCGACTGCTCCGCCGTCAGATGGGTCAGTTCTATTATTCCTGCTAGATATCTTCCGACTTCGAGGAGAAACGCTTGAAACAGGAGGAGCGCCGCGAGGGCCGCCGAGCCCATCGCGTATGATTTTGTCAACGCCTTGGTTGTGTTCCCGAGTGCGTCGAGAGGCTCGAGTCTGTCGCGTATGTCCTTGGGGGCGTTGGCGAGTTCAGCTATGCCACCGGCGTTGTCCACAATCGGCCCGAGACCGTCCATGGTCAGGACAAAACCAGCGGTTGAAAGCATTCCCATCGTCGCCATGGTGGTCCCGAAAACACCGCCGAGAAAGAGGTCGGGCAAGTTGGCGGCTTTCGCCCATTCAACGCCCAACAGGAAAGATGCTGCGATGGCCACTACAACCGTGATCACGGGAAGGGCTGTCGAGATCATTCCGACCGAAAGCCCTGAAACAACTGTCAAAGCCGGTCCGGATTCGCTGCTTGTGGCGATGAGCTTGACGTGAGAGGACCGCAGGCTCGTGTATATTTCGCTGTAGAACATGATGAGTATGCCTGCGACAAGCCCTATCACCATCGTCACGAACAGAGGCAGGAAGGTGTTTCCGAAAACCGTATTCGAAACAATAAGCATGAGAATTCCAGCCACAATAGATGTGACGATCAGACCATTGCGCAGTGGCTCGATGGAGTCCTTGAAAGCCTTTTGGTACAAGGCCCATCCAACTCCGGCCAGCGTGGCAACTACCCCAACAGCCCTGACCAACAACGGCAGAACAACGTATGTCTCGTTAACTTTCTGAAAGAGGATTATTGAGACGACGAGGGCGACAATCATTCCGCCAAGGTTTTCGGCCGTGACGGATTCGAAAAGGTCGGCACCCCTCCCCGCTTCGTCTCCGACGTTGTCTCCGACCTGGTCAGCCACAACCGCTGGGTTCCGTGGGTCGTCTTCGGGAATTCCAACTTCAACCTTTCCCACCAGGTCGGCTCCGATGTCGGCGCTTTTCGTGTAAATGCCGCCGCCAAGCTGGGCGAATAGAGCGGCCAGGCTCGCGCCAAAACCAAACCCGGCCAAAACTCCCGGGTCGCGGAAAATCCAGTACAGGATACTCAAACCAAGGAGGCTCATCGCAATCACGGCCAGGCCAAGAGCGGCTCCGCCCATCGTAGCGACCCGTAATGCACTCACGGGAGATTTGGACGCGGCGAATGTTGTCCGAACGTTCGCCCTTGTCGCTGAATCCATCGCGATGGTTGCGGCGATGATTGAAAAGGTTACGCCGATGAGGAAGCTTCCTCCAATCATGAGGCCATAGGTTAGTCCACCCATTTGCGGAAAGGCGGCGAAGCTAACCACTATCAGTAGAAAAATGAAGAAAGCAATTGTGAAGATCGTTCTATACTGTCTTTTAAGGTAGGCGATCGAGCCTTCGCGGATGGCTGACCAAACCGATACGAAGGAGGGCCCGCCTTTCGGATATCGGTTAACTAGAGCTACGAACCCCACCGCGGTCAGCGCACCCAAAACACCAAGCAACAAAGATAAGGTCAGAAAGTCTATCATCATTTCAAAAAAACGCCGGGCGTCTACTATAAGAGTTTAAGCGACTGTGAAAAATCATTCTAAAATCATGGGAGAAAGGAGAAGCGATATATTCGACCAACGTGATATGAATTCTGTTGAATCCTCTTCCCAAGGGACAGGTATGGGCCAGGAATTGGGTCATCTATTCTGCCTTGGGCACGCCCAAAATCGACTTGGCCACTTGGAGGCTTAGGGTTGAGGGGCTCGTCGAAGACGAGGCTGAATACAGCTACGATCAGTTGCTCGGGCTGGTCGACGTAGAGTATGTTAGGCCTTTTCACTGTGTCACAAAATGGAGCATTAACAACGTCAAATGGTCCGGCGTTCGCATCAAGACTCTTCTGGAGCGTTCGAGGCCGAAAAGTGATGCGAAATGGGTTATGTTCGGCTGCGCAGACGGCTACACAGCGCCCGTACCTCTTGAAGACGCTTTGCATGAAGAATCCATTGTTGCGTTGAAGATGAACGACAAGCCTTTAAGCGTCGACCAGGGATTTCCCGCGAGACCCTTCATCCCTCATCTCTATGGCTGGAAGAGCGCGAAATGGTTGACGGAAATAACTTTGATTCCGTCCTACGTTGACGGTTACTGGGAAATGTATGGATACCATGAGCGGGGGAACGTTTGGGAAGAGGAAAGGTTCAAAGGAATGGGGTTCAGGCATTCGAAACGTCGCGCGGCGGGAATCATTCCTGGGGAAATTTGACGTATCTTGGCCAACTCGTCCTCGCGGAGCCGACGTACAAAACCGGCTTGTAACGCTCAAACCGCCAGTAATCCTCAAAATCTTCAACGGCCATGGCTTCGAACACTTCACCGACGTAAAGGAAATGGTCTCCAACGTCACGACCCCATTCAACCGAGCATTCTAGGAAGGCTACAGCGTCCAGAAGAATCGGTGCACCAGTCTTTCCGTCACGGCGGTACTCAAGCCCAACGGAGGACAGCTTGTCTTTAACGCCCGCAGGAGTTGGAAGCGCGAGTTTCTCCATGTTTGTGAGGTTCTCATACGATAACCAGTTTACTGCAAAGGTTTTCGACGCTTCCACGAGTCGTGTGGTCTTGTGATTTTTCCCAAGCGAGACAGCAACCTTCGGTGGGTCGAAGGACGTCGGCATCACGCTCGATGCAAGAAGCCCTCCCACTTCGTCCCCGGCCGCGGCGGTGACGACAGCCGCAACCTGAGGGTAAAAAAGCCTATGAAACCTATCCGCTGGAACCCGCTTCAAACCACAATACTCCCGTTTACAAGCCTATTAAAGGCGTCATCGAGCGAGGAGATTCTGACGATGTTCGATGCGTGAGGAACCTTTTTATTCCAGTTCTGGTCGTAGAGCAGCAAAACACTTCTTTTGTTGGCCAGCTTTTCAGCAAGCCGTGGAGAATCATCGATGTAAACGTCGTAGTAGAAACTCGCCTTGCTTGCGTGAAGAGGTACCCATACGAACCTCCGATAGTTGACGCCGTGAAGCTTCAGCCATTTTTTCACGAAGTTTATGGTTTCGGCCGGCCGCTGCGTTAGAATGTCGACCTCTCCGACCTTCATCAAGTTTTCTGAATCTTCAGCCAAGTCGTTTTCCAACGGTTCCATTTCAGACCATCTCTCCCAAGCCATCACGATAAGTTTCACAAACTGGTTTCTCGTCAGATTGAGCTTGACCCAGAACTCCCATTCGGTGATCATGTCCCTGCTGATGTGTACACCGGTAGCCTCCCGGTAAATTTTTATAATCATGCCTGCAAGGTCAGCTAACACTCCATCGACGTCTAACGCGATCTTCAAACGCTCTTCCCGGTCAACGAAAGCTGAATTAGGTACGCCATGTACGTGCTACGGGCTTCATCTCTCAAGAATTTTTCGAGAGCAGCTACGAGCTTTTCAGGCTTGGACCTCAGAAATTTCATGCTGGGCCTCCTCCTCTTCTCAAGCTCTGCCCGGACAAAGAGGTCCGAGACGACGACTTCGCGTTTCAAATTCAAGGCAGATTCCACCACGTCTAAGGGGATCTCCTCCAGAACCTTCTGCTCTAAGAGCTTCTTGGCGTCGAAGATTTTGCCACTGTATTCAAGGCCTTTAACGAAGGCCTTTACCCCATCTAACCCGGCCTTTTCGAGATTCTTGATGAAAACTTCAAGACCATAGACAACGACTGAAAATCCTTTATCGACAAGTTTCGACAGCTCTAAGACAGGTCCCGATGCGTCGTCGACGCTTTTGTTAAACTCGAAAAATCCCGTGAAACATCTGTCTTCTTCTCCGTCGTAAATGGATATGCCGTATAGTCCGGCGGCGAGGTCTTCACGCATGATAACAGCAACCGCCGACATCGCGACAATCTTCAAAGCCTTCGAAGGCTTTGGAACCGTCAAAACCTTTTCACCAATCCGAAGTTTCAGAGTTTGCTTGAGTAGCGCATAGTCGATGATTTTTAGGGCGTAGGCTCTTGCGACTTCCCAGTCGAGTTTTTTCGCGAGGAAATCACTGTACACCTGTTCTTCGATCTGTTCAAGAAGGATTTCGTCAAGCTCGTCTGGACGATAGTTTTCTATGTCTTTCCTAAGGCTAAGCCAATCAATTGTGGGAAGATAACCGGCGCACTCTCCTTCGTAAAACCTGACAAACTTCCTCTCTCCTAAAATTATCATGTCGTATTTCATGATGAAAAGCGATATGTGGTGAATTCTTCTCAGGACTATTAGGATGAAGCTAGCACCGAGACGGAGGAGCGAGACATCGTCTAAAGGCGAGGCTTCAACGGCCATCCCGTAGGTATAGTCTCCGTAGACTCCATAAGTTGGTGTCGGGACTTCGATTGTTTTTACGTCCTTCGAGACGAAAGTTCTTTCACCGATGGTGAAGAGCTTTTTTCGGTTGGAGTAGACGCGCCATTCGACCCTGTTTGGAAATTCGGTGAAATAACCAAACCCGTGAGCGGGAAGCTGCGCAACAAGATGGACTATGGATCGAATGCTTCCCCTGTGGAAATCCCCTCTGATGTTCGGCTCTTCGCCCCAGCGTAGCTTAGTTCTTTCATATTCTTCGAGGACGGGTGCCAGCGCATCATGTCTTCTGAGACGGCTTTCGACCAAGCTGTCGACGACCACGGCGGTCACAACCCTTCCCATCCTACCACCTGCCCTCATTTCAACTACAACGCCGTCGCTGCTGGGGTCGATGGCTCCGGGCTGAAACTTCTCAACCATGTCAACATGCGAGATGTCTTCGAGGTTCTTCAGGCCGCCGTCATCGCTAATCCTCCAACGCTTTATTCCGTAGGGAGGGGCGAACTCGTAGAAATTCATCTTCAACCACGCGAGTTTCCCGCTCTTGGTCAGCTGCCCGTCGCTCTCTAACCCTAGCTCTCGGAGGAACAAAACATCATCTCTCGAGAGCCTGTTCCTGGTCAAAGGTGATTGGTAGTCGAACAATGTTTTGAAAAGTTTCCCGTAAAGGTTTTGTCTGTTTGCGATAGTTTTCTCAAGCGGCAGGTCAAGCCATTTCTTGAAAACTTCGATTCCACGGCTCAGCAAATCCCTGTCCCACTGACTGAATGGAATGATGACGGTCTCTGTCCAGGGGATGTCCGGTCTACGGCCTTTCCTACCCTCCCTTTGCCGAAACTCCCTAACCGTATCGGGAAGGCCAAGGTGAACTATCCTCCTCACAGCGCCGATGTCAATTCCTTGACTCAGCGTTCTGGGGGTAAATATCAGTTTGACAAATCCGTTTTTTGCCGCGTTCTCGATTTCACGTCTCTGAGTTTTCAGAAGAAGATGATGGTGGGTAGCTACAGCGCCAGAACCACGAGTTTCGTATCCAATTCTGCGCGCCATCTCCTCAGCGGAGGAGATGCCCAGAGTGAAAGCAATCGTGAGTGCGTCATCATCGACGTAGTTACGCAGAATCTCTGAAACATCTCCGAAATAATCGGGAAACTCGACCCCCGCGGCCCTAGCCGCTTCAATCACTTTGAAGAAGTTCATTCGAAATTTCTCATAGTCTTCGAGAGTTTCGATTACATCGGCCCCAGCTCCTGCTTCAACAAGCTTTTGTTTTTGCGATTTGATGGAATCCCAGACCTTCTTCAGCGATTTGCCTAAGACTAGGTAGGTTCTGTTTTCTGATTGGAAGGGCTCGCCGTCCACGACGGAGGATTGCCTGCCGTTGATTTCCGTCAACGTCCTAGCAACCTCCTCAGGCTCTTGAAGTGTGGCGGTCATGATTGTAATCTGGAAATCAGGGTTTATGATTTCAACCATTATCCGCAACATGGTGAGAAGAATCGCGATCGAACGTGGGCCGTAGAAGTCGAATTCATCCAACACCACAAGCTTTACTTCGGCTAGAAACGCCTTCAGGAATGAAGGCTTACCCGACCCAATCCTTTTGAGTTCATTGAGCAGGTAAGCCGGGTTGGTGATGACAAGGTCCGATTCTTTGAGCATCGAACGTAACTGTTTCGGATTCATAGCCCGTAACATCTCCTGTTTACGTAGGGCGTCAACAGCCACTGCCTTCAATTCCATGGCCGTCGAGTATTCTTGGAGCCTTTCGAGCTGGTCGTTAGAAAGAGCTAGCGTCGGATAGACCGCGAGGGTCTTAGCTCGTTTAGTGGCTGTGTAGAGAAACCAGGCCTCTGTCTTCCCACTTCCTGTCCCGGCCTTCAGAACAAGGTTTTCGCCCCGCATCAAAACATCCAAGGCTTTTTTCTGATGGAGGTAAAGGTGCTTCTCGGCGAGAGTGTGGCACCGACGGCTTTCCGATGTCAAGAAGTTTTTCAGAAAATAGGAAAATCTCTCTTGAGCTAGGGAGGGAGATATCCTATCGGTCGTAAACTTGATGTAATCGTAGCCGAGCCTGTCCAACAAGACACCCGTGTCTATCATTTCACAGTTATCTCGTTTGTTCGATCGATGATTTAACCATGCCAACTACATCTTCGCCGAAACCAAGTCGACGCAACCCCTTGATAAGCAACGCAAGATATTCGGTCGACGGCATGATTTTCTGTCGTGGGTTCGTTCCTACGTAGACATAGGCTTCGATTTGAGAATCCCCTAAATCAATCAGAACTTTGCGCCTGTGGTAAAGGTGAGGCACGCCTTCGTATCTGTCAAGTTTTTCGAGCTGGCTTTCGTCTAGTAGGTAGGCGGCGCCATAGACTGTTGAAGAAGGGTCTTCCTCTATGTTCGCTATTCCGCCGTGCCATGAGCTCGAATACACGTTGAATACAAGCCGGAAACCCCTTAGCTTAGCCGGCCTCAGCTCCTTCCAAGCACCCACTCTCTTTTTCATGCCCTCTTGGTCAAGGTTTGACCCATAAGCAAAATACCATACCGGCAAATTTGACTCCTCTTACAGAATCAAATATTCTTTGTCGACCCTACGATTTTCTATCCCGAGGATAGACACGTCAAACTTTATACCACCATGAAGCGTGGCGTAAGGTTTGTCAAACAGGACAGCCTCCGCTATCCTACCTACTGCGTCCGATTTCATCACACCACTGCCGCTACCACCCGTGACAACCAAGCAGTTGAGGAATTTGAAGACCAAGGGGTTTCCGTCCAAGTAGTTCATGGAATAGTTTCCCGCCCACATAGCCGATGGCCGGCTATTCGCGAAATGTGGAAAATATTTCACGAGAGGAGGATAAACATTATCGTAAAAATATGATGGCTCAGGCTCGTTATCGAGGCCGAATCGTCTCCCGATTTCGTCTGTCAAACCCACCCAGAAAGCTTTATCCATAGAACGAGGAACGACGTAAAGACCGTTGGGGAAAAAAATCATCGGCAAAACTTTGCCATCCTTCCAAGACCTGTTCAAAAGGTATTCCAATTCTCCGGCGGCTTGAATCACGAAGAGCTGTCTTTTCTTTGGCTTGATGAAGCAGTCGACACCAATCGGGTCCAGAATTTGAGGACACCAAGACCCAGCCGCGACAACCGTATAGGAAGCTCTAATGTTTTCACCATCTGCAGCAGCTCCTGCCACTCTGACTTTCTGCCAGACCCTCGGTTCGTTTGGAATCCCCAGCGGTTTAACAGGCTCTAGGATAAGACTATCGACGTGTTTCCCTAAGATAAACTCGACACCCACGTCTTTACAACGTTTCTTGTACATGCCGACGACCTTGTCGACATCGAGAAAACCACACCGTGGCGCGAACAAGCCGTACACAACGTTATCGATGCCGAGCATTTCGGCCTCTTCATCATCTTGAAAACTTGTCTGCATTCCAAAATATTCCGTCAACTTAGGGGCCTCTAAAAGCTCGGCTTTTCCTTGCTGGATGAATGATTCGACCACGCCGGCGACCTTGCTATACCGTTGTTTGTCCATTACAATGAGGTAGCCGACTTCGTTCATACCTAGTTTGGCTTCTCCTGACGCTTCCGCTTCTCTAAAATTCTGAATAGTTGTTTCTGCGAGAACTTGGTTCACCCGCGACGTAAATATGCCCTGCCTGTACCCTCCTACGCTTCGTGCAGTGTTCCCCTGTCCAACCTCCTTCTCTTTATCGATGACAACAACCGACAAATTCTTGTTGTGCAGTTTCATGTAATAAGCGGAGGCAAGTCCTAGGATGCCGCCGCCCACAACGATAATATCAAAATCGGCCATGTGATCCAATGGTCAATGACTGGTCAAAAACCTTTCTTCACACATATTAAGAGCCACGGACCCCTTAAGCCAGGTTGCTAACGATAATGAACTACAAGGTTGAGGTCGACGGAGCAGTAAGAGTTCTTAAGGAGATGAAGGCCTCGAGCGTCCTCGTGCAGTCACCCCTAGGACTGCGTTCGGTCGCTTTGCGGGTCGGTGAAATGTTGAGAAAAGAGGGGTTTGCCGTCGTATTATCCAGCTCAAACTGCTGGGGAGGATGCGACGTCGCCTTTGCGGAGGCCAAATCGGTCAACGTAGACGCAATTGTGCATCTCGGACATAGTCGTTTCCTTCGTAGGGACCTTGTACCAACAATCTATCTCGAATGCAGATATGCAGATCGGTCACCTTTAGAAGCAATGTACGACAAAATCGTCGACCAATTCAATGCGTTAAAAACGGTCGGAGTTGGAGCTAGCGTTCAGTGGCTGGACTTTCTCCCAGACTTGATTGATTGGTTAAAGTCGAGAGGGTTCGTGCCTTTGACCGCTGAGCCCAGCATGTTCTCGGTGTATGAAGCGCAGGTGCTGGGTTGCGATGTATCCTCTTTGAAGAGGATCGAAAAGCGTGTTGACGGTTTTCTTGTTGTAGGAAGCGTCTTCCACGGACTTGGATTGGCTGTTTCTACATGCAAGCCGGTCATTGCAGCCGATCCACACAGCCTAAAAGTGAAAAACCTCGCGGAAAACCGGGAAAGACTTCTGAAGCAACGTTACGCTCAGATAGACTTGTTCAAAAATGCCTCAAAGATAGGGGTGATAGTGAGCATAAAGCCGGGACAGAAGAGAATGGCCGTCGCCAGATACCTTAATCAGCTGCTCATCGAAAAAGGAAAGCAATCTTTCATTGTTCTAGCCGACGAAGTGACTTCATCCACAGTTAACGAAAACAGATTTGACGCTTTCGTCAACACAGCTTGTCCACGTCTAAGCCTCGAGGACCAAGCTACTTTCGGCAAGCCGATGCTGCTGCCCGTTGAGGTCTTGGTTGCGCTAGGCTTGGTTGACTGGAGCGAGGTTGTGGAGAAAGGCTTCATCATGTATCCATGGGGTTGGCATGAGAGAGAGGTTGGTGAAAAATTTTGGAATCTTCTTTTAAGGACACGTCATTGAGAAAAAGGATAGTCGTTCCTGGTGAAGTGCTTTGTGTGACCGAGGAATTTCTACCCAAAAAAGGTGCGGTCGCCGACGAATATGGTCGTGTCAAAAGCCGCTTCCTCGGTGAGGCCATTTACGACTATAAAATGAAGGAAGTAGAGGTCCGGCCTCTGAAAGAACAAGCATCGCTAGGACCTAAAGATAGGGTTATCGCGGAAGTGAAAGATGTGCAGGAGAGAATAGCGGTCGCTGAGGCTTTCGTCAAACTTCCCGACAAGCCGATGAAATACAGACGCATGGGAGTGATCCTGGGTCGAAGAAACGATTCGCTAGAGAACATTGTCGGCATCGGTGACATAGCGGTGCTAAACGTCCTCAGCGTATATCGTGGCTTGGTGAGCTTCGACGTTTACCCCCCAGGCTGCGGCGTCATCTTGGCCATGTGCAGCGTTTGCGGCAACGTGCTGGATAAAAGGGATAACTTACTTGTCTGCGGTAAATGCGGTAACCGAGAAAGGAGGAAGACAGTGTTAAAATACGGCAATTTGCAAATCCTGAAACAGCTGACGGAGGTTGAGAAATGAAGCTAAAGATAATTGAGGAAAACCCAGACTTCATTTCTGTCGAGGTTAAGGATGTTGACCAGTCGGTGGTTAACCTGGTTACAGAAACCCTAAACACTATGGAAGGTGTTTTATACGCGGGATACAGGCTGGAGCATCCTTTGACGGGAAAGATGACAGTCTCAGTGAAGGTTGACCCGGCCAAAACATCGCCGCGGAAATCACTTTTAGACGCTCTGAACAATCTTGACCAGATGTTTGAACTCTTCGACGAGCAGCTGAAAATACTGAGGTGATGTTCTTGGAGTTCTGTCCCGAATGCGGCAAGGCTTTGACACCGATGAAATCCGGTTCGAAAGTGGTTCTGGGATGTAAAAGATGTGGTTACAAAAAGCCGTTAGAGACAGGAATAAAAGTCATCAAGCAGGAGAAGGTGAATATAGCCGCTAGGAATGTGGCCGCGATCATAGAATCGGAAGAATCTCCTCTGCCGACAACGACTGACGTGATTTGCCCGACGTGCGGTCACAACGAGGCTAAATGGTGGACTGTTCAGACAAGGTCGGCAGACGAACCCATGACGCAGTTCTTCAGATGTACGAAATGTGGACATACTTGGCGCGAATATGCTTAGAAAGAACCAAAACTGATGATCTTGCCATACTGGTAGGGCTTCAGGGATTTTAGGAATTCCTTGGAGGAGGCGACAGCGGCTATGCCGACAAGATCGCCTTTTGCCTCTGAAATCTTAGCAAGAATCTCCTTGAGTGGAACAAACCCATCCAAAATGCCGGTGGTTAGGAGCACGTGACTTTTCAGCACATCGACTGGAACGTAAAGTCTCGATAGAGTTCTCGACTCACGATTTCGATATTTGATTTCGACCCATTTCTTAGCGGCGGTGGTCTCCGTGTTCAAAGTGTAGTAGACTTTTTTCATGGTCGAAAGTCCGAAGGCCGTTGCTATTATCAGCCCGGCCCTGTCAAACGCCAATAAACAGTCTATCCTGCTGCCCGCCAAGTCCTTCAGCATCTGAGCCACCATCAGTTCGACTAGATAACTTTCGGATACAATCTCACTAATGTCAACTTCATGGTCGTCGATCGCTAAACGTTGTTGGATGATAACATTAAGATTAACTATCTTCAACAATCTGTCAATAAGCTCTAGGGTCCTTTTTCCACGCGGTAACGTTTTGTTCGTAAGATATCTTGTGAGTGTTGAAACTGGAAGCCCTGTCTGCTTCGACAGAGCTTTGTAATCCATGCTTTGTTTGACGGTTTTGAGGAGCTGGACAACAAGATACGATGAATAAGCATCAACTTTTCGGTTCAACATTCTACAGCCATGCCAGCTAACATATAGAACTTTCAAGAGTTAGCATCTAAAGTATTACTTTATGATTTTTCGAGTATGAAAATTTTAAATAAGGTTAAGTCGAAAAACAACGAAAAAATATAGGACGCGATCATCGAAAATGAGTCCAAAGCTGCGTAAAAATGTCGTCCGCGTAAAAGTTCCACGTCAACCCATACCACATGAGTGGATGAGAAGAATTGGTTTAGCCCTTGCTCGTTGAAGACGCAACTTATTACATCATCAGTGCGTAGGATTTTCCCAGTGACAACCCGTCAGGCGCCGTGGTTCGGGACTGACCTTTCTTCCCAAATAGATGGGATAGAAGCATCGCAGACGCGACATCACTGCTTGTCCCAGAAAACGGAGAGACAGCAGAGAATGCCATCAAAAAAATTGTACCCGGCCGTTAATTGAGCATGTTTACGACCGTGCCCGGCGTTAGAGCCGGCATCCTCAATAATCCACGAATTGAGAAATCTGGTATGATGAACGTCGGCGAGAAAGCGAAATCTCCCATAATTGTGGAATGGCCTGCCATTATCTCATCGTGGCTTACAATTCTGCGCCCGGCTTCAAAACAAGATTTAAGCATCACCTGCCGATGAAATGGTCTGTTAACGGACCTTGCCACGTTTAGCCTCGTTCCTGCTTCGATTGACATCATCTACTCTTTACTGCAAAAGGTCCTTCAGTATTGGCGTAGAAATCGTAAGGGGTTGCATAATATTTTGTGAGACGGTCCCGCGTTCTTCATACCGGATAGTCTGGTACGTTTCGTCGACGACCTGGGACGGCTTATCTTTCCGCGTCTCATAAAAAGGAGCAAGCCCGCGCCAACGGCCCTAGTTATGGCTCCACCTTTTTGTCCGCTAGAATTCACACAACTCCTAAAAGCGTGATAGCGAGTAAGCTCCTGAACTGCTTCGAAATGAGACATCGTTATATTCACGTCTTCTTACTTTCGTACGTTGAGAAGCTCGCTCGATTTAGTGGTAAAGAACGGAAAAATAGTGTCTCTTGAAGGGGTTTATGAGGCGGAGATCGGCGTCGCTGACGGCAAGATTGTTAAAATAGCAAAGAACATCGAAGATTCAGCCCAAAGAGTCTACGACGCCGGGGGTAGATTCGTCTTTCCCGGTGCAATCGACGGTCACGTCCATTTTCGACTGAAATATTTCGACGACGTATACACGGCTGATGACTTTTACACAGGAACGGTTGCAGCAGCTTGCGGCGGCGTAACCACGGTTATAGACTTTGTCACACCTGAATCAAAGAACTACGTTGAAGATTTCAAAACACGGAAGGGAGAAGCAGACCCCAACGTTGTCGTTGACTATGGCCTTCACATGATCGTGACTGGGTTCGACCATCAAATTGAAACAAACCTAGACAATCTTTTTAATTCGGAAGGCGTGTCCAGCGTTAAGATATTTACCGCTTATAGTAAGCGTGGGCTGATGATGGACGATGGTGAGATATACCGCTTGATGAAGTTGTGTAGTCGGAGAAATGTTTTGGTTATGGTACATGCTGAGAATGAACACATAATCAGCGCTCTAGTCGACTCGTTTATCGCCGAAGGCAAGGAGGAGCCGATATACCATTCGTGGAGTCGGCCGGATTTCGTGGAGGCAGAAGCTATACAGAGGACGGCCCTTTTGTCAGAAGTCACCAGTGCAGAATGTTTGATTGTTCATGTTTCGTCCGCGGCTGGGTTACAAAAAATAGTGGAATCAAGGGCCCGGGGCGTAAAAATTCACGGTGAAACATGTCCTCATTATCTCATGTTCAACGAGGAAGTGTACCACAGACGCGACGGCGCGAAATACATAATGTCGCCACCCCTCAAAAAGGAATCAGACAGGCTAGCCCTATGGAGGGGAGTCATACAAGGAGATTTTTCGGTTGTGGGAAGTGACCATGCATGCTTCAACCTTGATCAGAAGCTCAACCCACGAAGTTTTACCGAGGTGCCGGGTGGCGTCGCGGGAGTTGAGGTGATTCCGATGATACTCTTCTCGGAGGGCGTTTTGAAAAAGAACATGACATTCCGGAGGTTCCTAGAGCTCACCTCCTACAACCCAGCTCGTCTCTACGGCCTTCACCCAAGAAAGGGCTCTATTTCAGTGGGAAGTGATGCAGACTTCTACATCCTCGACCCAAATCAAAAAACACGGCTCAGCAGGGAAAACCTCCACAGCAACATCGACCATTCGATTTACGAGGACATTGAGGTCAACTGCAAAATCGTTGCAACCTTTTCGAGAGGAGAGCTCATAGCCGAAGGCGGTGAATTCTTAGGAAAGAAAGGACGTGGGAAATATCTCTTTCGAAGGAAGATGGTCGAAAATGCCTAGGAGAAGACCAGCTGTAGCGGGGTTGTTCTACGAAGCGACGAAGAAGGAACTGCTTAAGCAGGTTGAGGACTGCTTTCTATCAGGTGTCGGGCCTGGAACGCTGCCCAAGAAGACATGGGGAAAATCACGTGTCCCAGCCCTAATCTGTCCCCACGCGGGACTGATGTATTCGGGCCCGGTAGCCGCTCACGCCTACCTACTTCTCGAAAAATATTCGCCCCCCGAATCAGTGATAGTGTTCGGCCCAAACCATTATGGAATAGGAACGATTGTTTCCATCTACCCAAGCGGATACTGGTCAACACCACTTGGCGACGTAAAAATCGACGATGAACTGGCTGAGAAAATTGCACAAACACGAGAATTCTTTTTCCTCGACGAGGCAAGCCACAGCCGAGAACACTCAATCGAAGTCCAGCTTCCTTTCTTACAATATGTCTACGGAGAATTCGAATTTGTTCCGATTTGCATCAACGACCAGAGCTTAGAGACATGCGTTGAAATCGGTGAGGCGGTTGCGGAAGTGGTTCACGGTAGAAACGTTTTGATGATCGCCTCCACCGATTTTACACACTACGAACCCCATGAAACGGTCTTGAAAAAGGATAGACTTGCTCTCGAGAGGATTGCTGAGCTTGATGTGGCAGGACTCTACAGAGTTCTCGAAAGCCACCGCATCACAATGTGCGGTTATGGCGCCGTCGCCGCTCTCTTATCCGCTGCGAAAAAACTCGGTGCTGAAAAAGCTCACACACTCAAGCAGGCCACCAGTGGAGACACCAGCGGAGAATACGAATCGGTTGTCGGCTACGCATCATGCATCATCGAGCTCGAAAAGACATGAAGGAAACGGCAAGGGCTTCGGCGCCTGGAAAAGTCATCCTATTCGGAGAACATTTCGTGGTTTCGGGGAGTCCAGCGATAGTAACAGCCATAAACAAGAGGGCGCGAGTCCTTTTGACCAAAACTGTTGACCGCAAATTCCTAATTGTTTCTGGTCACGCGTTTTCGGCGTGGAGTTTAAACGGGGAACCTTTGGGAGCCAAGCCGTCTTCTTTCCAGCCTCTGTATAACATGGTTAGGAGCATATGCCAAGATTTTGGGCTGAGGTGTGAAGGAAAAGCGGAAATAGAATCGGACATATTGGGTGCGGCGGGTCTCGGCTCTTCAGCTGCAGTGTCAGTAGCGTTGGTGAAAGCCATCTCAGACCTTCACGGCCTCGAACTTTCAAAGGACGAAATCATCCGCTACGTCATGAAAGCCGAAGCAGAATTCCATGGAAGACCATCTGGAATAGACCCGACGATATCTGTGATTGGTGGAACGATAATTTACAGAGGCCCGGGAAATTATTCGGAACTATCGTTGCCGTCCAACCCGAGAGTATTGATAGTTTTCAGTGGAAGAAAGAGGAGAACGTCCAAAATGGTGCATCACGTCCAACAAACAGCACGTGAAAAACCAACTTTCTTCGGCGAGCTTTCCAAAATTTATTCAAGAATCTATGAGAAGGCCCTGCCTGCTCTCCAGTCATACGATGTCGAACAGATCGGGAGGCTATTCACGCTAAATCATGCACTACTGAGGTCTCTCGGGCTGTCCAACCAAGCCATCGAGAAAATCATCCAAGACCTCAGTTTTTCTGGAGCGTACGGGTCGAAGCTCACTGGTGCTGGCGGGGGTGGATGCATAATAGCGGTCGCTGGAGATGATATCGATAGAATCGCTGAGGAGTTGGCGAAGGTATATACTCATGTCTGGGTATGCGAGACAGGTTGTCGGGGGGTAGGTGAATAGTTTGACCGGTCTCGTTATTCTTAAAGTAGGAGGCTCTGTGATCACCGACAAGAAAATTGAGAGTACTTTCAGAGCGGATGTCATGGATAGGATTTCCCGAGAAGTAGCGAAATGTTGGCCAACACCTCTCGTCATAATTCATGGAGCCGGCTCATTCGGCCATCCTCTGGCAAAGCAATATCAACTAGACCAAGGTTTCAGAGAGCAAAGACAGCTCGAAGGATTTGTGAAAACACTTCAGCAGGTAAAAGAGCTCAACAAACTGGTGGTCGAATCACTCATAAGAACTGGCATCGGGGCTGTCGGGATACCAGCATCAACCCTATACATCACGCGCAGAGGCATTATCGAAACAGCGCACCTCGACATGATTTTTTCGGCACTAGACCTAGGCATAATCCCTGTCACATGCGGTGATGTAGTGTTCGATAGAGAACTAAAGTTCACGGTTCTTTCAGGAGACAAGATAGCCGTACATCTAGCTAAGTCGCTTAAGGCATCACGGATCGTCTACGCGACGGACGTAGACGGTGTTTACGAAGTCGACAGGACATCGAACGAAAGGCGATTCGTCGAAAAACTCGATTACAGGAAGCATGTGTCGCTGTTTTATGGAAATGTCGAAGGTGACGACGTGACGGGCGGGATGTTTTACAAAGTTGAAACGGCCTTCGAAGCAGTCAAGCTGGGTGTGAAGGTTTCCATCGTTAACGGCCTTGTTGAAGGCAGGGTCGAATCAGCGATAAAGGGTAAGCCGGTTTTAGGGACGAGCCTGGTGCCATGACATGGGAATCGAAGCCCGTAAAGCGGACCATATCAAAATCAGCTTAGAAAAGGATGTTTCGTATAGGAAAACTACGTGGCTAGAATACGTGGAGCTGGTACATCAGGCCGCGCCCGACTTCGACCCTGAGGAAATCGAAACGGAGACGGAGTTTCTAGGACGAAGGTTCAGCCATCCGCTGGTGATAGAATCTATGACTGGCGGCACCGCTTTGGCCGAGAAGATTAACGCAAACCTCGCTGAGGCAGCCGCTCGTTTCAACATTCCCATGGGGGTCGGCAGCCAGCGAGTCGGAATAGTCAGGCCGGAGACGGCGAAAACTTTTCGCGCCGCAAGAGACCACGGACCAGACGCGTTTCTCATCGCAAACATAGGCGCAGCCCAGCTGGTCGAGCATGGTGTCGAATTCGCAGAAAAGGCCATAGAGATGATTGACGCCAACGCCCTAGCCATACACCTAAACCCCTTGCAGGAAATTGTCCAGCCAGATGGAAAGGCTCGGTCTAAGAATTTCTTTAAAATTCTGAGGAAGCTGAAGCATCAAGTCTCGGTTTACATTATTTTGAAGGAGATTGGATGCGGGCTTTCCAGGGAAGTTGTCGAAGCCGCGGACTATGCTGGAGTTGACGCATTCGACGTCGCCGGCTCGGGTGGAACCAACTGGACTCTTATCGAGATGATGAGAGCTGAAGAAGTCAGGGATGAAGCCAAAAAATCCTTGGCCGAGGTTTTCCTTGAATGGGGCATCCCAACAGCGGCAGCAGTAGTTGAGGCCGTGTCTGTGACCTCTAAGCCCGTCATCGCTTCGGGGGGTTTGAGGACGGGCCTGGACTCTGCAAAGGCGCTGGCGTTGGGCGCCTCCATGACAGGCCTCGCAAGGCCCTTCCTTGAACCCGCGACCAAGTCTACTGAAGAAGTTTTGGCGACGTTGAACAGGCTTTCGACCGAGTTGAAGACGGCGATGTATCTTACGTCTTCAAAGACGATAGCCGATTTGAAGAGGGCTCCGAAGGTTTTGACGGGGCCGTTATCTCAATGGGTATCACAAAGAGCTAGTCGTGGCAGTAGACAAAGATGAGGTTGTCGGTGCTATCTCTCCGAACAAACCCATACCTTTCGAACTGGACGACCTCATCGTAGGCCACCTGTTCGACAATCCTTTCACCATATCCTTCTTCAACCCAAAGGCTCTCTCGGTTTAGACTTCCGTCATCGTTGAAAAGGGAGCCATAACGTAGAACTTTCACGGGGACATGGTCTTCGGAAACCCATTGTAAAATAGGAGTGTCTTTGATCGGAGGCCCGCTGATTACTTCACCGATAAAGCCGTCCGAATTTCCGTCCACGACCTTGATGTTGGCAAAAAGCTTGCACCGGAAAATGTCTCCCACCTTCAGCTTCTCTGCATCTGGTCCCGCTATGTAGACTGAATCACGGATTTCTATTGTGCGTTTGCCTAGGTCCGCCGACGGATGAAACGGGAGCTCGACTTTACTTCCTCCGAAGTTTTGGAGCTTCACTCTGACTGGACGGACCACGAAGAAAAGCCTCTTTGCAACTGGGTCTAACAATTTTCGGTTGATGCTGTACAAGAGGCTCCAATCGTACTCTTTTTTCGCATAGCTTACCCCTGCGTAGATCATCATGAACTCCCTAAGGGTTTGCGGTTTCAAGCCCCTCCTTTTGATGGCGTCCATGGTTGTTAGCCTTGGGTCATCCCAACCAGACACCAGGCCATCCTCGATCAAACTCCTGATCTCTCTTTTCGAAGTTGTCACCCCCTTAAACTCAAACCGCGCGAACTCCACATAGACTGGGTTTTCCAACCCAAGGAAACCTCTTATCATGTTTTGAAGCTCATCCCGGAAGGCAAACTCGCTGCTTCTCAGCACGTGGGTTACACCGCACAAGCCGTCTTGAACGGCCGCCGCGAAATCGTAGGTTGGCCAAAGCCTGAACTCCCTTCCGGTGAGGGGATGGGGATGGTCCACTATCCTGAACATGACCGGGTCCCTCAAAGCTGTGTTGGGGCTGTCACAAACTCCTCTTAAACGGAAAGCCACCTCGCCTTCCAGATATTTGCCGTTGATGACTTCGTTCCAAACCTCCAACGAACTCTCAGAGTCGACGTTCCGATGAGGACACGGAATTCCTTCCGCTCTCTGACGATGCATTGCTTCAGGCCCGCAGAAACAAGCATAGAGCAAACCTTGTTCGATCAACTGTTTAGCGTAGTCATAGTATTTTTCCATGTCGTCGGAGTTGTTTTTTTCATAATCCCATTCTATGCCAAGCCACCTGTATCCCCTACGAAAGCTTTCGTAGTATTCCTTCCGGACTTTGCGGGGGTTTGTGTCCTCGAACCTCAGCCAAAGTTTTCCTCCGTAAATTCGAGCATAGTATTCGTTTATAAGACCAGCTATTGCGTGGCCGACGTGCATGTACCCGCTCGGCTCGGGTGGAAGTCGGGTAACCACTCGTCCGTGTTCAGCATTCGGTAGAGGCGGTAGTTTCCTCGGCTCTTCCGCGGGCGACGGCCTTCCCAAGCTTTCACCGAATTTTTGCGTCAGAAGCGTTTTCTGCTCATCCAAAGAGAGCCTGTTGACTTCATCTACAACTTCTGTGACCAACTCTTTGATTTCACGCGCTCTTTGTCTGAGAGAAACGTCTTCGGTGAAAAGCTTCGACATGACCGAGTTGACGACCGCCTTTCCGCCGTGTTGAACGGCGTTTCTCAAAGCTGCTAGAAGTATCTTGTCCCTTAGTTCAGTCATCCGTAAAAAAGATCCTGCGGGAAGGATTTAGGTAATGCGGCAACGGCTCGTTTTATTAACCTTACGCGATAAGATTTAAGTGATACATGTTTAGCCCGAAAAAGGAGATGAAGGCCCATGCCCAATCCCTACTATCAGACGTTCACACCTCCTGAGGAACTAATGAACGCCTCGCTAGAAGCCGTGAGGCTTGCAAGAACATCTGGAAAGATAAGGAAGGGCGTAAACGAAGTCATAAAGGCCATTGAACGAGGGCAGGCAAAGTTCGTCGTCATAGCAACGGATGTCGACCCTCCTGAGATTGTGGCATTTCTTCCCACACTCTGCGAAGAGAGAAAAATCAACTACATCTTCGTCAACTCGAAAACCCAGTTGGGAGAAGTTGCCGGCCTGTCCGTGCCGGCGAGCTCCGTCGCCATAATCGAGCCCGGAGAAGCCAAAGGATATCTTGAGGAAATCATTAAAAAAATCGGGGAAATAAGGTCGAAGAAATAGGGGTGACTAAGGATGAGTTCCAAGCCAGCTGCTAAGGTCGAAGAACCGGTGCCCGCTGTCGTTGAACAGGTAGTTGGAAGAACCGGTGTTACGGGAGAAGTAACACAGGTTCGCGTAAGAATTCTCAAGGGTAAGGATGAAGGACGCGTGATTTCGAGGAACGTAAAAGGCCCTGTTAGGGTAGGAGACGTATTGATGCTTCTCGACGTCGAAAGAGAGGCGGAGAAGATAAAGTGATGGCCCGATGGTCACGGTTCATCGATGCTCTTTCTGCGGAAGGGAGTTTCACCATGGTAGGGGGATGCTTTTTGTCAGGAATGACGGAACCTTGCTTTGGTTCTGTTCGAAAAGATGCAGGGTTTACATGGTTGAACACCGGAAGGACCCGCGTAAACTAAAGTGGACCAAGGCAGCTGGATAGGGTGGTTTGATGGACAGAACGTTTGTTATTTTGAAGCCGAACGCGGTGACCCGAGGGTTGGTGGGCGAGATAGTTTCCAGGTTTGAAAGAAAAGGGCTGAAGTTAGTGGAGCTGCAGATGAGGCGGATGACGCGAGACGAAGCAGCCCGGCTGTACGAGGTCCATAAGGGTAAACCGTTCTACGATGATTTGTTGGAAGCCATAACTGCGGGGCCGGTGGTCTTAATGGTCTTGGAAGGGCGGCAAGCCGTTGATGTGGTTCGGAAGCTGATAGGGTCGACCGACCCCGTCAAAGCCGAGCCCGGCACCGTCAGAGGCGACTACGGCCTCGACATAACAGATAACCTCGTCCACGCTTCTGACAGCCGAGAGTCATTCGAAAAAGAATCCAGTATTTTCTTCAAAGAGTTGGGGAAAACACATTAAGCACTGAAAAGTTTTGATGACGGAATGCCTCTACCGAAACAACCCGAGGTGAACATAGGCACCCTAGGACACGTTGACAACGGGAAAAGCACTATTGTGCAGAGCATCACGGGGGTATGGACGGCGAAACACAGCGAGGAGCTCAAAAGAGGAATCACCATAAGGATTGGTTACGCAGACGCTGCGGTTTACCGATGTCCTCGTTGCACCCCACCATACGACCATTACTCATCCGAAAAGTGCCCCATACACGGCGTCGGTAACGAATTCCAACGTGTCATATCGTTCATCGACTGCCCAGGCCATCATTCGCTGATGGTTACGATGCTTTCGGGAGCGGCACTATTCGACGGAGCCATCTTCGTGGCGGACGCCAGACAACGTTTCCCACAGCCCCAGGATGGAGAACATCTGCAAGCAGCAAAAATCCTCGGAATTAAGAACCTGGTCATTGCTCAAAACAAAATAGACCTTGTTGACAAGAAACGAGCCCTCGAAAACTACGAAGAAATCACCAACTATCTTCACGAAAACGGCTTTGGTCCGGTGCCCATAGTTCCTGTCTCCGGCCAGCATGGCGTCGGTGTCGAACCGCTCCTCTACACAATCCAAAAAATAATCAAAACACCAGCGAGAGATGCCTCGAAACCGTCGAGAATGCCGATTCTCCGCTCTTTCGACGTAAACGTGCCAGGAACTCCTGCAAAAAACATCAAAGGAGCCGTCATCGGAGGATCAATAACACAGGGAGTCATCAGAAAGAACGACGAGCTTGAAATTCTGCCAGGTCTGGCAAAGCAGAAAATGGGCCGAACGGTGTACGAGCCACTATACACCACTGTAACCAACTTGATGGCCGGCGGAAGGTCAGTCGCTGAGGCCTATCCGGGGGGTTTGACCGGTATCGAGACAACCCTAGACCCGTCGATTGGAAAAAGCGACGGACTGGTCGGCAACGTCGCGGGCAAACCTGGAACGCTTCCTCCCGTCTGGCAATCGTTAACCCTCGAGTATGTTTTGTTCGAGAAAGTTTTGGGGGTGGAGGGAAACGTGGCGGTTAAACAGGTTGCCGAAAAAGAGTCTCTGGTAATAAACATTTCATCGGCTGTTTCCAGTGGAGTCGTCACAAAACGAACCGGAAACCGACTGGAGATCAATCTTTCGAGACCGGTCGTGGCTGAGCCAGGAAGCAAGGCGGCGATTTCGCGTAAGATTGGAACTGGATGGCGTCTTATCGGGTACGGGATAGTCGTGGGGAGCTGAGTGAAGACGTTGGTTGATTCCAGCTTTTTGATACTCTGCGTTCAAAGAGGCAAAGACTACATTAAACTTTTAGAGGAGAAAGTCGGCGACAAAATTGAACCTGTCGTCCCGGGGGAAGTGGTTGCAGAATTACAAAATCTAGCATCGGGAGGGGGGAAAAGGTCAAAGCTGGCTCAAACAGCCCTCAAGCTCGCTGCAACGATGGAGGTTTTAGAGAAGGAGTTTGAGGGGGAAGTTGACGAGGCAATTCTTCGTCACGCTGAGAGAAAAGGATATCCCGTGGTGACGGTTGATTCTGAGTTGCTGAGGATGCTGTCTGAAAAAAAGATGGAATATCTAACGATAAGTTCGACGGGGAAACCAGTCGTTAGGCTTAAATTTCGTTGAAACGGTCGATAATGAGCAAATTTAAGGGTGTGTGCGTGATGTTCATGGTTGTTGAAGTTTCCGAAATCGTAGGCATTTCACCTTCAGACTTCGACAAACCCCTTGAAAAAGTTGTCCTTAATGAGTTGAAGAAAAGATACGAGGGCGCAGTCGATGAGGAATTAGGATACGTGATACTGGTTTTCGACGCGAAAGTGGATAAGATTGGCCGTATTCTTCCACGAGACGGCTCCACTTACCACAGAAGCACTTTCAAGCTCCTCACTTACGTACCGCTGATAAACGAGGTTGTTTTGGGCGAAGTTGTCGAAATCACAGACTTCGGATGCTTTGTCCGAATCGGCCCACTAGACGGTCTAATCCACATCTCCCAGATAATGGACGATTTCATCACCTACGACGAAAAGAACAACATGCTGATTGGAAAGAAAACTGGACGCAAACTTCTCGTCGGCGACGACATAAGAGGCAGGATCAACGCCGTATCCTTCGGGGGCGGCGCCGGTGGAAAAGTGTCACTCGTAACTCGTCAACCAATGATGGGAGCCTTGAAGTGGATTGAGGAGGAGATAGCGAAGACGGTGCAGTCCAGTGTCGGCTAAACCAAAGGCATGCCGAAATTGTAAGAGAATAGTCGTCGGGAAGGCATGTGATGTATGCGGCTCGACGAACCTCAGCACAAGCTTCTCCGGCCTTCTACTCATTCTCGACCTCGAAAGATCAAGGCTAGCGAAAGAGCTCGGCATCAGAAAATCAGGGAAGTACGCGGTCAAAGTTGATTAACCTCTGGCGGAGGCCTATAGTTTTTTCGGAGCAGATGAAAGAGTTAGTAAGGAGGCCTCTGGGCGAACTCCGTGTTGGAGACATCAAGTATGATGAAGAACTCGCGCATGCAAAACCGTTGGTCGTGGTCGGCGATTACTCTTATGCCAAAATGCTCGAGGTCGGCTTGAGGCCTCACGTGGTCGTTGTCGACGCAAAAATCGAACGCAACCCCTCAAAAGAACCGACGCTGACGGGCTATGAAGTCACTAGGGTTAGAAACGAGCCCGGCACAATACAACCCGATGCAGCGCTAGCCGTGGTGCGGGCTGTTCAAAAGGGTGAAGGTGCTGTGGTTGTAGACGGGGAGGAGGATTTGCTCACCCTCCCGGCAATACACGCTTTGCCAGAGGGTGGAGTCGTGGTCTACGGTCAGCCACGAACCGGCTATGTTATAGTTAGACAATCAGAGGTCAACAAGAAACTTGTGGAGACGATCGTCAGTCAGTCTACTGTTTGAATTTCGTGTACCCACATTTACCGCATGTGTACCTGTTACCGTGGTCTGCCATGAAAAACCCGGGCCCACACCGAGGACATGAAACAAGGTTTCTCACTAGTTTTCCCCCTTGAAGGGTGTATCTTTTCCAAAGCCCTTTTTCGCTCATTTCTTAGGCCTCTCCGCAAGCTTGTTCCTGACGAGTATGAACAATGGCTCATAGGCTTTGAGTTTGTCGGAGTCGTCGTAGACGTGGGCTTTGACATCGATGGTTCTGGTGCCCGTCATGTATCGCATGGACCTTATCACGACGTTGCTTGTTCCTGCCTTGAAATGTGCTGCAATCAATTGTTTCACGTCTTCCCGTTTGACCGGTTTATCATAAACGATTTTCGCAAAAACCTCGCGTCTTCCCACAAGCTTGTTCTCAACCATTTTAAGGTCTGTCAACGACATTTTACTCCGCCTTCTTAACCAAAACAGCGTTTATCTGGGCTATGGCTTCGCTGATCATGTTACCCCTGACGGTTACCCTTTTTCTCAAACCTTTAACGAGTCTCTTCTTTCTCCTTTTTTTCCGTTTTGAAGGAGGTTTTCGTCTGGGATGAAAACCAACGCCACCGGTCAAAAGAATCTGAACCTTTCTCGGGCCGGACACGTCGGGCCTCATGGGAAACCCATCTTTGTCCGAGCCGCCGGTGATTTTTAACAAGAACCCCTTGTGACCGAATGCAGACCCGTCCACTGTTTCTCCAATCCTCTTTCCTCTAAGTAATGCGAATTGCTGTGTCGTCAGCTGGATTGTAGTTGCTTTTTTCTGATATGGGTCTGACAAGACCATCCTCGGACCTGCTGCCTGCTGAGACATCTAGCAAATTTCGATTCTCACCAGCAATTTAAACGTGTGCTACCGCGCCCACAAAGGGTTCTTCCTGCGCATGATTTCTGTCAGCTCCTCCAAAGCCTTGACACCGCCGGGCTCAAGCATCGAAATGTAGTTGTTCAAAAGCTGTTTCGCATCTCTCTCGGATACGGCGACGTAGAGAATTTCATCACCATGAATGGTTCTTCCGACAACTCCGTCCTTGATTGAGATGGCGACTTTGGCCCCCTCTCTGGCAGCAGAGACTGGCTGTCCCCTATCCTGTATCTGCGACAACGTGCCAACCACTTTACCCGAGGCGTTGACGAGGTTCACGCCCGGTTTTATCTCTCCTCCGAGAACCTCAACGCCGACTATAGCCGGCTCGCTCCTCCTGAAAATGAAATCCTTCAACACCTTGATTTTACCGGGCTTTGTCAGCGATTCGAACTCGGCGAGCTGCTTGGCGCGAGTCGTCTCTTCGACCCATTTCTGATAATCTTCAACAAGCCTGAACAACACATCGTTTTTGAAAATTCTGATCCCCTTGGAAGCAGCTTCACGCTCTATATCTGGGTCGACTCTGACTCCATAGCAGAGAATAACACCTAGAAGCTCGTCCTTCTGCCGAACTACATGAGCTTCGACGACATCCTTTTTCGAGACATCACCAACGTCTGCTACCCTTATCAACACTCCCTTATCACGGAGATACTGAACGGCAGCTTCAAGAGTTCCGAGCGCATCCGCTTTTATAACAACACCTATCTTGTCAGTTGAAATGATGAATTCCTGAGTTTCCTCGGCAACTCTCCGCAAGTCATCCAACTCGTTTTTCACGCCGAGAACGGGAGAGCCTGCGACAGCATCTTCCAAGCCCTCCGCCACAAGCTTAACCCCAGCCGCCGCCGTGACGACGTCGACGTTTTTCAACCGCTCCCTAGGGTCCCGGATCTCCTCCAACGGCTTAGGCATGAGCAGTGCCTTGATCTTCGATATCGTGGGGCCTCGCCGAGTAACAAACACAATCCTTTCCCCGACTTTTAACGAGCCAGTATGAACAAGGATGTTTGCCGTCGCCCCTAGCCCCTCCTCCTCCACAAGCTCTAGAATTACAGCTTCGCCCCTGTCCTCTCTTTTCGTTAACTGTTTTTTCATGAACTGCTGAGCAAGTCCGAGCAGGATAAGGAGAAGGTCCGGAATTCCCTCTCCGGTTTTTGCGCTGACCGGGACGATGGCGACGGTTTCGGTGAATGATTTAATGCGTGTGTAGAGGTCTGATTTGAATCCGAGGAAGCTGAGGTCGCCCATCAGGTTGTAGATGCGGTTGTCGAGGTCCTCCGCTACGATTTTTTGCTGGTTTTGGTAGGTTTTCACGAAGGGTGCGTTCGCCAAAGGTCTCCAACCGCTTATCATGTCGATTTTGTTGGCCGCTACCACGAAAGGTGTTTTCCTCGTGCGAAGCAGTTGGATGCTTTCTTTGGTCTGCTCCTGGACCCCTTTCATCACGTCAACCACAAGTATCGCCATGTCCGCGACTGAGCCGCCCCGCTTTCTTAAGTTGGAGAAAGCCGCGTGTCCCGGAGTGTCTATGAAGAGTATCCCCGGAATCTCCAGGCGGACTTTGAGTTCTCCTAAGAGGAGTCGGCATGTTTCTTCGACTGCTTTGATTGGGAACAACGTTGCTCCGATGTGTTGTGTTATTCCTCCAGCCTCCCGCGATGCGACAACTGTTCCACGCATTTTGTCGAGAAGCGACGTGTTGTGTAGGAAAACTCCTTGAGCCGCGTAAATATGAGTGGGAGCAACCGTAAAATCGTAAACCCACTGATAATTCGGCGTTTTTTCCACAACGTCTTGTACGATATGATGTGTCAGATTTCCTCCTTTATGTCCGAGGATTCCGTCACCCTCTTTTATTTGGTCGGCTCTTTTCAAGATGTAGACGTTGTGGGTGAGTTTGAGTAGGTAGGGGTGTTCAGGTGTTGTTTCGACGACCTCTCCGTTGGATAATTCGAGGCGGACTATTCGGCTGGGCGATTTTCGTTTCCAAACGAAGTGGGCGGGTGCCCACATTGTTCCAGGAATAGTCCGCAAGATGACTGGTTTGTCAGGCTTCGCTATGAATCCATCGTGAATGAGTTTCTTCTTGTTTTTCTCGGTCTTGGTTGAAAAAAGTTCCTGAGCAGAAATCATTCCTTCGTCACGGACTTCAATCAGCGTATTCGGTGCCACGCATTTACCATGGTCAACGTGCCCTAACACAGCCACAATCGGCTCTCGGTAACTCATGTCTAGCCTGTCAACGAACACGTAAAACTAAAAGTTATCCCACAGAAATGGAAAAGAGGGTTGGTCGTCGTTTTAGGCATTGAATCGACAGCGCACACCTTCGGCATAGGGTTGGTGAACTCCGAGGGGAGGATACTAGCGAACATCCTCAAGATCTACAAACCTTCGACTGGTGGGATACATCCGCGCGAGGCATCGCAGCATCATGCGGCGAAAGCCGCCGAAGCAGTCGCGGAGGCGTTCAGAACTGCCGGGATAAAGCCTTCGGAAATTGACGCAGTCGCCTTCTCACAAGGGCCTGGAATGGGGCCGTGTCTAAGGACCGGGGCAACCGTCGCGAGAACTCTTTCACTGGCGCTAGACAAACCTTTGATAGGAGTGAACCACGGCGTCGCACACATCGAAATTGGTAAGCTGGTCACAAACTGTGGGGATCCAGTGGTTCTGTACGTGGCCGGCGGTAACACAATGGTCGTCGCACTGGTCGAGAAGAAATACAGAATTCTCGGTGAAACTCTGGACATAGCGGCGGGAAACTGCTTGGATGCGTTCGGCATAACCGCTGGGATAGGGCCTATGCCCGCGCCAGAAATCCAAGCACGAAACGGCAACAAAATCTACGAGTTACCATACCGCGTTAAAGGCATGGACGTGTCATTCTCTGGAATTCTCACCGCTGCCGAAAAGCTTTACAAAAGCGGTGTGCCCCTTGCAGATGCTTGCCTCTCGCTGACCGAAACGGTTTACAGCATGTTAACCGAGGTGACAGAAAGAGCTTTGGCGATGACGGGCAAGTCCTCCCTTCTCCTGGTAGGAGGTCTCGCAAGGAGTAAGAGGCTCTGCGAGATGCTGAATACGATGTGCGTAGATAGAGGTGCGTCTCTTCACGTTGTTCCAGACGAATATGCGGGAGACAACGGAGCGATGATTGCATGGACTGGGTTGCTTATGTACGGCTGTCGGAAGTTCATGAACGTCGAAGAGAGTATTGTTAGGCCGAAGATGAGAGTCGACGAGGTCGAAGTGTGTTGGAGTCCTTGAACTTTGTGGAGAAAAGGCTCGTGAGGATTGGCGCGGAAGCTGTGATAAAGGAAGGGGTTTGGAAGAATCACCGAATAATCATCAAGCATCGGGTGCCGAAACGTTACAGAGAGGAGTCGATCGACATGCGGGTGAGGAGAAGCCGAACCATACACGAAGCAAAGATGCTGATTTATCTTTCTCATCACGGGGTTCCCGTGCCTCTCGTCTATTTCATAGACCCCGCAGAATGTGTCATATACATGCAGCTTATAGAGGGCGTCGAGCTCAGGAACCACAGCGGAGCAGTTGAGAGGGCGGAGAAACTCGGGCGTATCGTCGGGAACATGCACAGTCTCGACATCTGCCACGGAGACCTGACTTTGTCGAACATCATCGCAGACGAGGACCAAGGAGTTTGGCTTGTGGATTTCGGTCTCAGCAGTTTCAACGCAGACCTCGAAGAAAAAGCCATCGACCTCCACCTACTCGAGAGGTCTGCTGCTAGCACTTTTCCGAAACAAACGAGGAAATTCTTCGAGCTTTTCCTCAAATCATACACCGAAATAATCGGCGAAGACAACGCGAAGCAAACATTGGACAAAATCAGGGAAATCAGAAGCCGAGGCAGATACGTTGTACGCGGATAGACTGACTTTCGTAACCTCGAACAAACACAAAGCAGAAGAAGTGGCCGAACTTTTTCGCATGCACGGCGTGGCACTCAACCTGCATTTTTCGAAGACAATTGAAATTCAGTCTGAGAACCTTGCAGAGGTAGCATTGTTCAGCGCCATTCAAGCGTTTAACCAGTTGGGCGGGCCGGTGTTTGTCGAAGACTCAGGCCTTTTCGTCGAGGAGCTGAACGGCTTTCCCGGCCCCTATTCCTCATACGTGTATAAAACCCTCGGTCTTGAGAAATTCCTCAAGCTTATCGGGGAGGACCGACGGGCTGTCTTCCGGTCGGTCATATGTGTTTACGGTTTCGAGGACGGGCCACGATTCTTCGTTGGTTCGGTTAAAGGAACGATTGCGTCAGAGCCGAAGGGTAGACACGGCTTCGGATTTGACCCAGTTTTTATCCCCGATGGGTCGACGAAAACGTTGGCCGAAATGTCCGTCGAAGAGAAGAACAAATTCAGCCATAGGGGTGATTCTGTCGGCAAGCTTTTACGTTGGCTTTATAAAGACCGACAAGGGCTAGAAGAAAGGTAACGCACATGGCGCGAATGCACGCCTCGAAACGTGGAAAGTCTGGGTCAACCCGCCCATTGAGCAAGATACCTCCTCCCTGGGTCAAGCTGACTCCGGAAGAGGTAGAGGCTCTCGTCGTGAAGTATGCGAAGGAAGGTGTTCCTCCGAGCAGAATAGGCGTGATCCTCCGGGACCAGCATGGAATTCCTTTAGTAAAGTCGGTTACGGGAAAAACCGTTCTTCAGATACTTGAGCAGAACAACTTGACGCCACCAATTCCCGAAGACCTCTCAAACCTGCTTGAAAGAATCAGACGAATGCGTCTCCACCTCGAGAAAAACAAGTCTGACGGCCACAACATCCACCGCCTCCAGCTCGTCGAATCAAAGGTAAGAAGGCTCATCAAATACTACAAGTCAAGGGGAATACTGCCGCTCGAATACGACCCCTTGAAGGCTTAGCCGGTCGAAAGAGATGCAAAAAGACCTACAGAGCTTTTTGAAAAAAGTAGAGAAGGCCTCTGAGAAAATTCGGCAGTGGATTCGCGACGGCGAGTTTATAGACATTTTCACACACAACGACGCGGATGCTCTTTCTTCTGCTGGAATAATAGGTGGCGCGTTGCGGCGAGAAGATGCTCGTTTCCGCGTCCGTTCACTGAACAGGTTGGATGAATTCGTCGAATTGTTTGAACAGGGGTTTGTCGATTCGAAATGCATCATTTTCACCGACATGGGAAGCGGAAGCATCTCCGAACTGGTTTCTCTGCTCAAAAACAAGTCCTTGGTCATCCTCGACCATCATCAGCCTTCCGCAGCCTCTGTTCCAGAAGAATGGGTTCACGTTAACCCTCATGAGCACGGGTTTGACGGGGCTCGAGAAATCAGTGCTTCGGGTGTGACCTATTACACTGTCAAAGCTTTGAACAAAGCCAACGTCGACTTCTCCGGACTCGCGGTCGTGGGCGCCCTCGGAGATCTTCAAGACAAGAATTCGCGTAGGAAGCTTCACGGGTTGAACGAGTTAATCGTTTCAGAAGCCGTTGAAAACGGCATTCTAGAAGTCAGGGACGATATAATCCTATATGGACGTACATTCAGGCCCCTCCACATATCACTTACATCTACCACCAGCCCTTACATCCCCGGACTCAGCGGTAACGAGCAGGCTTCATACCAATTCTTCGAATCGCTAAAAATACCGCTCAAACAGGGAGACCAGTGGAGAACTCTTTCAGACCTCTCCGAAGAGGAAAAGAAAATTATCTACAACGGGTTGATTGAATATCTGGTCTCCAAAGGTCTTCCGTCAAGCATCGCCGACGAGCTCGTGGGCAAAACCTACGACCTGCTCAACGAGGCCACCTGGACGTATTTACGAGATGCGAGAGAGTACGCTACGTTGCTGAATGCTTGTGGCAAGTCGGGGAAGGGATGGCTCGGCATCCTAGTCGCGATGGGCGCTAGGTCTGATATACTCGAGGAGGCTCAGCGAGTTCTGGAGGAATATCGGCTGAACATCGCTAGGGCCATGGATTATGTCAGTCAACCCGGTGTCCTGGAGGAATTGAATCACATCGTGGTTCTCAAGGGCGGTGAGGTGATTGATTTCCGTCAAATCAGCTCGATAGCGACCGTTCTCTCCTCCTCAGGTCTGCTCCCCAGTGATAAGGTTCTCGTTGCTCTAGCGAGCGCCGGCAAATCGGTAAAGATCTCCGCTAGAGCTTCTAAACATCTCGTGGAAAAAGGTCTTAACCTCGGTGTCATAACATCGAAGCTTGGCGCAGCCTATGGTGGACGCGGGGGAGGCCACAACGTAGCCGCTGGAGCCGAAGTTCCGGCGGACCGAATGATCAAGTTTCTGGCCGATTTTGACCGTGCTGTAGGTGAAATGCTTGCAGCCTCCCCAGGTAAGATCGTCGATTAAAATTCGGTTCAAAACCGCTGAAGAGGCCGCCATAGTTGCCCGAGCTCTCAAGCCCGACGACAAACCGCTTCCCGAAGGCCTAGAGGTCGAAACCACGCACCGCGGCGACGAAGTCGTCGTAGAGATTAGCTGCAAGAGAGGCTTGCCGTCTTTTTTGGCCACAGTCGACGACATTCTCAAGATGGCTGCTGTTTCAGAGAAAGTGCTCCGCACGTCACGGGAGAAACATACAGATATATAGCGACCAATCGAGTATATCGCCGGGTTGTCGAAAAAACCTACAGAGCAAAAGAAGCCAAAAAAGACTTATGAAATCTATTCTCCACCATACTTCGGAGCAAGATGGCTTGGTTCAACGATGGCTGACGAGCCCTCGAAATTGATTGGAAGAGTCCTAAGAACGAGCCTATACGCTTTAACCGACGATTTCTCCAAGCAGTACATGCAGCTGAAGTTCCGAATCGTCGAGGTCAAGGATAGCGTCTGCAACACCATTTTTTACGGACACGAATACGGCCGCGAATATTTGCGAAGCCTTGTGAAAAGAGGTACGAATAAGATCGAGTACATTTTTGACGTGACCACCAAGGACGGATTCGTCATCCGAGTTTATCCAATTGTTTTTACATCGTCGAGAATATCGTCGTCGAAGCGAAAAGCAATTCGTAAGATCATGAGACAGGTATTAGAGGAGACGGCATCAAACCTTTCACACGACCAGTTCGCTCAGGAGCTCGTTCTGGGAAAAACAGCATCAGACATTTACAACAAGGTCAAGAAAATAATCCTGCCGCGACACGTCGGAATTCACAAAAGTAAAATCATCAAGGTGGGGTCAATCGCTGCAGTTGCTTCTGTCCATGAGGGATGATGCAAAGTTGGAGACGGACGTGGAAGAGTTTCGCAAAAGATTCCCAGCCCTCTACCGGGAGCTGATGGAACACCGCATGGAACTGAAGGTTTTGGGCGTAAGGTCGGAGGCGAATTTCGCTGAGAAAGAGGTTCACAGCGGTAGTCCGACAGCGATAGATTATCTTAGGAGATGCGACACAGAGGAGCAGGGCCGGGAAGTCATAACTTACCTTCTACGCCGTGGGGAAATAACGCCAGAAACGGCTGACGCACTTTTTAAACAGCTCGATGAAAAAGGGATAAGAAGCTTCGGGTCGAGAAAGCAGCCTGGCCACTACCTAAGAGAAGGCGTTTAACCTCTTTTTCTCGCCGAGACTATAGAAATTACATCATTAGGTTTGAGCTTTTGGTCTTCCGAGAGCCTCATTCCACTGACTGCGTCGACTGCGTAAAGGAACCCCTCGCCTAGTTCGGTGTGTATTTTGTATGCAAGGTCTCTGGCTGTTGAATTGGATGGCATGAGGTAGACGTCTGGAAGGATGTTTCCGTTGTGGTCTGAAAAAGTTCTGGGGTTCTCAACCGGGTATACCGGTATGTAGCCCAGTTTTTCGAGATAAGCTTTGTTTATCAGCTGCTGAACACCTGTCCCACCCCATCTCCTGAAAACGTTTTCGCGAATGTAGGTTAGGGCTTTTTTCTGTGCGGGGGTAAGTTTGGATTCGTCCGGAACTTTAAAGTCCGAGTCTCCGGGAATATAGATCACGAGTCCTTTCTCTGCTGCCAAACGCAAAGTTCTCTCTGCCTCGGCAGAAACTGGGATAACGTCGAACCCTTTTCTTCGTAGTGCTTCGACGTTCTTCTCAGAACCCGCGACATCAGATTTGTTTGCAGCGACAATTACGGGCTTGGTCGCCCGTCTAATGGCTGACGCCAGCTTCAAAAGTTCCTCATGCGTCCAGGTGGTCGGCTTCGCTTTGTCGACGCCAGTTTCCACTATCGCATCTGATACATCCTCTTCGGTGACGCCGAGCCCAGAAAGCTTTTTAGCGATTTCCTCGGTTAGAGAGAGCTGTTTAGCCTCAGCAGCTCTCGAAATCCTCGGCCAATCGCGTCCGATGATTTCAGCGAGCCATGCATCGAACTCGTCCAACACCATCTCCACATCCTCTACAGGGTCGTGTGTGAAAGGCTCCGCGGGCGTTCCGTCAGCGAGCGTGCCACCGGAAGCATCCGCAACAATTATCAACAAAGACGCCTGCCTAATTTCGTCGAGAAATCTGAGGCCTAACCCTTTCCCCTTGTGGGCATCCCTTATGATACCCGGGCAGTCTATTATCTGGATGGGGACGAGTCGGACGCCGTCAACACATATCGAGTTTTTGGGGTTGTCCTTCACACCGAGTTTTTTGCAGACACAGTCAACCCGGACATAGGTCACGCCGACGTTCGTTTTGGTCGTTGTAAACGGGTAGTTGGCTATTTCTACGTTTACGAGACTCAATGCTGAAAAGAGCGTGCTCTTGCCAACGTTTGGTTTGCCGACGATTCCAGCGATTTCCATCACAAGCACGCCATGCTTAATCAGCTCGCGACAGATGGATGATTCGGGTCAACGGCCACAACCTCATACCATCTGTAGAGAGAATCTTCCGCGAGGGGGTAAGCTCCTAAAGTCTCGAGATTTGGAAAATGTTTACGAACTCTCTGAAGGGCCTCCTCCTTCATTGATACGTTGACTTTATGCCTAACTACACCGAGTGTTTTCTGCCTTCTGCCGGCTCTCGGGCGTGGTTTGCTGAAACCCCCGCGTCTTACACGAACACGCAGGATGATGTACCCCTGCTTCGCCTTGTAACCCAGACTTCTAGCACGGTCGAGACGCAGCGGCTTATCAACCCTCACGACCGCTTTTTCTTTCCTCCACTCAACCATCCTCTGACGTAACAACGAGCGGAGCGTGTCAGACCTTTGGCGCCAAAAATCTCCGATTAATCTGTAAACCGTCGTCAACCCATCCATGGCATTGACAGGTTGCTCTTAAACTTGAAAACCTAATAACCCGAAAGACGCACTGCAGTCGGATGTTCAAGTTCCACCGCCTCAATTGCAGGGTTCATGTGTACGCCACAGAAAACCCGGACAAGGTCAGCGAAGCGGTCAGAAAGATTCTACAGAACGTCTCCTACTCGGTGAAAAAAACGAAGATTCTGGGCCATTTCGGAGACCCCATAACGGTTTTGGAATATCTTGTCGAAGATGGGGAGGAAGCCGGTTCAGTTTTCCAGAGGGTCGTCAGGGTGGTCGGCTTTGACTCAGTCGGGGTTGAAGAAAGGCCGGGCGGAGGAGGAAAGCTCCATATACGACTCGACAAGCAGAAGGCTCTTCAAAATCAGCTCGTAACGGAAGATGTAGACCCCGTCAAGCTCGAATTCAGTTACATCGGCAATTGGAGAGAAGTCCAAAATTGGTTAGGGAATACGTAGACTTTCATATAGAAAAATTAGATGAGGGTATTGCAACTCGGCTATCGATGTTTGGTTTTACGCGGGCCTGTGTGGTTAATCCCCGTGTTCGGCCTGGTATTTTTTCCGGAATCCGTGTCTACCCCAAAGTTGTGGTCGAGGCACAAAGTCGAGGCAATGTTTTAGAGGCGGCGAGGGATTGCGTGGGTAAAGCTATCTTATGCATCAAACCTCTTAGCAGGGAAGCTCTTATGACGGCGTGCAAAGATGAACGGGTTGCTACAGTCATGGTCCATGGTGAGATAGCCGAATTCGACCGACATGTTCACGCTGTTTTCAGCAACGCCGTTGAAGTATCTGTTGCCGAGTTAGCAGCCTGTTTCGAAGATGAAAAAAGATGGAGAACTCTGATTGATTTCGTTGGAAAGGCAGCTTCGGCCGGTCGCAGAATAGTAATGTCGAGCGGCGCGTCTGATGTTGAAGAAATTATTCCTCCTCAACAGCTCGCGTTGGTTGCAGCTGCATTAACGAGTCGAAAGAACAGCTGCCAGGAATCGGTGTCCAGCACTCCCCTTAGCATTTTGAGGGATAGGCTGTTTGAGTAGGCTTATTTTCAAACAACGCAGAAGATACGTTCTCCTTTCCGATGCCCAGAAGTTCGGCGGGAACGCGGTAGAAAAGGCTGTTAAAGATTCGTTTACAAGGCTCTACGGCTTGAACGGGCTGGCATCGTCGGGTTTGAGGAGAGTTCAATCAGGAAGGATGCATGTTTTTTGTTGTAGCCACGAATGGCTGCCTAAGCTTGTATTAGCCGTATCGCTAATCAGGGAAATTGAGGGGCAAAAAGCCGTCCTCAAAACAATCAGAGTATCAGGCACTGTGAGGGCGGTGACGCGGAAAAGATGAACAAATTCGATGAGATCACGGACATAATTTTGGTGATGCTATTTGTGTTGGCGGTACTTTCTTTGGGCGGATACCTTGCCGACATATTTCACCTAAACCCTATCTGGCTGCCTCAAATTCTCCTTTTCTCTCTCGCAGTCACACTGCAGAGGACACGTCTCTTCGACCATTCAGTTAAGTCCTTGAAAGGTTTTTGCACAGGGTTGATTTTTGCGCCATTTGCAACAGCAGCAGCTTTCACGGCATCCCTTCTCTCATCTACGGTAATTCCGCCGTCTCCGGAGTACGCCGAAAAGATTGAATCACTTAGGCCTTCAAACTTGACTCAGTTTCTGACGGCGATCGCTTTCTCTCTTTTTTTAGTCGCACCCGCTGAAGAAATAATCTTCCGCGGAATCATTCATATGAAGCTGAGAAAGATTGTCGGCGCTAGGAAGGCCTTAGTTTGCTCATCAACCATATTCGCCCTCAGCCATTTCGACGTTGCACGCATCTTACCCACTTTCGTAATCGGAATGTTCACTGCCTACTCAGTCAATAGAACGAATTCGATAACTCCCGCGATCATAATCCATGGCACCAACAACACAGCTTATTTCGTCCTATCATTCTTGAGCTCTTCCACATTTGCTACAGAAGAGCTCTCCCTCCCGTAAACCGGTCCCGCAGAATTTGCAGTGGCCGACAAACGTGTTTTGAAGCCGCCTCCTCTCGATCCTTTTGGCGACGAAGATCGAAGATTCGATGAGCGTCACAAGCGGTAGAAACAGTACAGCGTTGCCCACAAGCCATCCATCCGGGGTGATGAGCGCCACAAGAATGTATAGCAGACCATACACGTAGAGCCTGTTACGCGTTATCAAGTTGGTGCTTATGACCCCAAATCGAACAAGCAAAACCACGATCGCTGGTGAAGTGAACACCACTCCGATAAGGAGAACAGTGGTGAAAACAAGGCTGTAGAAATCCATGGCGCATACCGTTGGAACGATTCCAGCGAGTTCAAAGAAAAATATCATAGCTCTCATGATGAGTGGTGCGGCTATGAAGTAGCCGAACAATCCGCCGGCGGCGAAGAGGGCGACGAAAGCCAGGGTGAAACCGTAGATGAGCTTTCTTTCATGAGGGTACAGCGCCGGGTCGACGTAAGCGTATGTTTCGTATCCGATCACCGGCATAATAGTGGCTATCGCGAGAAACGCGGCTGAAAGAAAGATAATTTCGAGGGGTGAGGTCATGCTGCACCCAATGATTTGTATGCGGCCGGCTCCAACGTCTTGAACTATTCTCTTGAGAATTAACGATACCATGGGTTCGTAGAATTCCGGGTTTGAGCCTATCGCGGTCAAATCCGCGGGAAAGGCGAGCCAAAATATCAGAGCAACTATAAACGAGATGATGATTACCTTTACACGGTCCTTTAGCTCACGGATGTGCTCGATAAGGGGCATCTCCTTGTCTTTGCTCAACTACAGCCCAACCATCATGCGCCGAGAAATAATTTAATGTTAATTGGTCTTCTGAGATTTTTCAACTATGGCCTTTGCGATTTCATCGCGTGTTTTTCCTTCTGTCGGTATGTTTAATGCCCTAGCCACTTCAATCAACTTGTCGTCTGGAGTTGTTTGCGAAGCAGCGGGAGCGGGAGCTGCAGCCTTTGCTATATCTTCCTCGAGGCCACGCTGTGCCCTTTCAAACTCCTTCTTCGCCTGACCTATAGACCTCGCGATCTTCGGAAGCTTTTCAGGCCCCCAAAGGAACAGAATAATTAAAACCACAGCCACGACAATCCATTCAATCCCTTGTATCGCCATGGTTTTACCATCATCTCTTTCATGCCATGTCTTTTATAAGTGTTGCTAATACAAAACCGCGCCTCCATCAACCACGATGGTCTGGCCGTTGACGAAGCTCGGCTTTTCAGAGCAGAGGAAAGCCGCCACAGCGGCAACTTCCTCGGGCTTGCCCCATCTTCCCAGCGGGCTTTCGCGAGCAAGCGCTTCGTATTCGCTTCTGCTAAGCCATTTGACAGAGGGTTCCGTCTCTATGCTGCCTAGAGCTAGGGTGTACGCCCTGATTCCGTACCTTCCATACTCCCATGCGATATGCTTTGTTAGTCCGATGATGGCCGATTTAGCGAGGGTGTATGGCAGTCCACGGTCGTATCCCGTGATGGCCGGCGTCGAGCTGAAGTTGACGAAAACTCCGTATCTCTGTTTTTTCATAATCCGAACCGTATGCTTGACCATCAAGAAGGAGCCGAGGACGTCGACCTTAAAGACCGCTAGTATCTCATCGGCTGATGTTTCGGCCAACCGCTTGTTCCATATTTGGGGTTCGAAGACGTATCCAGCCACGTTGACCACGGCGTCGACGCCTCCGAACACATCAACAACAGATTTGACAAAGTCTGAAACAGATTTTTCGTCGGAAACATCCAGGTAATTCGTGGAAATACGCTCGCTGGAAAACTTTCTCCTCCATTCTTCGGAACATTTTTCCAGCACTGAAACTCGTCTAGCGCCGGCGGCGACATGCGCCCCCTCCCTAAGTAATTCTTCTACGACAGCCCTTCCAACCCCTCCTGAAGCGCCCGTGACAACACAACGCTTCCCATCGAGCAAACCCATGGGCGAAAAACATCTTGCACACTTATATAGACGCGACCCAATAACCCACCAGATGTCCAAAGACTTCAAACTCATCGTGCGCGTCCTTAACACTGACATAGATGGTACCCTTCAGATACCGTACGCCTTAGCCAGAGTCAAGGGAATAGGAGTGAACCTCGGTTACGCCATAGCTAGGATAGCTGGAATTGACCCGCAGACCAGGTTAGGTAGCCTCAGCGAGAAACAAGTGGAAAAGATTGAGCAGATTGCGAGAAACCCTATTAAACACGGGATACCCGCGTGGATGGTCAACAGGCGCTTCGACCCCGCCAGCGGTGAAAACCGTCATCTGATAGGGGCGGACCTCGAACTCATGATAAAGGAGGACATCCAGACGATGATGAGGACGAAAAGCTGGAAGGGAATTCGTCATTCGCTAGGGCTAAAAGTTAGAGGACAGAGAACCAGGACGACGGGTAGAACGGGAATGACCGTCGGCGTATCGAGGAAAGCAGCAGCCACAGCCGGCACACAACAAAAAACCGAGGAGAAGAAGTGACCTAGCCATATTCTTGCCGGGCCAAAGCTGTTCCTGCCACGAGGTTCAACTGCTTCTTGTAGGCAACATCCCAACTCCGGGTCCTCAGGCCGCAATCGTTGCAAGCGACGAGCTTCCCCGGCTCTCCGACCAGTTTCACCGCGTAGAGAAGCCGGTCCCGTACTAGATCAGCGGGTTCAACAAAATCGGTGTGTACGTCTATGAGGCCGGGAGCTAATTTAAACGGGCAATCATATTCTCGAAAAACTTTCAGAATTTCAAACCCCTTTCTCTTCTCGGGCTCAACGCCTGGCGTCTTGCTGTCCGCGTTTGAACATGAAATCGAGAGAACGTCGGCCTTTAGCTCGAGAAGCGCGGGGAATAGAGACTCGTAGTCCGTGTAACAGATGTGTACAGCTATCTTTGACCGAAGGCCTTTCACCGCCATGTTGATGCTTTCGACAACTAGGTCAGATTCATAAGGTTTGGTGGCGGCAGCTGGTTCGTCCAACTGTATGTAGTCGACCCCCTCTTCGTCAAGAGCCTTCAAAACAGGCCTTATGACTTGTTCCGTTAGGTCGAGGACGAATTCTCTTTTTGCGGCGGTTGATTTCTCCAAAAAATCACGACCAGACGCTCTCATAACGTAGTACTCGTCGAAGGACCAGTCGGCGAGTGTATAAGCCGACGTAACCGGAACCTTCAAAGGCTTTCTCGCATGCCGTTTGTTAAACTGCAGCTCGTCGAGATGATAAGGCCTCAGCAGCCGTGGTCTACTAATGATCGCCGCTTTTCGATAAAATTCGTTATCCCAGACGCGAACAACGCCGCGGAACTCAAACCCTTCAACATACTGAAGTGGGTGTTCGTACATCTCGACGCGCCTCTGCTCACCGTCGTAAACTATGTCAAGCCCAGCTGATTCGAAGAAACGCAAACCATACAAACAGGCCCAATCAACCAAGCGTTCGTCGTCAACACGGTTCTCGGTCAAAACGTTTAAGAGCTCCTCGTGATTCTCCACTCTAAGAAGCTCGCCCCATCTTTTAGCTTCGGCAACCGCCTTCGACCGGTCTCTAACCCGAAAAGGAGCCTTGTTGAGGCTCCCAACCTCCATGACTGGAAAAATCTTATCCATTGGACCCCACCGATTTCAGGATTTCTCCTATCAGCTCGATTTTCCTCAAAGCATAGTCGCTCGGTAGATAATCAAGCTCACAGCTTGGTCCAACATGAATTTCCTTAACCGCAGCGATTTTCTTAACTCTGTCAATCATCTTCAAAATATCACCTGGGTTTTCCAGCACTGTATTCCGCCCATTAATTAGCCCTAGATACAGTGACTTATCCGTGTCAAGCTTACTGAGCACCTCGACGGGCGTCCTATACATGTCGATACCTAAAATCTCGACATCAAATTCAAGCAGGTATTGCAACTTATTTTCCGCGGAGCCAAAAGGCAGATGAAGGAAAATTTCTCCCCTCGTTTTTCGTTTAACAGTTTCCACAGCGGTTTTCGACTTCTCGAAGTCATCCTCGGTAGCTTTGGTGTAAACGAGCGATGGTGATGTTAGCTGTATTTGTGCGAACGAGCCGAGTCTGTTAACGAATTTAGCGAGAGCGTCGGCCACGTCGAGTACTAAATCGTCAAACCTTTTGTAAAACCTGTTCTCAGACAAACGTGCGAAAGAATATGGTTCAGGCAAAACAATTTTCCTCTTCCTTTGATCAATTAGGTTATGGAAAAAAATAGATTCGTCGATATCATTTTTTAGCGATATTTCGCCTGTGATGACGGGTTTTTTGTAAAAGAAGTTGTTGTCGAACCAGCGGGAAATTCCGTCGATTTCGACGTTTCGCAGGGATGATGCGAAAGGTCTCAACGGGTCGTCCCAGGTAATCATCCCATCGATGATGTAGGTTAAGCGGTTTTTTTCTTGGATTTCGATGTACTGTCTCGAAACCTTGCCGACCTCATCCAATAGATCACGTTGCGAAATTTTATTTTTTGCGAAATCTCTGTAGGCTTTGATGAGTCTTTCCGTTCTTGGAAGAGCCCCGCTTAGGTATGCCTTCATACTACATCCTTCTTTCGGAGCTGTGGCCCGGGAAGTAGCTGGCTTTGGGGTCGATATAGTTTTTGGCTACGTTCACTGCGATGGCTGCTTGCCCAAACCCGACCACGAGGAGGGCTAGCTTCACGGAATCGGATTGTTGAGCTATATCCCCGGCCGCATACACTCCCGGAATGTTTGTTTCACATCGTCCGTTTATCTTGATGAAGTTCCCCTCCATTTCCAACCCCCATTTCTTGAAAATCGAAACGTCAACGATGTGGCCAAGCTGAAGAATAAGGGCGTCGATTTCAATAGTCATCTCCTCACCGGTCTTGTTGTTGAAGACCGTGACTCTTTCGAGTTTCTCGTCACCATCAGCCGATTTGACTTCGTAAGGGACCAGAACCTTAACAGGTGAATGGAAAAGCTCGATGACGCTTCCTTCATGGGCGCGAAACTCCATCCTCCGATGAACAAGGTAAGTCTCTTTGGCTATGTCCTTCAGGTTTAGAGCCCAGTCGACCGCCGAGTCGCCGCCCCCGACAATCATTATCCGTTTATCTTTAAACGACCAACGGTCCTTGACTGTGTAATATACTCCTTTGTTCTCAAATTTTTCGACCGATGGGTTGCCAAGCTTTCTCGGTGTGAAGGCACCGTGGCCGGCAGCTATCAAAACGGTTTTCGAAAAATGAACTCCTTTATCCGTCGTTAGCTCTATTATTCCGCCGTCGAGTCGGGATAGGTTGATTACTTTTTCGTTGTAGAGGAATGTCGGCTTGTAAGCCGCCGCTTGTTCGTATAGAAATTTTGCGAGGTCTTTCGCTAGAATCTTCGGATGTCCAGCTACGTCGTAGATGAATTTGTCCGGATAGAGAGTCGTGAGCTGGCCTCCGTAGGTGTCCAATGCTTCGATGACCTTTGTCTTCATACCTCTCATGCCGGCGGCGTAAAAGGCGGCGAAAAGCCCGGTCGGGCCAGCCCCGATGATGGTTATGTCGTATACGTCAAAAGGCTCCACATTCATACAAAATGCATGGTAGATGCACGTTTTAAATTTGCGTCGTTGAACTGGTTTTGAAGGGTAGACTGAGCTCGGCTATGTCGGCCAAGTTTTCGCAGACTCTTGCTAGATGGAAGTATAGCTTGTACAGTACCGCCGAATTTTCTTTCCCGGATATTTTCCGTAGGAAGGGTTCGCTCCTTCGAAGAAACTCTCGGCGTTTTTCAGTCACGCGGTTTGTCTTCCCAAGGTCGTGGCTGAAGAAGGCTTCAAGTGGCTCTGTCCCCATCGACACGACGATTCCCGCAATGGCTTTGAATTCGTTCACCAATTCTTCGCCGACCAGCTTCGTGGTCCGAAGAATTTCCTTTGCGATTTCAGCCGCCTGGTCTCCTGCGTCTTCCATGAATTTGGCCGCAACCCGAAAGTCCAAGAGCGAAAGTGGCGAAACATTCAATCTCTTGGCAAGCGTGGGGTCTATAACGGCTGAACGAAGAACTCTCACAAGAGTAAAATAGAGTCTATCAACTTCTTCATCTCTCTGGACCACGATTCTCGCTAATGAGGTGTTTCTTGTGACGAAAGCTTCAACAGCATTTTCCACCATTGCAAGAACTAAGTCATACTGCCGCCGTAACAATTTCTCCGGGGCGACAACTTCCTTGTCGAGAACGATCTGAACTTCGATCTTCTCAGCTGTTTCGTGGACTATCTCAGCACCCGCCAACCCACGGATGCTTTTGCGTATGTCTGTGAACTGTGTGTCGGATATCGGAGTTTTTGAGACAATTCTAATCAAGCCGTAACCGTACAAGTATGCACCAACAATGAGCTTGCTTATGTCCGCCGTCAACGGTATTTCGACCTCAGAAATTTTCTTCTCATAGCCTTTCTCAGGATAAATGTTGATTCCCCCGTCTTCTGTGGGCTTCATGATCACTGTTGACCCCTTTTTCAGACCTGCATGCTCCACCCATTCTTTTGGTAGCGTCACGGAGTAAGAACTCCCGCCCGTGAGCTGGATGGCCCTTCTAATCTCCACGACCTATAATGCCATATCCTATTTGTTAAGCCTTCGGTAAGATACCTTTATAACTTGATACAACCTCAAAAACGATTTAGACCCAAAATGCCGTCATGGGGTTATTCGACCGTCGTGGGTGAAAAAGAGACGGAGGTAAGGGCGAGTTTGCGTGAGGTAGACCTCTCTCCCAAGTGGGCTCGGGAGGTCTGCGAATCTATAAAAGGTCTGACTATACCCGAAGCGAAGAAACTCCTCGAAGAAGTTATTAAACGGAAGAGAATGATTCGATACAGCCGTTACAAGAAGAAACGGGCCCATCACGCTGAAACCGCGGGGCCTGGTGGTTACCCAATCAAGGTTTCGAAGCACATGCTCAAACTTTTGGAGAGCTTGGAAGCTAACGCGGAGTTTAAAGGTCTTGACCCTGAAAAAACAAAGATAGTGCACGCGGTCTCGCATAGGGGAAGGGTTGCCGCAAAATACATCGAAAGAGCCTTCGGTCGTTCTAGCCCTTACAACAAGTGTTTTGTTCACATCGAAGTCGCGGCGGTGAGTAGGCAATGACGTTGGTCAAACAGATTCTCATGACTCGGATTAAGAAGGCCGATATAGAGGAGTACCTCCATGAAAAGCTAAAAAACGCTCTATTGGGCGGCGTAAACATTGGATTCACACCATTGGGAACAAGAGTGACGATATACGCGATGAGACCGAGCCGCGTAATTGGACCAAAGGGAAAGGTGATTAAGGAAATCACGGAAGACTTGGAAAAGAAATTTGGCGTCGAAAACCCAGTGGTCACGGTCGTGGAAGTCGAGGTTCCCGAACTCAACCCATACGTTATGGCTGAAAGAATAGCCCAGGACCTTGCCAGAGGAGTTCGTTACAGAAGAGTGGGCTTCTGGGCTGTTCGTAGGATAATGGAAGCGGGAGCGAAGGGTGTTGAAGTTCACATAAGCGGAAAACTGACCTCTGCAAGGGCTAGAACAGAAAAATTCACGGAAGGATTCATTCCTAAATCGGGCGAACTTGCCATGAACTACGTCCTCGAAGGGAAGTCCTCGGTTCTACTTAAAACAGGCTTGTTCGGTGTCCGAGTGCTCATCTATCCACCCGATGCGCCTCTTCCTGAGGAAATCAAAGTAAGGGTGAAAGAAGTTGAAGGCCAAAGAACTTCGGGAGCTTAATGAGCAGGAAATCCTTGATAAAATAGACGAATTGAAGAGCGAACTCCGAAAAGTGATCAGTGAAATCGGAACTGGCGGCGCCGTCCAAAACCCGATGAGGAAAAGGGAGCTCCGAAAATCCATCGCCCGCGCCTACACGGTTTTGGCGGAAAAGAGGTTGAGCAAGAAATGAACAAGAGTTCTTCCGTTTTTCTCTTAGGTAGGAGAGTTAGAGTATCCTTCGGTGGGAAGTTGTTTGAGGGAGTCGTCGTGGCCGAAACAAAAAACACTGTTTCGGTTTCTACAAGCTCCGGTGAAAAAACAATTCCCAAACGTGGTTCGGTCTTCTGGTTGTTAGACGATGGGGAAGTTAAAATCGAGGGTTCAACCCTCGTAGGAAGACCTGTTGATAGACTGCTCCGGGGTGTTTGACCATGAGCGAAGTTCGCAACATCGGAATTAAAGTCAAACAGCCAACGGCTCAGTGCAAAGATAGGGATTGCCCTTTCCATGGAAAGCTCTCAGTCCGGGGAATTATCTTGACGGGTGTTGTCTTCAAGAAAAAAATGAACAAAAACATAGTCATCGAACGAGAAACCACGGTTTATGTCAAAAAGTTCAAAAGATACATGAGGAGGAGGTCGCGTCTTTCGGCTCATTTGCCCCCGTGCATCGATGTTGAAGTAGGAGACAGAGTCAAGGTTGGTGAATGCAGGCCCTTGAGTAAGACGGTCAGTTTCGTAGTTTTGGAGAAGGTGGGGTGACTGTATGGCGAAACGCTCGCGAGCTGTGGCGGCAGTAGGCATCCTCGAAAGGAGACCTAACCTTCCGAGGACGGTCGTGCTAGGATCTCTGGTGAACTGTGCCGACAACTCAGGCGCCCAAGTGTTGAAAATCGTGCAAGTGCACGGAATTACGGCGAGGCTTCGGCGAGTTCCAGCCGCGGCGGTGGGCGACATGCTCAGCGTCACCGTCAAGAAGGGTTCGGCGGATTTGAGGAAAAAACCGATGCACGCGGTGTTGATAAGACAGAAGAAACCTTACAGAAGGAGGGATGGCACGTGGATCGCCTTCGAAGAAACGGCCGCCGTCCTGGTTACGCCTGAAGGTGACCTGAAAGGGACTGAGATCAAGGGTCCCGTTGCCAAGGAGGCCGCTGAAAGATGGCCTCGCATTGCTAACGCGGCCAGCATAATAGTATGAGGTGACGCTCATGTCAAGCAAGCCAAGGAAACAAAGGTTTCGCCGGTTCAACGCTCCACGTCACATCTACGGTAAGTTTCTGTCGGCGCATCTTTCGCCTGAGTTGAGGAATAAATACAAGAGGCGTTCGCTGAGGGTTCGGGTCGGCGACACCGTGAAAGTTTTGAAAGGAAGTTTCAAGGGTGTGGAAGGAAAGGTCAAACGTGTCGACGTGAAAAGGATGATGGTTTACGTGGAAAACGTTTCAAGGAAAAGAGCAGATGGTTCGACCGTTGATGTACCCATACGAGCGCCGAACCTAATGATCACCCAGCTGAACCTTGACGATAAGCTCCGCAAGGAGAAGCTCGAGGCGAAGCCAGCATGACCCACCTCAAATCCCTCGCCGCACCGCGCCATATACCCAAGAGGGAGAACGTTTTCACGGTTTGCCCAAGGCCTGGACCTCATCCCAAGAGACGGTCGATACCCTTGCTGATAGCCGTTAGAGACCTTCTTAGATTAGTTGAAGACGGAAAAACAGCGCGCAAACTCATAAAAGCGGGCAAGTTCATGGTCGACGGGCGAGCCATCAAAGACCCACGATTCCCACTCGGGCTCATGGATGTTCTCTCGATTCCCGCCACCGGCGACGCATACCGTGTCTTGATAAGACCTGGAAAAGGGCTTTCTCTTTTCAAAATCACCGAGGAGGAAGCAAAATTCAAGATCTGTCAAGTCGTAAGGAAGAAGCACGTGAGGGGCGGCGGCTTGATGATTGGTTTGCACGACGGCCGCACAGTAATTTTCAAAGATGAAAGGCTTGAACAAGGGCTTGGTTTTAAAATCTTGGATTCGGTTAAAATCTCTCTCCCAAGCCAAGAAATCCTCGAGCAAGCCCCCTTGGAAACAAACGTTTACGCATACATCCACACAGGTGCCAGAGCAGGTTTACACGGAAAAATTGCAAAAATCAGAAAAGATGTTGTTTTCCCAGACAAGCCGACGGCCACAATCCAAACCGGGCAGCAACTTGTCACCACTCTCTTGAAAAACATCATGCCCATTGGAGGTGATGAAGCTTGGATAACGCTTCCACCGTGAAACCGTTGTTTAAACCACGCATCGAAAAAGTAGTGGTCAACTGCAGTATCGGCGAGGGTGGTGCCAAGCTAGAAAAAGCTCAGAAAATAATCGAATCCATAACGGGTCAGAAACCGGAGATAAGAAAAGCCAAGAAAACCATTAGGGGCTTTGGAATACACAGGGGCGAACCCATAGCGATAAGAGTGACCTTGAGAAAACAGGCTGCTGAAGACTTTCTCAGGAAAGCTTTGGCGGCCGTAAACAACAAAATAAAGCGGTCATCGATCGACACGAACGGTAATGTTTCCTTCGGCATAAAGGAACATCTTGACATTCCAGGAACGCGCTACAACCCGGAGCTCGGCATCGTTGGCATGGACGTCACGGTTCATCTAAGCAAACCTGGGTATAGGGTTGCGAAAAGGGCCTACAGGCCTTCAAAGATAGGTAGTAAACAGCGAGTTTCATCAGAAGAAACCATAGAGTTCTTGAGGAGTTTCGGTGTCGAGGTGATAGAAGAATGAAGCACAGGCCCCCAAAGCAGCGAAAATTTGGAAAAGGTGTCCATGTCTGCCGTCGGTGCGGAACCAGCGTTGGCGTCATCAGGAAATACGGACTCTACATCTGCCGCAGATGCATCAACGAGGTTGGCCCCAAAATTGGGTTTCAAGTTTATGATTAGGTGATTGAGTGTTGACCGATTTGGTTTCATCGCTTTTCACAACTCTGCAGAACAACGAAATCGTGAGAAACCGTGATTGCTTCGTGAAAGCGTCGAAACTCGTTGGCGAAATATTGAAAGTCCTGCAGAGAAACGGCTACATCGGTGCCTTCGAGTTCATCGAGGACGGAAGGGGCGGTCTTTTCAAAATCCAGCTTCTAGGAAGAATAAACAGGTCCGCACCGATTAGGCCGCGCATAAGCGTCAAATCGACACAGTACGAGTTCTTTGAGCAAAGATACCTTCCCGGCAGAAACATCGGCCTTTTGGTAGTGACCACTCCGAAGGGAGTTATGTCCCATGAAGAGGCGAAGAAGCAAAAGATAGGAGGAAGGTTGTTGGGGTATGTTTACTAAATATGTTGAAGACTCTGTTTCAATTCCGTCCGACGCTTCCGTGAGAATTGAGGGGAAGAAATTGGTGTTTGAAGGAAAAAAGGGCCGTGTCGTCAAAGACGTTAGCCATGTGCCGGCCGAGATAAGGGTTGAAGGAGAGAGAATAGTTTTCCGGGTGCCGGGAAAGTCTAGGAAATCAAAGGCGCTCTTGGGCACTCTTGTGTCTATTGCGAAGAACGCCCTAACCGGTGTTTCGAAAGGATACGTCTACCGGATGAAAGTCGTTTCTTCGCATTTCCCTATTACTGTCAAGGTCGTGGGTAAAGAAGTCCATATCACAAACTTCATAGGCGAAAGGTATGTTCGAAAAGCGAAGATCGTAGGTGATGTAAGCGTGCAGGTGAAGGGGGACGAAATCATCATTTCAGGCGTTGACCGCGAAAGCGTGGGGCAGACTGCCGCAAACATAGAGAATGCCACAACTATTCCTCGGAAAGACCCGCGGAAGTTCCTCGACGGCATATATGTGGCGGAAAAGGCTATCGGAGGTTGATTAATTGCTGCCGCGTGGAATTTTGAGGAAAAGAAGAAAAAACCCGGACTTTGTGCGGCAGGAAAGCTGGCGATATGTACGACTGAGGACTGGTTATAGAAGGCCGAGGGGTAAGGATAGTAGAATGAGGCTCCAGAGAAGTGGTTCGCCGCCTCTTGCAAAAATCGGTTACGGAAGTCCAGCCGAATACCGAGGCATTCATCCGTCCGGCTACAGAGACGTTTTGGTGTCGTCGGTAACCGAGCTCGAGGCCTTGTTGCCCGGGAGGGACGCGGTTCGAATATCAGGACGTTTGGGCTTGAAGAAAAAACTTGAGGTTTTTGAGGCCGCCAAAGCCAAAGGGCTGAAAGTTCTTAACCCTCCGACAAAAGCGGGTGGTACTTGATGACGTTAACCATGCAGAGGAGAATGGCAGCCGATTTGCTCAAATGCGGCCAGACCAGAGTCAAGTTTGACCCTGAAAGGCTAGAGGACATCGAATCAGCCATAACGAGGGCAGAGATAAGGAAACTGATAGCCGACGGGGCAATTTACAAAGTTCCGGCGAAGGGCGTGAGCAGAGCTCGTTTCGAAGCGGAGAGAAAACGGGGTGAAGGTAGCCGCGAAGGAGGAAAACACTCGTTAGTGCCGCGCAAGACCGCATGGATAAACCGCGTTAGAGCCCAGAGAAAATATCTTCAGAAACTCCGCGAACGAGGCAGCATCACCCCATCAGATTACCGCATGCTATACAGCTACGTTAAAGCGGGCAACTTCAAGTCCGTTGCATCGCTGAAAGAATTCATCAAAACGAAGGGGTTGTTGAAAGAGGGGATGTGAGATGGCTGGTCAGGTTCTTCGAATGAAGCCTCGTCGTAGGCGTCAAGGCTACACCGACTACAGAAAAAGGTTGAAGCTCGTCAAGTCTGGCATCGAGAGAGTCGTCATCCGCCGAACAAACAGAAGAATCATAGTCCAACTCATTAGGTCCAAGGCGGGCGGAGACGAGACAGTGCTGACAGTCGCCTCAGACATTCTCTCTAAGTACGGCTGGAAAGGCTCCTACAAATGCATACCGGCCGCTTACCTCACAGGGTTGTTGGCCGGAAAAAAGGCGCTTGAAATGGGCTTGTCCAAGGCGATAGTGGACTTGGGGGTCTACAGGTCTGTAAAGGGTTCCCGTCTCTATGCCGTTGTTAAAGGTGTTTTGGACGCGGGCCTCGAAGTCCCGGTGAGCGAAGAGGTCCTTCCTAGCGATGACAGGATAAGTGGAAGACACATCTCCGGCTTCGTCGAAAAAAATGCCCAAGAACCTCGAGGCTACCAATTTGCCGCAGCCGACAAAAGTTATCTACTTAAACTGGAAGAAGAGGTTGAACGAATCAAAAAGACAATCCTCGGGGGCGGCTGAAGATGAGTGAATGGGTTCCTCGTACAAGCCTTGGCAGGATGGTTCTTGAGGGAAAAATAAACTCCATCGACCAAGTGTTCCAAAATCATAGTAGAATTCTCGAACCTGAAATTGTCGACAGGCTCTTACCAAACCTCGAGCAGGAAGTAATCGACGTTAAAATTGTTCAGAGACAAACCGATGCGGGTGAGAAGACGCGTTTCAAAGCTTTGGTCGTGGTGGGAAACAGAGATGGATACATAGGAATCGGCACGGGGAAGTCCTCTCAAGTTGTTCTGGCGATTGAAAAAGCGATTCGAAACGCTAAGATGTCCGTTGTTCCGGTGCGGCGAGGATGCGGCAGCTGGGAATGTGCTTGCGGAGAACCTCACAGCGTTTTAGTGAAAACCGAAGGAAAATACGGCAGCGTAAGGATACAGCTACTGCCAGCTCCTCGAGGCCTGGGGCTGGTGGCTGGAGAATCTCAGAAAGTCGTCCTAGCCCTTGCAGGCATCAGAGACTGCTGGACAAAAAGCTTCGGCGAAACCAGGACATCTCTTTCGGTCGTAGGTGCGACTTACGAAGCTTTGAAGCGAACCACGAAGATCGTGATGCCCGACTTGTGGAGGACGCTTTAGGAATGACATTAGTTTTGGTCGTACGGATAAAGGGAAACGTCGGAATAGACCCGGACATCGAGAAAACGCTGGAATCTCTTGAGCTGAAAAAAGCAAATTCAGCCGCTCTGTTTCCCTATTCTCCTTCGCTCGAAGGCATGCTCAAAAAAGCTCAAAGATACCTGACGTGGGGAAAGCCCAACAAATTTTCTATTTACACGCTTTTGAAGAAGGCGGGATTCAAAGCCGACGACTTGATGTCATACTCTGAAAGACTTGAAAAGGGCGAGGAATCTCTTCCGAACCCCGTGCACGTAGTGCTTCATCCACCAAAAAAAGGCTTCAAGAGATCGTTGAAGAGAGCCTACAAGTCGAGCGGTGAATACGGAGACCGGGAGGAGGCGATCAACGAGCTTATTCGCCGCATGGTTTGAGAGAAAACACTTATTAACGAACCGGTTCACTTCCAAGATAGTTTGGTTTTCGGGTGAATTGCATGCCGACAAGGCTGAGGAAAGTGCGGAAAAGACGCGGCTCCAGAACTCATGGATGGGGGCAGGTCGGTCAGCATAGAAAAACGGGCGCAAAAGGCGGAAGAGGAATGGCAGGCGGTCACAAACACAAGTGGACGAAGCTTCTGAAAACCGACTACTTCGGAAAAAATGGCTTTGTTCCCGTAACCCGTAACGAAGTGCGGGAGGCCAACCTAATAACTGTGTCCCAGTTGGCAGAGAAGACCGGAGACTCGGTTGTTAACCTCGCCGAAGCAGGATACGACAAGCTGTTGGCAAGCGGTAGGATATTCAAGCCGCTGACAGTTGTGGTGAGCCGATGGACCAAGAGGGCCGAAGAGAAAATCCGCTCGGTGGGAGGTCGAATCGTTAAGCCCGGTGAACTGGTGACTGCATGAGCGAAAAATCAAATGTCCGTTTGTTCTTTGAAAAAGCCTCACGCGTTCTTCCGGAAATCAAGAAGCCTGGTAGAAAGGTCGGGCTTGGCGAGAAACTTGTATGGTCCGCGCTGGCCTTAGTTGTTTACACATGGATGGGCCACACCATACTGTATGGAATTCCCACTGGTCAAGAGGTGGGTCAAAGCCCCGTCCTCCTCAACATCGTTTTTGCGCAGAAAATTGGCACGCTGATAACCCTCGGGATAGGGCCCATTGTCACAGCAGGACTGATTCTGCAACTTCTAGTCGGCGCCGAACTCATAAAACTTGACTTGAAGAAAAGCGAAGACAGAGCACTCTTCACTTCGGTAAGTAAAATGTTGGCTATTGTAATCGCGGTCTTTCAAGGCGCAGCATACGTTTCCGCCGGGTTCTTCGGCCAGACGACCCAAACACAAAACATAGTCATCTTCATCCAACTGGTCCTGGCAACGATCCTCATCATCCTTTTGGACGAGCTGGTACAGAAGGGCTGGGGGCTTGGAAGCGGTATCAGCCTGTTTATCGTTGCCGGCGTTGCAGAGGAAATCTTTGTCTCGTTATTCTCACCCATCATCCTCAACGACGGAATCTATCAGGGAGTCATCCTCGCAATCTTTCAAACACTGTTTGCCGGCAACATTTCGTCGCTTTTCATCCGGGCGGGAGGATTTCCAGACATAGTCGCATTTATCTCAACTGTGTTCTTGGTTGTCGCGCTCATCTACATAGAGGCGGTCAGGGTTGAGATACCGATATCCTATGCCAAGTTTCAAGGTTACAGGGCCAAATACCCAGTGAAGTTACTTTATGTTTCGAACGTTCCAATAATCTTTGCAACAACCGTGTTCAGCAACATCTTCTACCTCGGCTCCCTCGTTTGGAGCCGCTTTAACCCCAACAACGATAACTTGTACCTCAACCTCATCGGCACCTACAGGTTCGACCAGGAAGCAGGCACCGTAATCGCGACCGGAGGTTTAGCCTACTACGTGACCGGGGTCCGCGGGCTCGCCAGCGTTTTCGAGGACCCTGTACGTGCCGTCGTATATGCGGCACTGCTGATAACGTTTTCCGTGCTTTTCGCAAAGTTCTGGGTTCAAATATCGGGCCTCGCCCCTGAGAAGGTTGCGGAACAGTTGATCAGCGCAGGAATGCAGATCCCTGGATTTAGGCGCTCTCCCGAAATCATAGCCAGCATAATCCGGAAATACATTGGAACAGTCACAATCCTAGGTGGACTAATCATAGGAACCGTCGCGAGTGTTGCGGATTATCTTGCTGTCTTCGGCTCCGGAACCGGCATTCTTTTGACGATCGGAATTCTCCATCAATATTATCAACTGCTCGTGAGGGAGAGGGTTTCGGAGATGTATCCGGTTTTCGGTAAGCTTTTGGGAAGTGAGTAGACATGGTCGTTGACATGATGATGATTTCTTCAATCGCAGCAGCCCTGTCGGCCGCGACATCGGTCCTTCGCAAGCTCATCTTCAAGAAGGAAGATTATGCGAAGATGGCTGAAATTCAGGCTTTCAACCGGGAGCTGATGAACGCAACGCGCAAAAAAGACCAAAAAACCATCCAGAAGCTTCAAAAGAAGAAGGCCTACATACAGCAGATCAACGCCGAAGTCACCAAGAAAAACCTCATCACGATGTTCTCGAGCCTGATGATTTTCTTCACGGTCTACCCCCTTCTCGTCTCGTTTTTCGGAGACGTAGTAGTTGGAGTCACCCCAAATGGTCTTAACATTCCATTCATCACAGAATCAGGGCAACTGAAGTTCTACGGATGGTTTATTTTGTCGTTTTTCGGCGTAAGTTCCCCGATCGCGAAGGCGCTTGGGCTCGGCCTGACAGGGATGCAGCCAGTTAGGGGTGACAAAGATGAGAAGAGGCCTGCGGACGCGAAGCAGAAAGAGGAAAACGATTAAGACGCCGGGGGGAAGGACGAAACTGCATTTCGTCGAAAAGAAGCCGAAAAGGACACGATGCCGTTTCTGTGGGGGGGAAATCGCGGGCGTACGCTCTGAACGATCTGCGGCTCATTCAGAAAGAACGGTCGAAAGGGTCTACGGTGGGGAAGTCTGCCATCGGTGTTTAGAGAAATCCCTCATCTCCGACGTGGTTTCTGAGTGGAAGTTTTGAAGAAGTTTTTCGCCGTTTCAGATATGATGTCGGCCACCTGTTCGGGCTTCATGCGCGTAGTGTCGATGATCAGATGAAAGGGTGTGAAATCCTTTCCAATTTTTATTCCATAAAGTTTTTGATAGATTCTTGAGCTTTTCTGGTCGCGTGTTTTCAAAAGCTTAGAAGCCTTACGGACTGTTATACCGCTTCGTTCGGCCATCCGTCGAGCTCTTGTCATGCGGTCGGCTGTCATCCAGACTTTGAAACCCTTTCCTTTGTAAAGCCATGGCATCACCCACGAATCCACCACTACCCCGCCTTTTCGGCAGATTTCGATTAGTTTTTTGTCCACTTTTCTGTCAAAGCTGGGGTCGCGGCTTCTTAGCGCGAGAAACTCCATTCCTTTAGGGGTTTCCCACCACCCAGACCCAGTTGGGGCGAACCCCATGTCCTTAGCCACCGCCTTCAGTGCATCACCTCCCGAAACGTACTTCAGTCCAAGCCTTCTTGCCACGATTTTTCCGACTGTTGATTTTCCGACGGCGGCGAACCCAGCGATGCAGATGACTTTTTTGGAAACCATAGCGAACAGAAAAACCAGCCGAATTTATGTATAAAAATGGTTTCGAATCTTGAAGATGACAGCCATGGTAGACGAGACGTTGATAGGAAGGGTCGTGGTAAAAACGAGGGGAAGGGATGCCGGATGTAAGGGCGTGGTCGTAGCGGTGTACAGTAACGGATATGTCTTAGTTACGGGGCCGAAGCAATTGACCGGTCTCAGAAGAAGAAGGGTTAACACCATCCATATTATCCCAACTTCTAAAAAAATAGATATACCTAAGGATGCATCCGACGAGGAAGTCATGAAAACCATAAAGGAGGCCGGTCTCGAAAAATACATGACCGAAGGATATGAAATCAAGCCATCCTCCATGGCTGCGAAAATATGAGACCCTTGTGAAAAGAGAATCGGAAACAGACGACCGGTATGGAAAAAGACCAGAACAAAGGACTCTACAAGAACTTCTGTCACTAGGGGCGATCAACCTGGACAAACAAAGAGGCCCGACAAGCCACGAAGTAGCGTTCTTGGTTAAGAAGATCCTTAACGTCGAGCAGGCAGGACACGGCGGGACCCTAGAAGCCCACGGGGAAATCCCGCCGTTTCCGGGGTTTTACCGATTATGCTAGGTGAAGCAACCAAGGTTGCGCCGGTTTTCATGCAAGGCGGGAAAGAATACGTCGGGTTGATGGAGCTTCACGGAGACGTTTCCGAAAGCGAGCTGGACCAAGCTCTGAAGGTTTTCACCGGTGCGATCTACCAGGTGCCGCCCATACGCGCTGCAGTCGCAAGAAAGCCTCGAATCAGAGAGGTATACTATTTCGAAATGCTCGAAAGAGAAGGCAGGTATGTTCTTTTCAGGCTCGGCTGTTCAGCGGGTACGTACGTCAGAAAGGTCTGTCATGACGTCGGGGAGTATCTTGGAGTGGGAGCCCACATGGAAGAGCTCAGGCGAACGCGGGCGGGGCCTTTCGAAGAAAGTACGTCCTACAACCTGCTAACGCTTCAAGAGGCGGTGACACTGTACCGGGAATCGGGGGATGAATCGCTGCTTAGAAAGGTCGTTCAACCCGTAGAAAATTGCTTAGCCCTTGTTCCAAAGGTCTACGTCCTAGATACTGCCGTAGACGCAGTGTGTCATGGTGCTGATTTGATGGCCGCGGGAATAAGCATGCTCGACTCCGACATCGAAAGACAAGCCCTTGTCGCAGTCGTGACTTTAAAAAACGAAGTCGTTGCTATCGGACGCGCTGTCATGAACAGTCAGGAGATGATGGAGGCGACCGAGGGCCTGGCGGTCGACATCGAAAGAGTGATAATGCGCAAATCGACCTACCCTTCTGTTTGGAAAGGAGGTCTCCAGCACGTCCACTAAGTATAAACCGTCCAATCACGAGGGATAAGTCGGGGCCGGGGTCCCTCAGCCTGGTAGAGGGCAGGCCTGGAGAGCCTGTGGCCCATTCGGGCCGCGTGGGTTCAAATCCCACCCCCGGCGTTGATTCCTTTAATAAATGGCTACTAGAACGATGTTTGGGTTTGGGCAACGCTTCACGAATAGAAGCTTTGATGAAGGCTCACAAAAGAGAGCGCGGAAGCGTTAAGCTCGCAGAGGAATATCTAGAAGCTGTTTACGAGCTTTTTGGGCAGAGAGGCGAAAAAGTAAGGCCGGTTGACGTGGCCAGGGCTCTGAATGTCGCCCCGAGCACCGTTAAAAAAGTGATAAAGGGGTTGTGCGAAAAAGGATACTTACGCTATCAGCCTTACAAAGTTTTGGAGCTAACCGAGGAGGGGTTAGCTAAAGTCAAGGAGCTGAAGCATCGACACGACACGGTTTCAAAGCTTTTTCAAGCCCTAGGACTTGACGAACTCTCGGCAGAGGTCGAAGCGGAAAAAATGGAACACAGCTTAAGTGAAACATCGACGCGTTTGTTGGAGGCACTCCTAGAGGCTCTCAACTCTGATGAAGAGATTTTGACGAAGGTCCGAATGGGCGTGCAGCGCAACTACTGCCCGAGAAAATAAAAGCATACGATAAACGTCGAAGACATGTTTTTTTCGTAAGACAAGTTAAGACATAAATACGAAAAAAGCCGTATGGAGTGTTGACTTACGTTGACAACGTTACTGGATTCGACCTTGAGGGAGGGCGAGCTTTTCAGGTTGCTCAAGACATCGGCGAAGCTCGAGTTAGTCCAAAAATTAGCAGAAGCAGGGATCAGAAGGGTTGAGCTGACATTGGACTATCCGCCACGCACTACTCGAGAAGACGTAGAGCCGATAGTGAGTTTATGCAATCAGCTTGGGATAGAATCTGTGATTCATGGTCGTGCGGTGAAGGATGATGTCGTATCGGCTTCCAAATATCAGGCAACTGGTGTTGCTTTCTACATAGCGCCGACCGAAATCCACCGTCTCCACAAGCTTCACGGAATATCCTACCATGATGCGGTCAGCAGGCTTTGCGAAGCGGTGTCGATGGCGAAAGAGGCTGGCTTCAAGTATGTAAGGGCTACTGTGGAGGATGCCTCAAGGTTTTTCGTCGAAGGCAACCAAGAGCGGCTTGTCGAAGCTATCAGAGAAATTCGAAAGGCCGGTGCCACGTTGGTGAGCGTGCCCGACACTGCTGGTCTGTTGTCCCCGCGTAAAGCTGCCGAATTCATCAGAACCCTAAAAAACCAAACAAACGCGCCTCTGGCAGCTCATTTTCACAACGACTACGGAATGGCTTCATCCAACACGGTCGAGGCCATCCTAGAGGGCGTCGAAGAAGCCCACACGACAGTTATGGGGGTTGGAGACAGGAACGGCATAGCAGACCTCTACGAAGTAGTAGCGGTGCTAGAAGATGTCCACGATGTGAGTCTTGGTGTGAACCGCAGCAAGCTCACCGACCTCTACGGCTTTTTCGCAAAGATTGCGGGAATTAGGCTGCCTTGGAGACATCCTTTGTCTGAGGAGGCGAGAACCATACGCGCTGGAGTTCATCAGTCCATGGCAGTGGAGAAACCTGAAGGCTACATGCCTAGGAGGAAGCTCGTACACGACGTTCCGAACCCAGTGTTCCACATCGGAGTCTACACAAGCCACAAACTCGTGGCCGCCCTCACGGGCCTCAATCCAGCAGACCCCCGCGTCAAATCAGCCACCGAGGCCATCGCAAGAAAATCTCGGGAGAAAAACAACGGCTTAAGCTACGCCGAGCTAAGTCACATTCTATATGAAACCCTCGGCGTTGAAGTCAGCAGGGAGAAGATCCTTCGATACCTGAGCGGTGAGAAAGTCTACATCCTCGCCAAGCTCAACCCACGCTATGACCCGGCCAAAATCTACGAAACCCTATGTTCGTGGGAGGATGTGGAAACGGTAGACGAAGTTTACGGGGATGTGGACCTTGTAGTCGTTGGCAGAATGAAGCTTTCGCAGGACAACGTAGTCGAAAGGTTCAAGGACAGGTTTGCTGAAGCGATAGACGACTTAAAAGTCTTAGTTGCTGACTAGCACCGTAAAATCGCGGGGAGAGCCCGGGCGGCCTCAGCACCCAAAGCTTTAACAATATCCGTTACTGATACTATGCCGACGAGTTTTTCGCCGCTGACCACGAGAAGCCTCCTGATTCGGTTTCGCGCCATGATTGAAATGGCTTCCTCAACTGACGTGTTTTCACCTACGACGACCACTGGCGAAGACATTATTTGAACCACTGATGTTTTTTTAGGAGGCTTTCCGACTGCGAGAACCTTCCGTACCAAGTCTCTTTCAGTGATTATCCCGACGGGCTTTTCCCCGGCAACGACCACGACCGAACCAACTTCTTCCTCAGCCATAATTCTGGCCGCCGTGTAAACGGAAGTTTCAGGAGTTACTGTGACCACCTCCTCCGTCATAATGTCCTTGACGACCGTCGCGGCGCTCACGACTTATCCCGCATAGGAGGCTTCTAAAAGGTGTTTCAAACGGTTTAAATGATGGTTTAGGGCATGCCATCGCTGGACATGAAAGTTCCCGCGAAAACCACGACCTACTGCCCAAAATGCAACAGCCACACAGAGCATACCGTATCGATTTATCGGAAAGGAAAAGAGAGAACCTTGGCTCTCGGCGCCCGGAGACACGCACGCGAACTCAAGGGATACGGAGGGCAAAAGTATCCTATTCAGAGGAAGAAATCGAAGACAACCGATAAGAAAACCCTAGTGCTCAAATGTATAACCTGCGGTAGAAGCGTCATGCGTGAAGGAATACGATTGAAGAAGATGGAGGTTGTCAGATGATGTCCGAGCAGTGGCCTAATATAATTCCGACCCCGAGGTCAAGGTTCGTTCTGGTCTCATGCAACGAATGCGGAAACTCACAAGTCGTCTTCGACTCGGCCAAGATTGAGGTGAAATGCAACGTCTGCGGTGCAGTGCTGGCGAAACCAAGCGGAGGAAAAGCCATAATCTTGGGAAAGAAGGAGAGAACGCTTGAGTAGAGCCCCCGAGGTAGGGGAGCTGGTCATCGGCAAAATCAAGGAAGTTAAAGATTATGGAGCTTACGTTGAGGTGGAGGAACATCCGGGCTACGAAGGGTTTGTACACGTTTCAGAGGTTTCCTTAAAATGGGTCAGAAACATAAGGGAACATCTGAAGGAAGGCCAGAAAATAGTTTTCAAGGTTGTGCGAGTCAACCCCCAGACGTTACAAGTCGACCTATCCATCAGGCGAGTCTCGCAGAAGGAGCGGGTGGATAAGCTCCTCCAAGTAAAGAAGATAGCTAAAGTCAAGAGAGTGCTCAAGCTACTCGAGGAAAAGAATTTCCAACGGCTAGCAGAAAAAATTACGACCAAAACATCCGACTTTGAAGTTCTCTATGATCACTTTGAGGACATCGCGGCCGGTGAGCCAGTTTCAAAGTTTTTCCCTGAACTTGACGATTCGGAAGCACACGTGCTACGAAACGCTGTTGAGCAAGAGGTTAAGGTTCGTGAATTAGAGATGAGATGGGACGTTGTTTTGCGTTGTGAAAGCCCGGAGGGCGTTAAAGCGATTAGGGAGGCCGCTGCGGCTGCCGAAGCGGTTGCCGGACACGGTGAGGTCGTGGAGATAAGAACAAAGGGGTCTCCTGTCTACAGCCTTACGGTCAAAACATCCTCGAGAGAAAGGGCCAACGAACTGTTATCAGAAGCTATTAAAGCATGTCAGGAAGTCATGAAAAAATACGGGGGAGTCGCTGAAATTAAGCAACAGCCGAAGTAGAGCTTTCAAGCCTCTCCATTTTGAAAAGCAGAGACCGTCTCCTGACGATGGTTGTACGGTTGTCCGTCCTCTGGTACTTGGCGTTGACCTCTACATCCATGGGTAAAGGTTCCTGAGTAGTTTCGACGTTGAGCACGCGTGCATCAGGGGGGAAGTCAACATGACGTCCCTTGCCTAGCTTGATCTCAATTCCGAAAATCTTAAACCCGTCAAGGGATTCAGGCGGCTCCTCCAGCAACATCACACGGTATCTGTACACCCGTGTTCTTTCGGATCGAGGTCGCGTCGGCTGCTTTGACGTCATCCTGGTTTTCCTCATCTCCCCTTTTATATAAATCTCGAAATATAATTAAATTTGCCTCTGTCAGGGGCTGAAAGTGGTCCATGATTGAGCTCTTCGTCCTTCTTTTGGCCTTTTTAGCGTCCTCGGCCGGCTCCGTTCTAGGGGTGGGCGGCGGATTCGTCTTCGTCCCGGTTTCCACAAACCTCTTGTCAATCCCCCACAACACCGCCGTTCCTACGAGCCTTTCGATGGTTCTGTCCAACTCCGTTTCGGCCACATGGACTAGGGCTTCAAAGAATATGCTCAAGCCGAAATCAAATTTTTGGCTAGCGATTGTGGCGGTTCCGGCGGCAGTCTTAGGATCTTACGTTGGAATGATTCTTGACGCAGGGGTCTTCAAACAGTTGTTCGGTTTCTTTCTTCTGACGTCAGCGTTTCTTGTAAAAATTGTCGGCCAAAGTCGGCGTGGAAACCATATCCAACAGCCTGAGGCATTCAAAGTCGGTTCAACTGTTTTGGCCGCTGGTTTCCTTTCAGCGTTGCTGGGAGTTGGTGGCGGGATAATCATGACTCCGATGTTTATGATTTGGGGCAGGATGGGGCCGCACGAATCCGTGGGCCTGAGCCAGTTCGTCACGATGTTTAACGCAGCAGCAGGAATAACTTCATACATATCCCTCGGGTTTTTTGAGCCAGTTTATTTCCTTGCGGGTGCTTTAGCTGGTTTTGTGGGAGGCATGGTCGGGAGTAGAATCGAAATAGCGCTGCCCGATAAACAGTTGAGAAACATCATCGTTACAGGTTTCTCTTTAATCGGGATATGGATGATTTCATCGGGTTTTCTACATTAGCTGGATTGCCGTCATCAAAACCAAGGAGATACCAAATATCACAGCCCAATTTTTCCATCTCCACGCAAAAACTTTCTCGCCGTCGAGCGGAGGTATGGGGAGCATGTTAAAAAACATCAGGAACGAGTTTACCGACGCTATTGCCTCCAGCACCGGGTTTGACAGCAGCTTGGCCATCGTGAAAGCAGCTATCGCGAGTATTAGGTTGAACACAGGACCAGCCGCCGCTATTTCACCTATCGTTTTCTGAGTAGCCATTCCTCGTATCATGACGGCGCCGGGCATGATTACTTTAAAAGGGACGGGCAAAATCGCCGTGAGCAGGGTCACAAACAACCCTGCGGGAAAAACCCGGAATTCCGCCGCTAACCCGCGCCTCAAGCCCATGAATTTGTGGGCGAGCTCGTGACCGACGAAAGAAACCGCGAAACCCGCCACGAGAAACGCCGTTGATGTAGGTGACACAAAGATGAAACCCAAAAATCCGAAACCGGCCAGACAAACAGCAGCCGTTGCCACAAGAAGATGAATGACCTCCGTCCTACTGAAGGATAGTTGGGGCTTTGATTCACGCCCGTAGGTTCTCAACGCCGCTCTTATTCGGATTTCCTCGGGACTTTTGGCCCACGTAACTCCGACGCATTGATGGTTTTCGGGGAGACGATGAGCTGAGCAGAAGGCGAGCCCGCAGTAGCTGCACCGGAAGGGGAGCATTTCATCTACTCCGCAGAGGTTGCATTTGACCAAGCTCAAGAAACAGCTGCTTCTCCCTTTTTATAGCTTCCTAGATTTAAATACGGTTACCGCGTTTACTCCCCCATGGACAGAAGCTCAGACTGGGATGAATTCTTCACCCGGCTCGGCAGGGAAATAGAGAACAGGGTAAGAGACGTCCTCGACCAGTCCATTCAAGCATTCGAGCCTTTCGTAGGCGAATATCGCCGACCGAGGGTTGACATGACGGTCACGCCCACACATGTCTACCTCGTATTGGAGATGCCAGGATGCGCAAAGGAGACAATCGACCTCCGAGCGGACGAATCAACGATAACCATAACGGCGGATTATATGACGCCGTCCCAAGAATATAGCCGACTGTATCCATTCGGCCACGGAAGGGGTTACAGAAGAACCATTAGTCTGCCGCGGTCGATCGACCCCTCAAAGATAGAGGCTAAATACGAATCCGGCATCCTCTTTCTGAAAGCTGAAATCGCTCGTCCAAAGGGTGTTAAAATTCAAATCGATTAAGAATGGCCAAAAAATTTAAAGAGCTTGCTGTGCTTTGCGAGAGGTTAGAGAAAACCAGGTCGCGAACTGAAAAAATATCTCTCGTGGTTGAGTTTCTGCGGAGCTTTTCATCAGCTGAATTTGACGAAGCCAAGGCCGTCGGTTTCCTACTGGTCGGCATGACTTCGGGAATTAGGAAAATCGGTACCAACGTCGGGCCATCGACGCTGTTCAAAGCATATGCAGAGAAACAAGCTCCTCTGCATGATTTGGAGCCGCTTACCGTTGTCGATGTATGGGATACGCTACAGAAAATTATGAAAACAGCCGGACCGGGGTCGGTCGAAAGACGAAAACTTCTTCTCTCTAATCTGCTTATTCGGTGTGACGAGCTCGAAAGGAAATGGATTTTGCGCATGTTGACGGGTGAGATGAGACATGGGGTGAGTGCTGGTCTCTTGCTCGAGGCTCTGGCCGAATACTCGCACCTGCCCGTAGAGATGGTTAGGACGGCTGACATGCTGCTGGCAGACCTTGGCGAGCTCGTAAAGAAAGCTCTCGAGCGAAAACTTGGGGATGTTCGTTTGGAAGTGTTCAACCCGTTAAAGCCAATGCTCGCGGAATATGCCTACCGTTTGGAGGATGTTCGTGACAAGCTAGGATTCCCGGTCTACATAGAACCGAAAATAGACGGCGTAAGAGTTCAGGCCCACGTGAAAAACGGGGGAATAAGGGTTTTCTCCCGTGGTCTTAAAGACATAACCCGTTCTGTGCCGGACGTAGTTGAAGCCGTACAAGAGAAAGTAGAGGCTGACTCGGCCATCATCGACGGAGAAGCTTACTGTGTTGACGAGGATGGTCGTCCTACACGTTTCCAGGAAACCATGCGAAGAATCGGAAGAGAAAAAGACGTTGAACAGGCTCTTAAGGAGCTCCGGTTGAGGGTAAAGTTTTTCGACATCATTCATCTCAACGGCGAAGACCTTTGGTCGAAGCCGTTGCATGAGCGCCGCACACGTCTCGAGTCGGCGGTGGATTCATCTCTCGTAAACACGGTTGTTGTAGCCGAAAACACTGAGACAATAGCCGAGAAGCTTCAAGACTGGCTGAAAAACGGTTATGAAGGCTTGATGGCCAAGTCCCCAGAAAGCCCCTACACACCCGGAAGAAGAGGCGGCTACTGGCTGAAGATTAAGCCGGCCCAGACCCTCGACGTCGTGGTGGTGGCCGCTGAATGGGGGCACGGAAGGAGAGAGGGATGGCTCAGCAACTACCATTTGGCGGTTTTGGACGAAAAGACGGGCCAGTTTGTTCCAGTCGGGAAAACTTTCAAAGGGTTGACTGACCAGGAGTTCCGCAAAATGACCGAACTCCTGCTGAGTATCAAAACCAGAGACACGGATTGGGGTGTGATGGTGGAACCAAGAATAGTGCTGGAAGTAGAGTACAACGAGATTCAAAGGAGCCCCCATTATTCCAGCGGATACGCCCTCCGATTAGCTCGGGTCAAGGCAATAAGGCTCGACAAACAACCTCACGAAATCGACACCCTCTCGACCGTCGAAAAACTGTTCCACAGCTCAAGGAAAGTATTTACCGCATAACATCCAATTATTATCCGAAAAACACGGCGAAGAAAGCGTAAATCACGCTTTTATCGAACCAATCAAGACGACGTCCATGAGAAGTTTCGCGGCAACCATGACAGCGATGTCAGTGTTAATGGTCTTTGGAGGGCTTATGGCCCGCGACATCCTTCAAACCCTTCCTACGACCGGGTACCAAACCATCATCTTCGCGGTGATTCTTTCATCACTTTCAACGCTTTTAACTCCTCTTTCCTCGGCTGTTGGAACATCAACCTACGTGCCACCCAACGCAACCCCGGTCTTTCTCGGACTTTGGCCACTCACGGCATGGATTCTCGCAGGAGTTTCCATAGGCATGCTCACGCAGAAAACAAAGGAATCCATCATTCCACCCCTGATAACATCGACTTTGACCTATCTTGCTGTCATCGGGCTCGCGATATACACACTGCCCAAAATCCCCAACGCCATAAACTGGGAAAATTACATCGGAAAACTCGCCCAGCAGATGATTCTCGACGGGCCGCTAGACTTTGCTTTCTTGTTCATCCTACCGTTATCCGCAGCGGTTGTTACATCGTTCATCGCCGAAGCATTCAGACCGAAACCCATGGTGCGAGAACCGCTCGTGAGGAGAAGATTCTGGGAATGGTCTTCCGAAGACTAAAAAAAGGTATGGATTTTAGAACGATTAAGCTGCTCCTGCCGGCGGAGCCTCCGTAGCAGGTGGCGCTGGCTCTTTTTTCGCTTTCTTAGCCTTTTTCGCCGTCTTCTTTTTAGCAGCTTTCTTCGCGGTTTTCTTCTTCGCCATTTTTCCTTCGTTGAAAAATATGTTGGCGTGCTTAAAAAATTTTCTGAAAAAATTGTAGAAAATCTTTGTGCATAATTTTTATTAGTGCTTTTTCAGTGATATCGGCCATGATATCAATCAACGAGTTCAAGAAAGTTGAGATGAAGGTCGGGAAAGTTCTTCACGCGGAGAGGGTCAAGGGCTCGGACAAGCTGCTGAAGCTGAAGGTCTCTTTCGGCGAGACACAGAAACAGGTTTTGACGGGTCTTGCGGCTCTGTATCAGCCGGAGCATTTCGTGGGGAAGCAATTTGTTTTCGTTACAAACTTGGAGACCCGAAAAATAAGGGGTGAGGTATCCGAAGCGATGTTGCTGACGGCCGTCGAAAGCGAGGACAGGATAGTTCCCGTGGTCCCGGAGAGGGATGTGAAAGAGGGAACAATAATCATGTAGCCCTATATACCGGGAAAAGGTCCGTGGATTGGCATGTTCGTCCAAACAAAGGATGTCTTTGAAATGGCAGAGGGGTCAAGGGTTTGCCTACGGGGTTGGATACGTTCAAAAAGGCTTCACGGTAAGCTTTTGTTCATTGACCTTCGGGACGGCTCTGGTACGGTTCAGGTGACGCTAAGGTCTCAGGAATTGCCGGAGGCGGAGTTTCAGTCTGCAGTCGGAGCGGGAAGGGAGGCGGCCATCTCGGTCGACGGGGTCGTTGTTCATGACGCGAGAGCGCCGGGAGGTGCTGAAGTGAGGGCAAATTCCTTCAAGTTGATATCGCCTTCTTTCGAGGAATTTCCCATTAAGAAAGGTGTAGGGGCGCGTTTTCTTAGCGAAAACAAGCATTTAGCCATCAGAAGCCCTAAAGCCGCCGCCCTCTACCGATTCCGCTCAAACATAGTGAAATGCCTTCGCAAATGGTTTGACGAGCATGGTTTCGTCGAAATCCACTGCCCCACTTTCATAACCGCGGCGGTTGAAGGGGGGGCGACACTCTTTAAAGTGGACTATTTCGGGAGGGAGGTCTACCTGACCCAAAGCGTCCAGTTTTACCAGGAGGCAGCTATTTACAGCCTAGAAAAGGTTTACAGCGTTCAGCCCAGTTTTAGAGCTGAAAGAAGCAAAACAAGGAGACACTTAACGGAATTCTGGCATGTCGAGGGGGAGATGGCGTTCGCTGGTCTCGATGATTTGATGAAGACGGTCGAACAGCTGGTGGGGGAGGCGAGTATAGAAGCAATCAGAAATTCTGGGAGGGAGTTGGAGATACTGGGAAAAAGTAGAAAGCTGGAGATCCTTGAGCCGCCGTACCAGAGGGTCAGGTATTCGGAGGCGCTTGATATTCTCGAGTCTAAAGGTGTTCAAGTCGAATGGGGTTCCGACCTTGGAGCCGACGAAGAGAGAGTTCTTACCATGGAATTTGAAAAGCCCTTTTTCCTAACCCATTTTCCGAAAAAGGCCAAAGCCTTTTACCACATGCCTGACCCAACAAACCCCGAGGTAACTCTCTCAAGCGACCTTTTGGCTCCCGAGGGGTATGGTGAGATTGTCGGCGGAGGTCAAAGAATTCACGACTACGAGGAGCTTCTCGGTAGAATCAAGGAAGAAGGCTTGAACCCAGACGATTATAAATGGTATCTTGACCTGCGCAAATTTGGAAGTGTTCCACATTGCGGGTTTGGACTCGGGGTCGAAAGGCTGATTCAATGGCTTCTGGGGCTAAAAAATATTAGGACGGCGGCGATGTTTCCCCGAACACCTACGCGAACATATCCATGATGGAGCCGTACGAGCCAAGGGAAGACACCTTCCTGACAATCGACACCGTGTTAGAGTACGAAGTGGGTCTCGCGGCAGAGGTCGGATGCGGTCCAGGACATGTGTTGAAGGCATTGTTGGGAAAGACTGGCGAAGTAATAGGGACCGACATCGACTGGACCTCGCTCGAGCAAGCTAAAAGAAATTTGTCCAGCGAGTACGGTAAAGTCCACCTTATAAACAGCTCGACGCTACCCTTTAGAAAAGCCTGCTTCGACACGGTGGTTTCGAACCCCCCTTACCTACCCACTGACGAACAATTCTTCGACCCGGCAATTCACGGGGGGCCTTCCGGAGTCGAAACCGGTCTCAAAATCATCGACGCCGCCGTAGAAGTCTTGAAGCCAAAGGGACGTCTGTTTCTAACAAATTCTTCTCTTGGAGACACGCACCGGTTGCTGCTGAGAGCTGCCGAAAAAGGTTTTAAGCTGGAAAAAAAGGTTGAATTAAACAGTTTCTTCGAGACGGTTTTCTGCTTTATATTTTCGCTGGAAGCCGATTAGGGCCGGCGGCGTCATTTGCCCAATTCTAAGGAAGTAGGCTACAAACGGGAGGTTGGTTGGTTCGGGTCCTTCGCGCTAGGTTACGGGGATGTTGGACCAAACATTTTCATCGCCTTGGGAGTCATAACGCTGTTTGCTGGGGGGGCGGCGCCGATCAGCTTTCTAGCCGCCGCGCTCATATACGCGGTCATAGGCTTGGTATATGCCGAGCTGGCGCCCACATACCCCTACGCTGGTGGGGTGCAGGTATATGCCATCAAGGCCTTCAACAGTTTAATAGGATTTGTCGCTGGATGGGCGATGCTCCTCGCATACATCCTCTGTATATCACTTTTTGCGGTGGCGGCCGCCGGATACCTGCGCCAGCTTTTCCCCTTTCTAATGTTTCCAGACTTTAAGTTGATGGGGTACGTATTTCCGTCGATAGGGCTTTTAGCCGCGCTGCTCGCCTCGATACTCGTCCTGATCAATGTGCTGGGCATCAGATATTCATCATTCATGGTTTCGGCTTTAGTGATAGTCGGGCTTTCAGTCGAGGCCTTAATCCTCATTTCGGGGTTTCTGCTAAAGTTCGACCCATCGCTATTCCTCCGGCAAGTCGGAGTCTTGGGTAGCGATTTCATCCAGGATGATGTAGCCTATGTTCAATTGCTTCCAACGAACGTAAACAACTTTCTCTACTCCGTAACCCTAGCCATGGCCTCGTTCGTGGGCATTGAATCAATCGCCCAAGCGGCGGAGGAAACAAGGAGGCCTCATTTTTCTCTGCCTAAAGCCGCGAAGATGGTTGTGCTGGTCGTGGCTTTTTCGGCAGTAGCTTTTCCCGTGCTTTCCATGGGTTCGATGAACTGGCAGGAGCTCGCCGCCGCGTACGAAAACCCTGTCTATGCTCTGGTCAGCACCTATCCCTACGTCGCAGAGGTGTTCATGCCGTTAGTTGGTTTAGCCGCCTTCATCCTCTGCTATTCATCGTCTAACACGGGACTGGTGGGAGTTTCGAGGCTCACGGCTAGCATGGCAAAGTTTAACCTTCTGCCTTCATGGATAAAAGTTATTCATCCTCGCTTCAGAACCCCGGTCAAAGCAATCGTGTTCTTCGGAGCCCTCGGAGTGGTGCTTTCCCTGCTCGGCGACATACCCCTTCTCGCAAGCGTTTACGCGTTCTCCGCAGTAATCAGCTATGTAATACTGTTGATGACTTTTTTCAGGCTGAGAAAACTCGAGACAACCGTTTACACTCCCTGGAAGATTCCGCTTGTCTTAAAGCTTTCTAGAACCGAGGTTCCGGTCATACCTTTAATTGGTTTAGTAGGGTTGATAGTTGTTCTTGGGCTCATGGTAGTTTTCCACGCGTCAGGCAGGATTCTCATACTGCTTTGGATGGTTTTCGGAATTCTTTTCTACGCGGCCTACAGAAGAGCCATCGGAGCCCGTGTGCTAAGCCGGGAAGAGGCTGAGCTCATCGAACCACTGAGTTATCGGATGAAAGTCGGTGTCCTAGTTAGACCCTACGAAAACATGGACACAGCTTACAACTCGATAGTACATGCTTTCGACAGACGTTTTGACATAAGCGTCGTCAGCATAGTCGAAGATTATCTCGCAGAAACAGGAGAGCTTCACAAGGTCGGTCAAGAAGTCAGTCGAGACCTGCAAAATTTGTGCAAATCGCTTAGAAAGGAGAAGTACAACGCCGAGTACATTGTTGAAGTCGGCGATTTTGAGGAAAAAGTTTCCCAGCTCTTGGAGGAAGGTAAAGTTGACTTGGTTGCATATATTCAACGGAGGGCTGAGAAATCTATCTTCGAAAAAGGGCATGAAAAGAACATCCACAACCTTTTAACTCGGTATCCCGGCAGAGTGATATCGCTGAAGAGGGTGGGAGAATAGTTTGTCGGTTCCGGCTGTGAGAGCGATCATACACATCTTCGCTGAAAGCAATTCGATTGAGAAGGTTGCGAAACAGATTAGCAAACTGCCCGAAGTCATCGACGTTTACGAAGTGACTGGAGAATTCGACTTGATAGTCTTCGTCACGACTAAAGACATCAAGGCATTCCGGGATTTTCTCAAAAACAAGATATTGGCCGTCGAAGGGGTAAAAAGCACCGTCACAAGCATCGTACTCTACACCCACAAAAAAGAGGGAGAAGAAACCGGTGAATAGCTAAAACTCTTCCTCTTCCTCCCATTCCTCCTCCTCGAAGTCTTCCTCTTCCCATTCTTCCTCGAATTCCTCCTCTTCTTCGGCTCTGAACAACGATTCATTCAACATTATACTCACGCGGCGGATAGACCAAACAGGCTTGTTTTAAGTTTTTTCGGCTGCGATTATAAGCATATTAGCTGATGGTATACTTGTGGTGGTGGGGGATGAGGCCGCTGCCCCAGACTGACTCATGATGCAGGAAGAGCCGAGCTGACCCCGTATTCATAAAGCAGGTGGAAAATTCACCCAAACCATAGTGCCGCGCTCCAAATTCGCTTGTCCAGGTGGGGCAACGACGAAACCGTCGGAACGAGATGGGATGCTAACACCGCTGGACTCCCCGAGAATCGGGCGACAAACGAGCTCGTCGCCATCGTCCACTACCGTCACCCACACGATCTTCACGAAGTCAATGTGTTTTCTGAAGCGGACGTCGTCAACCAGCTTTGCCTTGACCCTTCTGTGGTAGAAACGAGGGTGTTGATGCTGAAGCTTTCGGATAACGGGGTAGGCGAGAAACATGAACACGTTTAAAGTCGACATGATCAGACCGGGCAACAATATGAATGGCTTCTGTCCAACAAACCCAAAACCCCCTACCCGGCCAGGCTGTAGGGTCAGTCCATGGACAAACACTGACTCAGACTCCTGCGATGTGAAAATCGACGAGACGTCTTTTTCGCTGATGGACGACCCGGCTATCGAAAGCAAGAGGTCTAGCTCCGATGCATAGGTTTCGACTTTTGTCTTTAAGGCCGCAGGGTCGTCGGGAACTATTCCCAGAAAGACGGCTTCTCCCCCTGCCGCCTCTACGAGCTTCCTGATGAGATGCGTGTGTGTGTTGAGAACTTTACCGCGGCGTGCTTCTTCAAAGCTGTCGGTCAATTCGTCTCCGACGGCGAGTAAGCCGACCTTTGGTTTTTGTAGAACCTCTATCCTTTCGATACCTAGTGAAGCAAGAAGAACAGCATCAGCCATCTTCAGCGTGTGGCCTCTGTCAAATATCTTTAGACCACTTCTTACGTCGAACCCTTTCAAATCCACGAACTGCCATGGAACCGCGGGCGACGTGAAACAGACCAAATTTCCCTCGACGGATACGAATTCTTGGGGAACAACGGCGTCTGAGTTTTCCGGCAAAAAGGCTCCTGTTAAAATTCGAGCCGTTTCACCGCTGTCAAGCTTAAAGGGTGGTGGTTTACCGACTTCGCAGGTTCCGACAATTTTGAGTTTTACAGGATTTTCCGGGGAGGCTTTTTCGAGGTCTTTCGAGATCACTGCGTAGCCGTCCATATGCGATGCATCATATGGTGGGAGGTCCCTGTGCGAAATTATAGGCGAGAAAACCACTCTTCCCACCGATTCGAAGACGTTTACTGATTCAACTCTTGTCAGCGGCGCTACTCTGCTGAGCAGCAGGTCTTGCGCCTTCCAGATGTTTGTGAACTTTTCGATACGGCGCAACCCCAATGGCGATGGATTAGCTTATATTTTAGCAAATGCTTTTTCCAATAGCGTTGGACAACCGTACCTTTTATGCGAAGGTCGCCGAGCTGTTGGGCGAGCAGAAAAAATTCTGCATAGCCACCGTCGTCAAGACCATCGGACATACGTCTGGAAAATTGGGCTCGAAAGCGATCATCTTAGAGGATGGAAAGGGCCTTTTTGGCTGGGTTGGAGGAGGATGCGTTGAAACGACCGTTCTGCACGAGGCACTTAAAACGATAAAAGAGGGCAGAAGCCGGACGATTTACCTCGAGATGGAAGATGAGCTTCGCGGAACAGGCGTACCGTGCGGAGGCTCGATGGAAGTTTATCTGGAGCCGGTTCTTCCTAAGAAACAACTTGTACTGGTGGGTCACGGGGGCATAGTCGAAAGCCTAGCCAAAATCGGAAAGATGCTCGATTACAAGGTCGTGGTCGCAGACCCAGACGGAATGTTCAAAGACCCTTCATCGGTAGACGTTTACGTTACGGACCCGGACCTCAAAGGTGTCGAAATCGACTCTAATACCGCAGTCGTTGTGTCGACGATGCATAAGTTCGACCATAAGTACCTGAAAATAGCCCTTGACGGCGGCGCCAAATACATCGGGCTAATAGCAAGCTCGAAGAGGGCCGGTATAGTCTTCGAGACGTTGCTGAGAATGGGTGTTCCAGAGGATTTGGTCAAACGCATATCCTCTCCGGCAGGTGTAGACATAGGCGCTGAAAAACCGGAAGAGATTGCACTGAGCATTTTTGCCGAGATAATTAGCCTAGAAAAGGGAGGAACAGGCAGGAGGCTTGCGGAAGTTAAATCTGTCGAGAAAGAGTTACAGGACGTTTTTTCCCAAGCTACGGGCGAAAGGGTCGGACCTGTCTGCTGATAGACCTTTTTCCCAAAGGCTCCAGCCCTGAGCCAAAGTAAGATTTGAACCCTTTCAGGCTTTTCAGTGCATTCATCCCGGCCAACACATCAATGTAAGGCATAGCGGTCTCCATTCCGATTGTCCTCGGCTTGAATCCGGGTTTATCGGCGTGCGGGTTAATCCATACAATTCTACCCACCATGCTCTTAAGAGCTTTCATCGACTTGTCGAGTATTTCAGGCTCTCCCGTATCCCATCCGTCGCTCACGATGAGAGCCACTGTTCCCCTTCCCACCACTCCCCTGTGCTTTTCGACGAAGGTCCGTAGGCAGCTGCCGATTCGTGTCCCGCTTCCCCAAATGTTGACATCTCGTGAGATAAGCTCAGCCGCCTTCTTCGGGCCGAAGTACTTCAGCAAACTGCTTACCTTCATCAGCTTCGTGCTGAACACGAAAACTTCAACTGCCACGCTTTGACGCGCTAGTGCATACATGGACTGCATCAAAAACTCCGTATAAGTGTCCATGGAACCGCTTACGTCGAAGATGGCGACAAGCTTGCATCGAGTGACCTTCCTCCTCTTCCGTAAAACCCTCAGTATTTCCCCTTGTGTACGCAGGCTTTGACGAATGGTTTCACCGAAGTCGATCAGCCCTTTACTGCTTCTCTCGAACCGCCGTCCTGGAAGAAGAGCAAGCCTTCTCCGAAAACGCTTCATCACACGCTTGCTTTCGCGCAGAAAAGCCAGGGTGGGCGTCGGTAGTTCTCTTTTCATCAAAACCTCGACAGGGCTGTAGTAAACGGTCATTTGTCTCTGAGTTTCTCGAGACGCATCGCCTCTATCCGTTTTCTTCTGCCCCGTCGTCTTCTCGCCCGCCTGCTCTCCTCCGCCCGTTTGCTCCCTAGAAGTTTTCTGCCTTTGTAGCTCCTCGAAGATTCTGTCAAAAATTTCATAATCTTCAAGCCTTTTTATCATGCAAAGCCGGAGAATCTGCTTCAAATGGTCCAACGACCTAATTTTCGTCAAACCCAGGGCTCGGTAAGCATCTAAAGATTCTGAAGTTCCGCATTTAACCCCATAACTCCTTAATCTCCTTGAAACTTCCGTCACCAGAAAAAGGAGGTCCGTGGCAGACATGCCTAAACTAATCCCAGCTCTTTGACGACTTTTAGGTCGTCCTCGTTCTTGATTAAGCACGTGAGCGTCGAAGATAGGATTGAGGGGGTTATTTCTTTAGTTCCCAAAACAGTCAAAGCATTGGCCCAGTCAAGGGTCTCGGATATTCCTGGCTTTTTCGTCAGTTCGTTCACCTGACGCAGCCTCTGAACGAACGCAACAACCTCATCGGCCAACTTCGTCGATAGATTCGGCACCTTCAGCGAAAGTATCCGTCTTTCCTTTTCGGGCGATGGATAAGTCACATATAGATACAAGCATCGCCTTCGAAGACCGTCTCCTACTTCACGAGTGCGGTTAGACGTTATTATCACGATCGGCTTCTTTTTTGCTTTGATGGTTCCCAGTTCCGGAATAGTAACTTGGAACTCTGCCAAGAATTCGAGCAGAAATCCTTCGAATTCTTCATCGCTTCTGTCTATTTCGTCGATGAGAAGGACCGGCGGGTTACGACCTTCGTGAAGCAGAGCAGCTAACAGAGGCCTTTTAAGGAGATATTTTTCGCTGAAAACTTCTTCGCTTATTTCGTCGACCGTTTTCTTGTCTTCGAGGAGTCTGATGTTGATTAACTGTCTGGGATAGTCCCATTCGTAAAGAGCTTGAGACGCTGTGATTCCCTCATAGCACTGAAGACGAATCAAGTCCGTCTCCAGAAGTTTTGCCAACACTTTCGCTACTTCGGTTTTTCCGCACCCGGGCTCACCTTCGATGAGCAGGGGCTTCTCAAGCTTCAAGGCTAGGTAAACGGCGAGGGCCAGCGGCTCATCGGCCACGTAAAGCTCCTTCTCCATCTCTTTGACCAACACTTCCGGTGTTAGGTTTTCCAACAACCCTAATCAATCATGCGGAACCGGGTTTAATTAAACTATTCCTTGGACAAAGTGTTTTTCTAAAAATTTTTAAGCAGGGCGGAATCCAAAAGAGCTTGATGATTCCTAGAAAGTTCGAATACTTCGCGCCCACAACGGTCGCGCAAGCTGTTTCGCTCTTGCGTAAATATGGTGAAGATGCTAAGGTTCTTAGCGGAGGAATGAGCCTGATACCAATGATGAAGCTGCGCCTCCTTTCGCCACAATATATCGTAGACATAAACAACATCAAGGCCTTAAACTACATCAAAGACACCGGCAAGGCAGTTCGGATAGGTGCGTTGGTTAGGCATGCAGACATCGAGCATTCGCAGCTCATCAAGCAGAAGCTTCCGATGATGACTGACGCGGCTGTACACATCGGCGACATGCAGGTAAGAAACCTAGGGACCTTTTGCGGCGCACTAGCGCATGCCGACCCAGCAGCAGACTGGCCCGCATCGGCCCTTGCCCTAGACGCTGAAATCGTAGCACAGGGGACTTCAAAAAGGGTCATCAAGGCGAACAAATTCTTCAAAGGCCCCTTCGAAACCGCTTTGAAGCCTACAGAACTCATAGTGGAAACCAGAATTCCGGTTCCGAAGGGCCCAAAAGTGGGTCAAGCTTATATCAAATTTGAAAGAAAGGCGGGTGACTACGCGATTGTGGGCGTTGCTTCCTTGGTTATCTTAAACGAGAAAGGCGAGTTCGAGAAAGTGGGTCTCGGTCTGACGGCTGTTAACCCGTTTCCGTTCGTAGCAACAGATGCGCAAGAGCTGTTGTTGGGTCAGAAACCGACGAAGGACTTGATAGAGCAGGCGGCTAAGGCCGCTTCAGCGATGTCCGACCCGTCGTCTGACCTGAGGGGTTCAGCGGCGTACAAGCGTGAGATGGCGAAGGTCTTCACGAGGAGATCTTTATATAAGGCTCTGGAAAGAGCAGGTGTTGCGATTTAGGTGATGAGTAGTGGTTTCTAAAAAAGTGAAGCAACTCGCTCCCGCTAAGAAGCAGGTGGTAATCGATATCAACGGCACGAAATATTCATACGAGGTGGAACCTCGTCTTCTTCTGGTACATTTCATCCGGGAGTATGCCGGGCTTACTGGGACGCACATTGGATGTGACACCACTAACTGCGGGGCTTGCACCGTGTTGATGGAAATGAACGGCCAGTGGAAAGCAATTAAATCTTGCACGATGTTCGCCGTTCAAGCAAACGGGAAGAGAATACTCACCATCGAAGGTTTGGCGAAGGGAGACCAACTCCATCCGTTGCAGAAAGCCTTTTGGGAAAACCATGGTTTGCAGTGCGGCTACTGCACTCCGGGTATGATCATGGCAGCTGCAGGCTTTTTGATGATAAACCCGAACCCCACTGAAGAGGAGGTGCGTCACGGTATTTCGGGAAACCTCTGCAGATGCACGGGATACGTCAACATAGTTAAGTCAATCCTCGCTGCAGCGGAGGAAATCAGGTCCTCGGGTAAACCCGTCATAGAGGTTTAACTCGATGAAGCTTTCGGACAAGTTCGTCGTGGCGGCTGACCGCGAGAAGGTCTTTCGCTTCGTAACAGATCCCGACAGCTTTGTTAAGCTCATACCCGACGTGCAAAAGTACGAAAAAATCGACGAAAGAAATTTCAAAGTAGCGTTCAAAATCGGCCTTGGAATGATCAAAGGTACTCTGAGCATGTCGTTCAAGATGGAGGAAGTGAGAGGTTCCGAATTTGTGAAGGTTGTTGGCCATGGTTCGGGAATGCAGTCTACCGCTGACCTGGTTCTGAACATTAATCTCAACCCAGTCGACGGGGGAACAGAGGTTGCTTGGGACGCGGATGTTGTTGTCGGAGGTATGGTAGCCAGCGTTGGAAGCAGGTTGATAGAGTCGACCACAAAAACTAAGGTTAAGGAAATCGTTGAAGGCCTCAAACGGGAGCTTGAGCCCGCCAAGAAGAAAAAGAAGTAGTTCCTCCGCATATCCTTAAAGCCGAGAATATCGAAAAGCCGTCGGAAGCGATATGCCGAGAGTCAAGCGTATATCCGAAGTTGTGGACATTCTGAAGAACAAAGAAAGCATTCGGAACATCGGTATCATCGCCCATGTCGACCACGGCAAGACAACGACCTCCGACTCGCTTCTCGCTGCTGCAGGACTTCTTTCTCCATCTTTGGCTGGAAGGGCTCTGGCTTTAGACTACCTCGAGGAAGAGCAGCAAAGGCAGATGACCATTAAAGCGGCCAACGTATCCCTCTACTACGAAACGGATGGAAAGCAGTACATCGTCAACCTCATCGACACGCCTGGCCACGTTGACTTTTCGGGCAGGGTTACAAGGGCTTTGAGGGCTATCGACGGCGCCATCGTCGTGGTGGACGCCGTGGAAGGAGTCATGACACAGACCGAAACTGTAATTCGTCAAGCTTTGAGCGAAAGGGTAAGGCCTGTTCTGTACATAAACAAAATCGACCGATTAGTTAAAGAGCTTCGTCTTCCACCTGAAAGAATTCAGGAAACCCTGGCAAGAATAGTCAGGGACGTTAACAATTTGATCGACATATATGGGGAACCCGACCAACGCGAGAAATGGAAGCTTAGCTTCGCTGACAACACAGTAGCGCTCGGCAGCTCTAAAGACCGTTGGGGATTCACCGTCAAGATAGCGCAGCAGAAAGGGATAAAGTTCAGCGACGTGATAGATGCCTTCAGCCGAGAAGATGTCGAGTGGCTTAGGCAGAAAACTCCTCTCCACGAAGCACTGCTGGAAATGGTGATATCGAAGCATCCTCCGCCCCACGTTGCCCAGAAATACCGTATATCGAAGATTTGGAAAGGCGACCTCGAAAGCGAAGTTGGCCAGGCCATGCTAAACTGCGACGAAAACGGCCCTACAGTCATGGCCGTTACGGACGTCCGAGTCGACCCGCAGGCAGGAGTAGTCGCCACGGGAAGGCTTTTCAGCGGAACCATAACCGAGGGAGATTCTATAATAATTGTTGGGAGGAACATTTCCGGACGTGTTCAACAGGTGGGAGTCTACATGGGGCCTTCGAGGGAAATCGTCGGCAGCATACCGGCTGGAAACATTCCAGCGGTCCTCGGGCTTGCTGAGGTAAGAGCTGGTGACACAATCGGCTCTGTTGAAACAATCCCCTTCGAATCACTCAAGTATGTTTCGGAGCCTGTGGTTACCATTTCCGTAGAGCCAAAATACAGCAGGGACCTTCCCAAGCTAGTTGAATTCCTCAACAAACTGACGATAGAAGACCCCACCTTGGTGACTGTCGTAAGGCCGGAAACGGGCGAATACCTCATCAGTGGTATGGGAACGCTCCATCTCGAAATCGCTTTGACATGGATACAGAAGGCAGGTTTAGAAATTGTGTCTGGCAGGCCCATCATTCTCTACAGGGAGACGGTCCAAACCAACGGTAAAGAGTTTGAAGGGAAATCACCGAACAGGCATAACCGAATCTATACTCGCGTCGAGCCGTTGGAGTCGGAAATCATAGAGCTCATTCGTAAGGGCGAGCTTTTCGACGAGATGGACCGGAAAGTGGTCGCAAAGATCCTTCGAGAACATGGCTGGGATGCCGACGAGGCCAGAAACGTCTGGCAGATTGACGGAAAAGGAAACATTCTTGTTGACGCTACCAAGGGAGCACAGTACCTACAGGAGTCAAAGATGATGATCATAGGCGGATTCCAGAGGGTCATGCAAGAAGGGCCTCTAGCGGCTGAGAACATGCGGGGCGTAAAAGCCGTTTTGACACAAGTCGAATTGCATGAAGACCCCGTTCACAGGGGGTATGCCCAGATAGCCCCTGCCACATGGAGAAGCTTGTATGCCAGCGTTCTTTCGGCGTCTCCAGTACTGCTCGAGCCCGTCCTGAAAATCGAGGCAAAAGTCGCGCCAGAATTCATGGGAGCTGTCACATCGACAATAACTAGCAAGAGAGGCCGCGTAGTTGACGTTAAACAGGCTGAATACGTTACTGTGGTCGTCGGAGAAATCCCGGCTTCGGAGACCTTCGACCTCAGCGAAGCCATGAGGAGTGCGACTATGGGCAAAGCCTTCTGGGCGACGGAATTCAGCCAATGGAAACCCGTTCCGGCATCGCTCAAAGACAAAGTAATTCAGGAAATCAGAAAGAGAAAGGGTTTGCCGCCGGAGATTCCGACGATTTCGCAGTTTGTCGAGGACTAGGCTCAACTCTTCGCCGGCTTTTTGGTCAGAGCCGACCAAGCAGAATCGTCTTCCATCAAAAGCTTCATCTCCTCAAACGACAATTTTTCACCTTGTGAAAGCTTCTCTAAAGCCCGTGTCTTTATTTTTTCCTTCATCATGTATTCTCGCGTCCTCATTTCCAGCTCTCTGCTTTTCTTCACGAATTCTTGAAGCTCCACTAGACGCGAAACCAATAGAATCTCTTCGGCTTCGCACATCTGTGCCTTCTTTTTGGCTTCGAGGAATGCGTTGTGATGGATGTCCGCCTCTGGTTTCAACTGTTGTATCAAATCCTTAACCGATTGAATTGCGTCACGTGCGGCCTGAAGTTCCTCCTTCTTCCGTTTTATTTGTTCTCGAAGGCTTTTCGCCTCCTCGTAGAGTTGTGCAGTTGACGCGTTAAGCTCCCTGAGTTTTTCGGCGACTCCCTCTCTCTTTTGGACCTCCGCCAAAAGTTTGCTAAGCTGCCGCAGTTCCTCGTAGATTTTCTTCTCTTCCTCCGGCCTGAGTATCTCTGTCCCGATTCTCTCTTCGAGTTCTCGCATCTTTCTGATTAGCTCCTGTCCTGTATAGCCTTTCGCGTTATCAGCTATCTGTGTTGATAGAAGAGATTCTTTCTCGTTCCTTTTTTCGTTGATTTTTTTAACTACTTCGTCCAGTTTCGACCTGAGTTGGACCAGCTCCTCACGAAGCTGTGCAACCCGCTCCAGATAAGCGGAATTCTTTTCCTTAATTTCCTTGATTCGAGTGTGTATCTTGTCACGTTTCTCAACAGACTTCGTGGCCTCTTCTTCGTATTCGACCTTCTTCTTCCGAAGCTCCGCCAGCCTAGCCCTAATCTGGAAAATCTCCTCTTCAACGGCTGAGATGTTCTCATCCGTCATTGTAACTCAATCTCCCCCTCTCCGCATACACGGGTCAATGTGGCGAACAGCTCATTAAACCCATCCAATGTCTTTGATGAAACACTAATCAGGGGAACGCTGTTTGCTATTTCCCAAACATTTTGAACGATTTCACGCGAAACGGTCATCTGCAACTCATTCATCGAAGCCGTCGGCTGAAGCGAGAAAGAGTTTTCAGATTCATGCCAGCTGAATATCCGTTCCAGAAGGCGTGGCGGTACTGCGTCTGACCTACTTAGCAGATTGATAGACGGAAGACCCAAAGAGAGAATTGTGGATACAGAGAGAAACAAAGTTGCGGCGTAGTTCCTTGGGTTTGCACATAGGACAGCGTCCATCAAGAAAAGAAGAAGCTTCTTGCCATCTGAAATTTTTCTGGTGATAATTCTTCCTTCTTTCCTGAAGGCGAAAAGCTCTAGCTGACCAGGGGTGTCGACCACGAGCCATTCCGCGTTAGTTCCTTCTACGGCAGCGGCGATTTCTTCTATGTTTCTCGCGGCCTCTCTAACCGACGCAACCAATGCGCCGTTGGGGCCGAGGTTTTTCGAAGCCATGATTCTTTCGTAATCTACGAATTCTCTGACGTCGACATCCGGCTCATAGGGAAGTGTGATGGCCGCTGGGTCCATGTTGACTGTAGCGCTGTGTTGTCCGAGGTCTCTCATCCATTCGCTGAAGACTCCGGTTAGGGATGATTTACCCGAACCCGCTGTCCCAACCACGAAAAGAATTTTCGTGTTGTCGGTCAACTCGCCCTAGCTCCTCATCCCAACTGAGAAAGACGCTATTTAGACTTTCCCGAAGGATGGAATAAATATGCTTGAGTTTTCAGTGACATACATGCAAAAAGCCGCGGAAAGACTTCTCAAACTCGCAGGCGTCGATTACTCAGCTGTGAAAGAAAAGTTTGATGACTGGTCCTTGAGAAACGTAGACGTTTTGGAAGAGCTACTCGAGGCGGTTGACGATGATGAAACGCCCTTCTGAATTCGGTGGAACATTGGAAAAACTATTCAGTTCTGGGGAATTCGACGCTGAACAGAGATGGGAAGAGCAAGGGCACAAAATACTTAATCTCAATTCAGTCTATAACGCCTACATAACTATCTTTCAGAAGCCGCTGGTTCTGGTGGGGTATAGGACACAACCTTTGAGGGGCATTTCGGTCGCCGTCAAGGACGTATTTCACGTAAAAGGTTATCCTACCACTGCAGGGTCTAAACTTCTTCGAAACCATGTGTCGGAAGAAACGGCTGTAGCCGTTGAAAAACTTCTGCAAAAAGGTGCGGCCATTAACGGCAAAACCAACCTACACGAATTTGCTTTCGGAGTGTCCAGCATAAACCCTCATTACGGTCCTTGCATCAACCCATACGACCGATCACGGGTCGCAGGGGGTTCAAGCGGAGGCTCCGCGGTTGCAGTTGCCTTGGGAATGTGCGATGTAGCTCTAGGTACTGATACCGCGGGCTCCGTGAGAATCCCCGCTTCCTTTTGTGGAGTGGTTGGCTTCAAGCCTTCCATCAACTCGATATCCACACAAGGTGTCTTACCACTCAGCTGGAGCTTGGACCATGTGGGAATCATGGCTCGAAACGTGTGGGAAACAGCCTTAGTATACATGGCATTGACGGAAAACATCGACAAGCACTTCGATTTCTGGCCTCAACCACTAGAGGGCTTGAAAATAGGTGTACCGACAAACTATTTCCTCGAATATCTCGACCGCGATGTTAGAAAAAATTTTGAAAAAACTCTGAGACTTCTCGAATCCCGTGGGGCTGAGGTAGTGGATGTGTTCGTCCCCGAAGTTGAGAAGGCCGTTAAATGTCGTACGATCATTGGGTTTGCCGAGGCTGCGGCATACCATCTGAGGTTGTGCAGGGGACGGCTTGACCTCTATGGCGACGACGTTAGACAACGCATTATAAACGGGCTATCGATTCCTGCAGCGGTTTACTTGAACGCTATGAGGGCTAGAAAGAAGCTTACGAGATCGTTCAGAAATCTTTTCAAACGAATAGATGTACTCGCGCTTCCAACAACCATCATTCCAGCTCACGGACTTGAAGATGTCGAGGTTGAAGTCGATGACAAGGTCTTCGACGTAAGGTCGGCCTCTCTACGCAACACCGAGGTCTTCAACTTGTACGGCACACCCGCCATATCTTTGCCGATGGGGTTGTGCGGCAAAGGGTTGCCAGTTGGTCTACAGATCGTCGCAGACTTGGGAGAAGATGTCAAACTACTCCGCACAGCGTATGCTGTCGAAAAATCCCTCACTGCTTAGAGCTGAGCCACCATTCGAGGTATTCTTCCCTACGACGTTTTTTCTTCTCAATCTCAAATTTGCTGTTAAACCTTTTTTCTCGTTCAATTAGGAGGTCTTGACTCGTGTAGGTTGAGCCGCATAATTCGCAGCTGTAGGTCTTTGTCTCTCTGTCGTAAACCAGTCTTCCGCCACAGTCGAAGCAGAAGGGCAAGTTCGTCACGTCACAGCTCCTCGCGTCGTATATAGGTTTAAGCCGAGAGGCATTCCTGCGCTAACTTTATTTAATCCCAGCATCGTGTGATGTAGCAGGTGTGTTGAAACATGGCTTTAGGCATGACGGGTGCCTATGACAGGGCCATCACTGTTTTTTCACCCCAAGGTCGCCTCTACCAAGTTGAATACGCTCTCGAAACGGTTCGGTCAGGCTCAACGGCGGTTTCGCTTGTCTGCGATGAAGGCGTTGTATTGGCGGTGGAGGAAAGGATGCATACAAAGCTTCAAAGCGCTGATTTTTCATGGAAGATTTTCCAAATAGACGAACACATCGGTGCTGCAACCGCCGGCCTAAACTCAGACGCCCGTGTCCTAGTTGATAACGCCCGTGTTTACTCGCAGACGCTGCGTCTGTCCTATGACGAGGAGCCCCTTGTCGAAGCGGTTGCGAGACGTGTCGGTGACATAATGCAAATCTACACGCAGCACGCTGGCGTAAGGCCGTTTGGGACGGCCCTCCTAATAGGTGGAGTCGACAAGACTGGGCCGCGGCTTTTCTACGCCGAGCCGAGCGGGTTAATTCTAGAGTACAACGCGTGGGCCATTGGTAGAGGAGCCGAAAAAGTAAGAGAGCTTTTCGAGAACAACTACAATCGCTCCATGAACCTTCAGCAAGCGATAGAGCTAAGCCTCAAAGCTCTTGTTTACTCCGTCGACAAGATTGAAGAAGGCTGGACTGTTAGGCTGGTGACTATACCGGTTACGACAAAGAAGTACACGATGAAAAGCCAGTCCGAGCTAAGCCCAATAGTGAACGAGCTTCTTAAATCCAAAAAGCAGTAGTTGAGCAAAGGATGCCTAAGCAGAGGGAAAACTACACAATCGCTAGGCTTGGAGTAGGAGAAACAACTTTTGAAATTCTCGTAGAACCGGACAACGCCCTCAAATACAAGATGGGCGACAAGGTTCCGATTTCAAAAATTTTGGTATACGACGAAGTTTATAAAGACTGGAAAAAGGGGATAAGAGCATCGGAAACAGAGCTGAAAAAATCCTTCGGCATCACCGACATCAGACAGATAGCTGAAAAGATACTGTCGGAAGGAGAGGTGTTGATAACGGCGGAGCAGCGTAGAAGGCTGATCGAGGAGAAAAAGAGGCAGATAATTGATTTCATCTCGAGGAACGCTATCGACCCACGGACTAACACTCCACATCCTCCGCAACGAATAGAACTGGCAATCGAGCAAATCGGGCTTTCGATAGATCCGTTCTGCGATGCGAAGCAAGAGGCTATGAAGGCCGTGGAAAAACTGAGAAAAATCCTTCCCCTCAAAATCGGTAACATGCGAGTCGAGATAAGGATTGGGGGCGAGTTCGTCGGCAAGGTCTATGGGCTGATTCGCAGCATGGGCAGCGTGCTTGAAGAAGCCTGGCTAGGGGATGGGAGCTGGCGATGCTTGGCGGAAATACCGACGGGACTTCACGCTGACCTGGTGGACCGACTGAACAAGATATGCGGGGGACGGGTTGAATTAAAGCCGGTGACTTAAATGATGTACATCTCTGAAAACGAACTAGTTGTTCCCGGTCAACTACTTTCGGATAACTCACGTCGCAGCGGCTTCGGCACCTATACTCGCAACGGAAAAATCTACGCATCAGTCATGGGTTTAGCAAGAGTTTCTAACGGGCAAATACGAATTATTCCTATCGGCGGCAGGTACAGGCCGCAACGCGGTGACAAGGTCGTTGGTATAGTTTCTGACGTGAAGCCTAACGTAGTGGAAGTTGACATAGGCGGAGACACGATAGCTTTTATCAAGCCATCTGAGCGCGAAACCACTCCGTTAAAGATTGACATCGGAGACTGCATATATGCTGAGGTAAAATCGACGGGACTCAAGGGCATAGTCTTATCCAACGAAGGCCTTCAAAAAATTCCGTCCGGTCTTTTGGTGTCGGTCACCGCTGCTAAGGTGCCGCGGCTTATCGGCCGGAAAGGTTCCATGCTGCAGGTTTTGCGCAAAGAGACTGGGTGTGATTTCTGGATCGGGAGAAACGGGCTCCTCGTGGTGAACGGCCCGAACCCCTCTAGCGAGTTTGCAGCAGTGGCAGCCGTCAACTTGATTGAGCGAGAGGCCCATACGGTTGGGTTGACCGAAAGGGTAATTCAGCTTCTGAAAAAAATGAAGGAAACAGGTGGTCATGATGAAGTTGATCGATGAAAATGGGATAAGGATTGACGGCAGAAAACCTGATGAGCTTAGGAAGCTGAGGATGGAAGTCGGCGTTCTGGAAAAAACCGACGGGTCCGCCTATGTCGAACTCGGTGGTACGAAGATCTACGCCGGCGTCATAGGGCCTCGGGAAGTTCATCCGAAACACCTAGAACTACCCGACAGAGCTGTGATTAACTGCCGGTATCACATGGCTTCCTTCAGCGTAGACGAAAGAAAACCATTGGGGATGACGAGAAGAGAGATAGAGCTTTCGAAAGTGTTGCGCGAAGCACTTGAAACGGTCGTTTTCCTCGAAGAGTTTCCACGCATGATGATAGACATCTTTGTCGAGGTCATTCAGGCCGATGGAGGCACAAGGACCGCCGGAATCACTGCTGCATCACTTGCTTTGGCTGACGCAGGCGTTCCCATGGCCGACCTAATCGCTGCGGTAGCCGTTGGGAAGGTCGACGGAACTCTGGTTCTCGACATCAACGAAACCGAGGACAAATACGGTGAAGCTGACATGCCCGTTGCCATGGCTCCGCAGCTCAACTCAATCGTACTGCTTCAGCTGAACGGTAGAATGACGGCTGAGGAAATAAGCAAGGGCTTGGAAATGGCTCAGACAGCCATAAAACGAATTAATCAGATGCAGACGGAAGCCCTGAAGAGACGTTACAGGGTCGAGCCGGAGGGGTTGGAGACATGAGCTTAGGACTCGAGAAAAGGGGCTACGGAATCAAAATCATGAAAAACAAGGTCTACGATTTGCTCAAGCTCGGCAAAAGAATCGACGAAAGAGAGCCGCTTGAATTTCGCGAAATCAGTATAACTACTAAGGTCGTGGACAAGGCCGACGGGTCGGCGCTGGTCTCGCTCGGGAAGACGAAGATTCTTACTGGGATCAAGGTCGAGGTTGGCAGCCCGTTCCCCGACAGGCCTAATGAGGGGGTTTTCACCGTCAACGCCGAGCTTCTTCCGCTTGCTTCGAAAAGCTTTGAACCAGGCCCACCAGACGAACGCGCCATAGAATTATCGAGAATAGTAGACCGGGTAATACGCGAAAGCAAGGCAATCGAGCTCGACAAACTTTCTCTTATACCGGGTCAGAAGGTTTACATGATTTACATTGACTGTTACGTCCTTGACTACGATGGCAACTACTTTGACGCCGCTGTCCTCTCGGCTGTTGCTGCATTGGCGACGATGACGTTGCCAGTTTACCGAGTTTCCGATGGAAAAGTCGAGCTTGTTCCGGGAGAGCGGACAAAGCTTCCGCTGAGGTCCATACCTGTCAGCGTGACCATGGGTTTGATTCGAGACAAAATAGTCGTCGACCCTATTCCAGCGGAGGAAGAAGTGGCCGACACCGTTGTCACGATAGGTTACGATTCGGAGGGAGTGATTTCGGCGGTTCAGAAAAGCTCTCCAGGATTGTTGCCAGTGGGTATGTTTAGGGAGATGGTTAAAATTGGGCTGACGACGTCTGAGAAGCTTAGGAAAAAGGTTTTGGAGGTGGTTGGAACTGGTTAAGACAAGGCTGGGAATTGCGAAAGGGCTTGGCTCTAGGTACGGCTCAACACTCAGGAAAAAATGGTCCGAAGTTGTTTCCGCTTCGAGGTCGAGATACTCATGCGACAAATGTGGAGCAAAAGCGGTTCGAAGAGTTTCGGTGGGTGTTTGGCAGTGTAGGAGATGCGGGTTCAAGTTCGCGGGACAAGCGTATACGCCGAGGGCTGAGAAATAATGGCGGAAGTAGAGTTGAAATTTTTAGTCTGTCTTCCTGAAAACGTTGCCAATGTAGTGACGAAAAGCATCATGCCCGAAATAAGTTCGATGATCTCGTCTCGGTCTAAACTTCATGCTGAGCTAGTTAGGAGCGGAGAGTTAATGGTTACGGTGAGAAGCATCGACTTGGTCGCCGCAAGGGCCGCAGCAAACACAGTAATAAGGTTGCTCAACACATCCCTACAAACCATGGAGGTGCTCGAAAATGTCGGGTAAGGAGATTCCCCCGAGTGTTCAGCAACAGGTTTTAAGGTTGCAGCAGCTTCAGCAAAGCCTAGCGCTTCTCCTTTCAGAAAAACAACGAGTTGAGGCAGAGTTGGCGGAGGTCAACACGGCTCTTGAGGAGGTCAACAAAATGGATGACGGAGCAATTGTCTTCAAGGCTGTGGGCCCTGTGCTGGTGCAGACAACCAAAGCCAAAATTGCCGCGGAGCTTTCTGAACGGAAAGAATTAGCCGACACGAGGCTAAAGGTCATCGAAAGGCAGGAATCGAGGGCGAGAGCCCAGATAGAAAGCCTTCAGAAAGAGGTGCAACGGCTTCTGAGCGGCGGCCAACCCTCACAACAGTAGGGGACTAGGGTTTATAGCTTCAGCACGCCTTTTCCAAAGGGACTATGAGAGACCATGGACTCATTCGCAGCCTTCACCGGACCTTGGAGAGGCTAGCCTACGGGAAGAGAGTTCAGATAGTTTCCCATTGGGGCGGGGACGCAGACTCGGTCGGTGCCTCCTACGTCCTCACCAACCTGCTCAAAGATATTTATCAAGCATCTGAAGTTGGCTTTATCATACCAGAGGAAGTTTCTGCGCATGTAAAAGCCATCATGGAAAGAATTGGCTTCGCCGAGAAGATCGTCGCTGAACCCGAAGTCTACGTCTTGGTAGATGTCGGAAGCCTCAACCAGCTAGGTGATCTGAAAGAAGTTGTGGTCAGCTCTGGCAAAGATATGATCGTGATCGACCATCATCTGCAGACTCGCGAAGCTGAAAACCTATGCTCCATCGTATCCCCCCAGTATCAGGCGGTATCGGAAATGGTTTATGACCTTCTTGAATTCCTCAACCTAAGACCTGATAGCAAAACTGCTGAGGCACTATTTCTCGGAATGTATTATGATACCGTTAGGCTCTCCGTCGCGGATAAAGAGCTTGCGGTCAAAGCCGCTACTCTGCTAAGCACGATCGACCCCTCGAAGATAATCGGGATGCTTGAGCCGAAAATCGAGGACGCAGAAAGAATAGCCCGCCTCAAGGCGCTCCGTCGGATGGATGTTTTCAAGCTCGGAGAATGGTTCGTTGCAGCCAGCAGGGTCAACGGCTACCTTTCATCCGTGGCGCGAACGCTTATTTCGGCCGGAGCCCACGTCGCCCTTGTCGCGGGCTCGAAAGGCGAATACGCTGTGGTTGCGGCGCGAAGCTCCCAAGACTTCCAGAAATACGCGGGAATAACTCTCGGCGAAGACTTGACGAAATATCTCGTGGCCAGGTTTGAGGGGGATGGAGGAGGTCACGCGGGGGCAGCTCGGCTGAGACTCAAAACATCTCCTCAGACCGCCCTCACCGAGGCCGTCAAGGGCCTTTCGCTTCTGCTGGGAGTGAACATGGTGGAGCTGGAAGGTTGAGAAATGTCGCTCGTCGAGGTCAGAAACCTATCTTTCAGGTATGCGGGAAGCCAGAAACCAGCCCTTTCCGACATCAACCTCGAGATTGACCCGGGTGATTTCGTCCTCGTGGTTGGGCCAAGCGGCGGGGGAAAGTCCACCCTTTGCAGATGCCTAAACGGGTTGATTCCTCAGTTCTACGAAGGAGAATACAGCGGAAAAGTCATAGTCGACGGATATGAGGCCGATAAAACACCGACCTACAAACTGTCCCAAGTCGTTGGAATGGTTTTCCAGAACCCACAGAACCAGCTGTTCTCACTATCCGTTGAAGCGGACGTGGCTTTCCCACTGGAAAACTTGGGCCTCCCAAGGGAAGAAATATCCTCGAGGGTTGAAGAAGTTTTGTCAATTATGAATATTGAGCATCTCCGCGAGAGGTCGCCTTTCGAACTTTCCGGAGGCCAGCAACAAAGGGTCGCCATCGCTTCCGTCCTCGCGATGAAACCGAAAATCATCGTCCTCGACGAGCCGACTTCATTCCTCGACCCGGTATCGAGCCTGTCGCTCTTCAACAGCATAGACAACATAAGACAAAAACTTGGTTTGACAATCGTTCTCGTCGAACACCGAGTCGACATAGCAGCTTCAAAAGCTAACAAAATGTTAGTCATAGCAGACGGTAAACTACTTTTCAAAGGGCCGCCTAGGAAATTCTTCGAAGAACACGACTCTCATACCTACGGAGTATCCACCCCAAAGGTACTTCTTCTCAGTAGGAAGGTTAAAACACTTGTCAAAGAGTGGAATACGCTTTGTCTTAGCACGGAAGAATTTGAGCAGGAGGTGAGGAAGCTTATCAGTCGTCTTTGAAGACGTTCATTATGTATATCCCTCCAAAGTTCGTGCGTTGAATGGTGTATCGGTTGAGTTTCAGCCAGGCGAAATCATCGCGTTGATGGGTGAGAACGGCTCTGGGAAAACTACGTTTCTCAAACACATCAACGGACTTTTTAAACCCACACATGGAAAGGTAATTGTTGAAGGAATCGAAACCTCCAAAGCATCCGTCGCCGAGCTGTCCCAGAAAGCTGGACTAGTTTTCCAAAACGCGGAAGAAATGTTCTTCGAATCTACAGTGTACGACGAGGTAGCTTTTGCTCTCCGCAACTTCGGCTACGAAGAGGAGAAAATCCGTAAAAGGGTCGACTGGGCAGTCAAGTTTTTCGAGCTAGAACCCTATCTCAACCAGTCGCCGTTCTTGCTTAGCGGAGGAGAGAAGAAACGTTTAGCCATGGCGATAATTCTTGCATGGGGTCCAAGCATAGTCTGCCTCGATGAGCCCACGATCGGACAAGACAGTATCCAAAAAGAGAAGATGAGACACATGATAAAGATGTTGAACCTCCAGGGCAGGACTGTTGTGTTGGCGACGCACGACGTAGAATTCGTCGTTGATTTGAAGCCTCGGGTGATTCTTCTTTCAAAAGGCCGAATTATTGCAGACGGAGACTGTGAAGAGATCCTGACGGACATTCCCAAGCTCGAACAGGCATCCGTCCTCCCGCCTCAAGTCGTTGCGGCTTTGAAGAAAATCGAAGACCTCGGGGTGAATTTCAGAATCCTTGATCTTGATGAAGCGGCCAAAGAGGTTTTGCGGGTGATTGGGGTGTGAGCCTTTTCGAAGGCCTACGTTTCAGGCCTGGTGATAGTTTTGTTCACAGGCTTGACCCAAGGGTGAAGTTGTTTGCGTCGCTGCTCATTCTGACGACGGCCGTGATTTTCGTGGATGTGGTTGTGGTTTCGACTCTGCTTCTTCTCGAGGCGGTCGTTATCTTTTCAGCGAAGGTTCAAAGCCTATGGCTGAGAACGCTAAGGGGAGCCTTGCCCTTGGCTTCGTTAGTGTTCGTAATAACTTTCTTCACGCAGTACAGCAGAGAACCAGAAGTAGCAGTCGCGTTAGGATATTCTTTCGCCTATTCGATGAGGCTTATCGTTTTCCTCTCTTCATTCTCTCTTTTTTTCTTGACGACAACACCCGACGAAATCGCCTTGACTCTGCAACGTTTAAAACTTCCCTACGAATACACCTTCGCCTTTGTTTCAGCCATCCGTTTCACACCGGTCATGGCGGAGGAGCTGAAAGCCGTGATGGATGCTCAAAGAGCAAGAGGCCTTGAACTTGACAAAGGCCCCATCACAAGAAGAATAAAAAACCTTATCCCAATATTCGTTCCACTGCTCGTGAACGTCATCAGAAGGTCGTATGAATTGGCTGAAGCAATGGAAGTGAAATGTTTCGGAGCGAGTAAGAAAAGAACTAGTTTGAAAACTCTCAAAATACGCATGAAGGATTTTGGATTTTTGATTGTTGTGTTGGCTCTTTTCATGGTGGCCGTTTACATCAAGATACTAGGAGCGGAACCTGTAAAAATCCTTCCAGTTTTGAAATTGTTCTTCCCTTCCTAGTCGTAGGTAATCAATTGCTTTTCTTCGAGAAGCTCTTGAAGCTTTGCGACCGCCTCGTAAACATCTTTCTCGTATTTCGCGCCCGTGCACACTAGTTTTCCGCTGGCAAACATCAGAATGACGACTTTCGGGCTCATCATCCTGTAAATTAAACCGGGGAACTGCTCCGGCTCGTACATCACGTTCTCAAGCGTCGTCGCCGCCTTTTCCAAGTCAATCCGTCCGTGAAGGTCGATTGATGCCACGATGTTTTGAATCTCGATCTGGGGCTCTTCACGGATGACGAACCCCTCCTTCTTCAATGCTTTCACCACGGTCCTGACTGCCCTTATGGACTCTTCTTCGCTTTTGGCCCCCGTGCAAACCATCTTCCCGCTGCTAAAGATCAGCGTGGCTGTCTTCGGTTTTGCAAGCCTGAAAACGAGGCCCGGGAACTGGGCCGGCTTGTACTCCACGTCGGGAAAAGTTCTCTGTACTTGTGCAAGGTCAAGCCTTTGAAAAAGAGTAACACTGGAGACGACGTTTTGTATCTCAACTTTCGGCGGCGGGCCTTTCGCCATGTTTATAAAGCCGTTTAAATACTTTATAAGGATTTAAATAACTTTTGCGGTTTCCAAAACCTCCTCAGCTGTTTTTTTGAGGTACGCGGGCTTTTTTCCCAGCAGCGACGAGAAATGGACAATTAAACTTTTCTTCACGTCGGAGATGTTCAGGCTTTCTCCCTTGATTCGTGCCATCGAAGTCATTACATGGCTTTCCATTCCGCATGGACGGATTCCGTCGAACTTGGAGAGGTCGGTGTTTACGTTGAGTGCTAAGCCGTGGTAGGTGACCCAGTTTTTTACCGCCAGCCCAATCGAGGCGATCTTTCGCTGTGTTACCCACACTCCCGGCTTCCCCTCGACCCTGCCAGCCGAAATCGAGAAGTCGGCCAAGGTTCTGATGGTTGCTTCTTCGAGCAGGTTGACGAATTCGGCCACTCCAAGTTTGAGCTCTGCCAGGCTCACGATGGGGTAGACGACCAGCTGTCCTGGGCCATGATACGTTGCGTCTCCCCCTCTTTCTACCTTGTAAACCGGGATAGACCTGTCGAAGATGTTCTCGTCCCTTCCGCGACGGCCTAACGTGTAAACATCTTGGTGTTCAAGAAGCAGGACTGTGTCTCCGATTTCATTGGCCACGCGTTCCTCTAGCAGTTTAAGCATAAGCCTATGGCATAGACCGTATTCGACCGTTCCAAGGTCTATGAAGATGATTTCATTTGGTGACATAGTGGATTGCCCTTTTGTCGAGAATATGAAGGGCCTCGCCTACTGCTTCTGAGTAGGTTGGATGGATGTAAATGGTCTGGGATGCTTTTTCGATGGTTCCACCGGTCTGGATGATGTTGGTGATAGCCGATATTGTTTCGGTCGCATGGGGGCCTACGACTACAGCCCCAAGCAGGCGGCCACTCTTCCGTTCGGCCACGAGTTTGACGAATCCGTCCTCGCCATCCGTGATGGCCCTGCCTAGAGCAGAGTACGGAAACCTGGCTTCCATAACCTCATAGCCCATTTCTTTCGCGGCGGATGCGCTCAGGCCAACGAACGCAACCTCAGGCGAAGTGAACACACCGTAGGGAACAAGGCCGTCAAACCTCGTATCCATCCCAGCGATGGCCTCAGCGGCAACTATTCCTTGTCGATATGCCTTATGGGCAAGGAACGGAGGACCGGTTACGTCTCCGACTGCGTATATTCCTTTGACCGACGTAGCCATCCGACCGTCTGTCTTTATGTATCCTTTTTCGTCAACATTGACTCCTATCTCCACCAAATTCTTCGTCCATGATGAGGCACGTTTGCCGACAGACACCAACACAAAGTCGTAAACCCCTCTTTCGCCATTTGAAAAAACCACCTCAACACGGTTGCCGACATACGAATATGATGAAACCGTAGTTTTGGTGTATGTTTTCACGCCAATTTTTTCTAGGCTCCTCTTGATGAGACGTGCAGCGTCGGAGTCGAAACCTGGCAAAACCTGGTCCATAATTTCTACGATGGTAACTCGGGCGCCGAGATGGGCGTAGGCGGTGCCCAGCTCCAAGCCCACCGCCCCCCCTCCGACAACAAGAAGGTTTTCGGGAATCTGCTCGAGGAATAGAGCCCTTCTATAGTCGATGATCTTTTTCCCGTCGAACGGCATGGCCGGCAGCGTTGCGGGCTCCGTGCCCGTAGCAATAATGATGTTTTGCGTTGCTATCTCGTGTTCAACCCCGCTTGTTCGAATTAACACTCTGCCAGGTGTCGGAACGACCGCTTCTCCCTTCATGATTGTTACTCCGTTCGCCTTCAGAAGATAGGCAATTCCCTGCCTCAGTCTCTGGATAATGAGCTTCGTCGATTCGCAGATTCTTGGCATGTCAACGGAAACAGATGCCTGAACCAACTGTTTAGACGCCATCTCCCTGATGGACCAGATCTTCTTCGCCTGTCCGATTAGGTGTTTGCTTGGAATGCAGCCCCAATTTGTGCATTCTCCACCTAGCTCTTCCCTTTCGACGAGAATGGTCTTTACACCGAGTTGAGCAAGTCGGATAGCGGCAACGTATCCGCCCGGCCCTCCTCCTATGACGACTGCTTGGTAGCTCATTTCGGCCACACCTAGAAGGAGAAGGATTTTTTCACCGCATTCAAGATTCGCGTTTCGTTTGGCATGTAGTGGTGTTCGTGTGCGAACGGAAACGGTGTGTCGTATCCCGTGACTCGGATGATCGGGGCCTCGAGGCTGAGCAAAAGTCTTTCAGCGATGAAGGCCGCCAGTTCCGCGCCAAACCCGCACGTCCTTGGGGCCTCGTGAACGATGACTACCCTCCCAGTTTTCCTGACGGTTTTTTCGACCATGTTTTTGTCGAAAGGTAGAAGAGTCCTCAAATCAACAACTTCGCAGTCGATGCCCTCGGCCTTGGCTTTTTCCGCGGCGCTTAGGCAATCATAAACGGTCGCTGCATAGGTTATGATAGAGACGTCAGAGCCCTCCCGTGCCAATCGAGCTTCACCCAACGGAACAGTGTAATCTCCTTCGGGCACTTCCTGCCTGAAGGACCTGTATATGCGTTTGGGCTCGAAAAAAATCACGGGGTCTTCATCTCTAATGGAGGAAATGAGCAGGCCCTTTGCATCATAAGGTGTCGAGGGCGAAACTACCTTCAGACCGGGAGTATGGATGAAGTAGGCCTCAGGACTTTGGCTGTGGAACATTCCACCTCTGACTCCGCCGCCAACCGGTGCGCGAACGACCAGCGGGACCGAAAATTGTCCACCCGTTCTGTATCGGATTTTTGCGACGTTTGAAACCAACTGGTCGAATCCGCCGAATATGAAGTCGGCGAACTGAATTTCAGCCACTGGTCTCAAACCATTCATCGCCATGCCGGCGGCCACACCAATTATGGCCGCCTCCGACAGTGGTGTGTCGATGACCCTCTCCGGCCCGAACATTTCGTAAAGCCCTTCCGTTATAAGGAATACACCTCCCCGTTTTCCCACGTCTTCCCCCAACACTACAACCCTTTCATCTCTCAACATTTCCTCTTTCAAAGCCAAATTCAGCGCTTGGGCCATGTTAAGCAAGGCCATCTTTTTCACCCTTCAGAACAGAAGTTATGAAATATTCTCCGGCTCGGTAGCTGCTTCTGACGAGAGGGCCAGATGCGGCGTATTTGAAGCCCATCTTCAAGGCCTCAGCCTCATAAAATTTGAAGACGTCGGGATGAACGTATTCCTTGACTGGAAGATGATTCAACGTAGGACGTAGGTATTGTCCTATTGTGACAAAATCAACGCCGACTCGACGCAAATCCGCTAACGCGTTCAAAACTTCTTCCACTGTTTCTCCCAGACCCACCATAATGGATGACTTGGTGTAAACTTTGGGGTTCAGGTCTTTTACTGTTTGAAGGACTTTTAGCGATTTATCGAAAGATGCTCGTCTGTCGCGAACCAAAGGGGTTAGCCGTCTCACTGTTTCGACGTTGTGGGCGACTACGTCAGGCTTTGCGTCAACCACTTTTTTGATGTTCTCAGTGACTCCGTCAAAATCAGGGATAAGAACCTCGACCAACACATCCTTTCTCCTTTCCTTAATTTTTCTGACAGTTTCCGCGTAGACCGAAGCTCCTCCATCAGGTAAATCATCCCTACAAACCGAAGTCAGAACAACGTATTTTAGATTCAACTCATCAACGGCACGGGAAACGTTCTCCGGCTCGTGCGGGTCATGGATCCCTTGGGGATGTCCGGTCTTGACCGCGCAAAACCTGCATCCCCTTGTACATATGTCGCCGAGAATCATAATCGTGGCGGTCCCGCCGCCCCAGCATTCGCCGATGTTCGGACATAGAGCCTCTTCACATACGGTGTGAAGCATGTGTTTCCTGAGAACTGTTTTTACTGATGGATATGCCCCGAACCCGGGAATCCTAGTCTTTATCCATTCTGGTTTGCGGAGCGACTGCATTTATTCAAAAACTAACGAAAGCAAATTTAAGCATATATCGATCGCTTCTTTTGGTTCTACGGGTTGAAGTCGAGGGTTGATGAGCGAAGCGCCGGAGCAGTAATTTATCATAGGGAAGAGAACGGGGTTGAATATCTGCTGCTGAAGTATGGTGCCGGACACTGGGATTTTCCAAAGGGACACATAGAAAAGAATGAATCCGAAATCCAAGCCGTTTTGCGGGAAGTCCGTGAAGAGACAGGGTTAAACGAACTCCAGATTATAGACGGCTTCCGCAAAGTCATAAACTACATGTTCATGAAGGAAGGTCGTTTGGTGAGGAAAGAAGTAGTGTTCTACCTAGGCGAAGCCATCGAAAAAAATGTCACGCTTTCACCTGAGCACCTAGACTACGTCTGGCTACCTCTCGAAAAAGCTCTGGAGAAGCTGACCTTCAAAACCGCCAAGGAAACGCTAATGGAGGCGGACAAATATTTGAGAGCTCGTCTTAACATTCAAATTTAAAAACGAGGCCAAGGACCGTGAAACAAATGAAGGCCATCATCTTGCTGCTGATAGCCTTGATGCTCGTTATCACTCCCACTGCATCCTCTCAGCAGGAAACCAATTCTCTTGTTGTGTTGGTCCTATCTGGCGACGGAACACCCAAGCCCGGTCTCACAGTTTCGGTGCAAGCAGAAAACTTCAGGGAAACCTCGGTGACTAATGCTTCCGGATACGCGGTTTTCCGGCAGCTGAGCCCCGGAACTTACGACATCACGGTTTCACTGCGGAACATCGAGCTAATCAAGAGAACGGTCGAATTCCCCGACACAAACTTTGTCTCGGTTACAGCACCATTAGCGGCATTGACCGTGAAAGTGACAGATGTTTCGAAACGATTCGTGCAGAACATTTTGGTGAACCTTACTTCGCCAAACGGGGCAATATCATCGTTGCAGAGGACCAATTCATCAGGGTATGCTGTTTTTACCGACGTTCCTTTCTCAACCGTTCCGTCTATCGGTGGGCTCTACAAGCTAGCGGTCGTTAAAGATGGTTTTGCTGTGGGTGTGGCTGAAAGATTTGTTCAAAGTTTTTCAGAGTTCGTTGAACTGGAAGCTAAGCTAGTCAACGTTAACTTCACGATGACCGACATCGGCGGCAGGAGAGCTGAGATCGACGGCTCGTTGAGTCTATCGTCGGGGAACTACTCTCAAACGGTCGAAATACAGCGAGGCGTCGGCCAAGTATCTCGACTGATAAGCACTCAGGTCGTGGGCAAATACAACGCCTCGTTCAGGGTCAACTTAGGTGAAAAGGACGTTTTAGTACATTCCTCCATCGTCAATATCGAATCAGACGCTGAGATCGTGTTGAAAACAGACCTCGCAGAGTTGATCGTCATCGTCGTTGACCCATCCAACCAACCCATGAAGGGAATCGGCATTCTGGTAGGAGCTGCTGGTTACGGAAACTTCAGCAGCGGACTCACTGATAGCAATGGAATTTTCAGCGTGGGCCTTATTCCTACTTCCAGCCGCGTTCAAGAGTATCAGATATCCGTCTTCAGAGGCAGAACAAGGCTACTTGTCGAACGACTGACATTGAACGAGCCGAAAACCACCAAACAGATAACCCTCCCTCTCCAGAGAATCGTCTTCAACATCCTAGATTACCGAGAAACACCCCTCTCAAACGTGGTCGTTGTCGTGAAGGACCAAGTGACAGGCCGAACAGTTAATGCGTCATCGGTAAACGGTGTGGCATCAGCTGAAGTTTTCCCGGGAGCCAACGATGTATCAATCATATATAAGCAAACGACCGTTTTCCGCAGGATCATCGAGCTTAAAGAGGGGACGGAGACGATAAGACTTCAGTCGGTGAATTTCCCTGTCCGGGTAATCGTCACCGATTCCCTCGGCAGACCGATCGAAAACCTTAAGACGATTGTCCGCAGCCTAGAGAAAGTGCTGTTCGAGGGCTTCACGAGTTCAGCACCTCTGGAAATCGAACTCGAACTTCCAGCCGAAATCATCATCGACTTGTACTCGGGGCAGAGCCTGCTGGCCAGAGAGAGGCGAGCAGTCGATGGGCCAACGGACATCGAGGTGAGATTTACGCACTTCATCGTCCTCGGAGGGTTATTTCTGCCCATAAACATGCTGTTTACGGCAGCCTTCGCATTGATTGTTTTTGTCTTTACGGGCATGCTCTTTCTCAGAAAACAGAAGATGAAACAACGTTAAAATTCAACCATAGTCCCTCGTGGATGGAAGAGTGAGGTTCGGGTTTGCCGAACTGGACGCTAAGCAAAGAACCAACACCGATCTGCAATCCTCTTTGCCGCTTTTTCCGATGTGGGAAAAAGGTTCTAGATTTCAGGAGAAACCCGCCTTGGTGCAACTGGGTCGACGCGCCCTGCATAGGATATCAGTGCCCTTACGCTCAATGCGCTCAAGTAAAGTTGCTTCCCGACGGGAGATGCGGCGTCTTCGTGAAGAGAAGAACCGTCGAACAAGAAGCGACTTTGAACATCTCACAAGTGGCCGCCGCTAAGGCGAGGAAAAAACTCGACAAACTGGGTCTCTAAACTAGCGGCATGGTGACCAAAATCGAAATATTTCCTGTGAACGGACTTCCGTTGATAAAGGAGGGAGACAACATCGCCCAACTGATAGTAGAAGCATTAAGAAAAGCTGCCTTTGAGTTCATGGAAGGTGATGTCTTAGTTTTGGCTCATTCAGTTGTCTCGAAGGCCGAAGGAAGATGCATTCGGCTGTCTGAGGTGGTTCCGTCAGATTTCGCCGTCCGAGTTGCTCAGTATACTGGAAAAGACCCACGTCACGTGGAGGTCATCCTCCGAAACTCTAGGAAAATAGTGAAAATCGGCCACGGAGTGATTGTCTGTGAAACCATGCATGGACTAGTCTGCGCTAACGCCGGAGTAGATGCCTCAAACTCAGGGGGGGCTGAATTCGTCATAACCTTGCCAGAAAACCCCGACGAATCAGCTAGACAAATCAGGGAAGAAATAAAAAAGCTCACGAACAAGGATGTAGCTGTAATCATCTCTGATAGTTTCGGCAGGCCTTTCCGAAAAGGCTCCGTAAACGTTGCGATTGGGTGCAGCGGGATAAACCCGTTACATGACATCCGGGGTGAAAAAGACCTCTACGGCAGGGTTCTCCGGTCTAAAATCATCTGCATAGCGGACCAGATCGCCTCAGCGGCCGGCCTCGTCATGGGTGAGGCGGACGAAGGAATTCCGGCCGCGGTGGTCAGAGGATACAAGTACGACCGAAGCAACGTCCCCGCATCAGCCATTATAAGAGACGAGAATGAAGACCTCTTCAGATAGAATCGTCCACGCAAAGGTCATCGAATCAGCACTAACAGCTTTAAGCAGGAGCCAACGCCTTGATTTTCACGAAGTTGCTTCGGAGTCAAAAACCGATTTGTCCATGGTCTCGAAAATTCTCGAGCCCTTCTTATGCGAAAGACCGTCGCATAATTTTCTCAAGGTTTCTTTAGCTATCGAGGCGGTTAGGCTCGGTGAAGACCCACAGCGAATAGCCCGCCTTCTATCATGGAAGGAGCTTGAAATCTACACTGCGACACTCTGCCGCCTGACAGGCTTAAGGAGCAAATCGGGAGTCAGGATAACATTAGATGGCATAAGAGCTGAAGTCGACGTCCTGGCTTCAAGCCCATCTTTATGCCTCGTAATCGATTGCAAAAGATGGAACAAGACATTGTCGGGAAAGACCCTTCACACTATCGTCGAACAAGTGAAGCACAGAACGCAAGTCGTCAAAACTTTTTTTGAGAGAAAATATAAAGGAGTTGGAATGGTTTGTTTCGCACCCGTGGTCGTATCTCTCTACGAGCCGGTTTCCCGCAACTTCGACGGCGTCTTCATCGTTCCCGTGACCGCGATTAAGGGATTTTTACTTAGTGTCGAAAATGTGTTGTCCGGGCTTGTCTACCGAGCCAACCTCGACCACAGGTGGGTTCTCTTTTTCGAAGAGGATACCTTAAATCAAAGTTTGGACAAGTGGCGGTGATTTGGACAGACTCTGGGCTCCTTGGAGAATGGCTTACATCAAGGAAGCAAAGAAAGAGGAGGCAGGATGCATCTTTTGCGCAGCAGCCAATGAACAATCTGACAAAAAAAGATACGTAGTCTACAGAGGTAAAGCAAGCTTCATCATCATGAACCTGTATCCCTACAACAACGGCCACGTGATGGTAACGCCTCATAGACACGTGGGCTCGGTCGAGGAGTTAAACGAGGAGGAGATGTTTGAAATCATGAAGTTAATCAAGCTAGCAGTAAAGGCCATATCCAAAGCGATGAAACCTGAAGGGTTTAACATCGGGGCGAACATCGGAAGGTCTGCTGGAGCTGGAATAGAAGACCACATCCACTTTCACATCGTCCCCAGATGGAGGGGCGACACAAACTTCATGACTATTGTGTCCGACACCAGGGTTCTGCCGGAGACAATAGAACAAACCTATAGAAAGCTCGTCGACTCTATTGCGGAGATAGACGCCTAGCCATCTCGAGATAATATGGTGACTCCGGGTTGGCGAGCAGAACTACTCTGCTTACGTCGTCTTCAGCAACTTTGATAAACCCGATTTTTGCCGCAAGCTGGGAACCGAATTCGTTTATGTCCGCCATCGAGGGCATGTTTTCACGCCGTAAACGAAGCTGCGACTCGCCGACGTGTGTGTAGCCCTTGCATTCGACGAAGTCTGGCTTTGCCTTGGCGATGAGTTCGGCATATTTTTCGGGCGAGTGCATGTTCACGTATTTGACAAGGGTGAGACGAATTACTTTTCTGGACGAAAATTTCTGCATAAGCTCGAGTGATTTCATCAATCTTTCCCAGCTGTCGGGTATTAGTGGTTTGCATGTCTTGACGTGTGTCTCCTTGTCTGGGCCGTACAAGCTGATGTAGAGCGATGTCGGTTGTGCTTTAGTCAATAATTCCTCAAGCCTTTCAGGCATTGTCCCGTTGCTTACCAGGAAGGTCGTCATCCCTCTTTTCGTGGCCTCTTGGATGAACTCGCCAAGGTAGGGATAAAGCGTTGGCTCTCCGTCGAGGGAGATAGCGATGTGCTTGGGTTCGAGCGCTTCCCGGAACTTTTGCTTCGCGACTTTAGAGTTTCCCCCAAAACCTGAAAGAAGCTGCCTCTGTTCTTGGATTATTTTGTCAAGAATTTCGGACGGGCTGTCCCAACCGCCTTCAAATGGTTGAACTCTGTTCAAAGTGTGGAAACGCCAACAGAAAACGCACATCATGTTACAGTATTGGAGCGAAGGTGTCATTTGGATGCATCTATGGCTTTCGATTCCGTACCAGCTTTTGTAACAGAGCTTCCCACCGCGAAGGGCCGACTTTGTCCAATGACACACCTTAACAGCCGAATGTCTGCCGACTATCCGATAGCCAACCTTCTCGAACTTTTCGATTCCCTTAACCGTCTCCCTGCCCGGCCTCCTAACTTCCTTCAACGGAATGACCGCACTCAACCCTCTCAAACCATGTCAATGAATCATTTAATCTTTCCCCACACAAAAGTATGCCGTGAAGATAGCGGTAGTGGGGGGTTTGACGATAGACCTTCACGAAGATATCAAGCTGATCGGAGGCCCGCCTTGGTATGCAGGAATTGCAGTAGCGTCAACAGGAAACAAAGTATCCGCCTTCTCAGCCGTGGGGGAAGACTATCCCCAAAGTTTTCTGGATATGATGGTGGAAGTCGGGATCGACATCAGTTCCGTGGTCAGAATGGGTGGGTACCGTTCCTTCGTCCTCCGACATGTCTACTCTGAGGCCGGTCGGAGGTCAGTTCTAGTCAGCGAAGGCCCATCAATACCCACCGAAACACTAGAAGGCCTTGATGCTGACATAGCTGTCCTTTCCACAAACCATAGGGAAGCAGGGTACGTTCATCTGAAAATGATGAGGTCTAATAGCGATATGGTTTCACTAGACGTTCAGGGTTTTTTGAGGGAGGTTGACGAGTTCGGAAATATTCGTCTAGTCGGGAAAGACCTTTCATCAATGTTCAAACTAGCTGACGTTATCCATTGCAGCGATGACGAGGCTGTGGCTCTTGCGGACGAAAAGAATTTAATAGACGCCGTTTCCAAGATCGGCAGCAAAGTTCCCGGAATTCTTCTAGTTGGCTCGAGGAGTGCGCTTTTTGTAGTCGAAAGCCGTGTTTTGCATTGTCTGCAGCCGCTGGATGTTGTGAGGTCGGTTGACACAACCGGCGCCGGCGATATGCTGATGACCTTTTTCACGTTGCTTTGGAACAGTGGGTTTTCTCCTGTGGAAGCGGCAGCATCCGCGTTGAATCACGTTCAAGAGGCCCTCAAAAAGCCGCCGCCCGTTAGGCTCGTCCAGTTTCAGCCTCGTCATGCGGCTGAGGCTCGGCTCGTCTGGTCTCGCCGGCTTTAGTTCCAGATTTCAGGAGCTTCTTCGCCCTCGTGGTTAGAGAAGGATATTTCTGCTTCAGCGAGGCCTCGACGATCTTCGAGAGCTCGTCGCTCATGCTGTATCTCGGCACGGTGTTTTTCTTATAGTTCAGGATTGCGGCCGCTAGCGGAGAGTAAAAAGCGAGACGCGGCTGCTTCTTCGCGTATTCTACAGATTTCCTCAGCGCTTTTTCGTCTATTTTTTCGTGTGACTTTTTTTTCATGCGTCAAATTGGTATAAGGTTTACCTTTTAACGTTTACTTTGAGTCAGGAACATGTGCTGTCAAGAGTTCGATAAATCGAACGCATTGACCTCGGATTTATAAGACGTAACGGAACTCGATCTGCGTTGAAAAGCAGTATGTGTTGAGATAAAGTAGGTTCACCATCTAAACGAGTATTGAATTAATAGCCTACTGAGACCCGAACAGGGGTTTTGTGGCTGCTTTCCACCGTTAACTACACTTGAACTTAGCCAATCGGTTGGAGGTATCGGACGGTTGGATTGTTAACGCAATCTGCATTGTAGGTTGAACGAAAGGGCATCGATGGTGTGCTTGTAATTCGTATATGCCGTTCGGTAAATCGAACACCTGACGAACAAGCAACATAAAATAGGTAAACCTTTTACGGTTTACTCCGAAGACCTGTCTGCTACGTGGCGGACGAACCTTTCTGGGTTCAGTTTCTTAACGAAGAGGTCGAATGCTTGCTCGGGGGTGCTCTGGTCTCCGCAGGTGTAGATGTCTACAGTAGCGTACCGGTATTGGTTCCAGGTGTGGAGAGCGATGTGGCTTTCCTTAACAAGTGCGATCACCGAAACTCCTCCCTTCACGCCTCCGAACTTCCATGACCTGATGGAGACTAGGTTCATTTTCGAAACTTTGACAGCTTCTAAGACTGTTCTCCGAAGATATTTTTCGTCTGCCAGCAGCTGGGATGGGCATCCGTAGAGGTTTCCGAAGACGTGCTTACCGATTATCTGTTTCCGAATCGTTTTTTCTTCAAGCATTTTCTTTTCTTTTTACCTCAAACTTCAGTCAAAAATCACCGAATATAAATCATATGTTCGACGAAGCGGCTTCTCATCAAGTTAACGGCGTTTTTTGTCGAAAAGCAAATTTTTTTACCCAAAAAATACTTGCGCATCCGCGTTCGTTGACCGTTCAAATTTTTGGCCACGAGTAAAACATATGTGCTTGATCGTCGCTGACGTCATCGTGAAGATACCCGGCTCCGGTGTGTATGACAAGGACGAGCTAGATGTTAGGAAGCTGTTTACCTCGGTCTTGGAGGGCGTTTCGGATGGTTCTTGTGGTGCTGCTGCTTTCTTTGTCGGAATTGTGAAACGGAGGGGAAGGGGTGAGCTGTCCGTGGAAAAACTTGTGATGGAGTCCTATGAGGAGCACGCAAACAAGGCACTTGAGAAAATCTGTGATGAGGTTAAAGCCGAATACGGACTGAGGTTCGTAGGTGTCTGGCATCTCCTTGGCGTTTTCGACGTTGGAGAGCCGGTTGTCGTAGTGGCGGCTGCAGGTGAAAGTAGGGAAGAGGTTTTTCGCGGACTCCGCACCGCTGTCGAACGATACAAACGAGAGCCCGCCTTGTTCAAAAAAGAGGTATATATCGATGGAACGGCCTCATGGCTGGAGGGGGCTTGAAAATATCCACGAAATATTTCGCGTTAATCCGCGAACGACTGGGAAAAAACTCCGAAGAATTCGACCTCCCTGACAATTCAACGGTTGCGGATTTTTTGGCGGCTTTCCGACAAAAGTACGCAGACAAGGTGAAAGATTTTCTCGATGTTTCGGGGCTGAAGGCTGGATTCGCGGTTGCTTTGAACGGCGAGAGCGTAGACCCAAAGGATTGGCGGTCTATCCAACTAAAACAAGGTGACGTCGTGGTAATACTACCGCCGATTGCGGGCGGCTATTTGAAGCTGGGAAGTCGAACTCCCCTCTGTCCTTGATACTTGCCGGCGTATGGTTTCTCGACGATAGAGGAAAGACGCGCAAAAACAACGTGCAAAAACCTATCGCCGGCGTATAGCCGTATTGGGAAATCTCCGCCCACAAGCTCTATTGTTAGCTCGCCTTCGAAGTTAGCATCGATGATGGTTGGTGGAATGGTTAAGCCTACCCGGGCAAAGCTACTCCTCAGGTTTACAAACCCCATCAAATCCTTAGGCAGGGCAAGATATTCCATTGTATGCAGTAGAACGTGTTCTCGTGGTTGTATGATGAATGAATTACCCTCCTCAAAGGTGTAGAAGGACGATGGGTCAGAGTTTCGTGTGTCAAAGACTTGCTGACTTTTGCTGAAACGGGCTAGCTGTCTTCCGATTCTCAGGTCTAGCCCGTTTTCTCTGACGATGTCCTCGGAGAAGGGGTTGATTTGGAGGCGGCCACTTCTTATATAATTCCACAGGTCAAAGTCCGAAAGTATCATGGCTCAGCTTTTGGCTCCGTCGATTTAAATCTCTATCGCCGTCATGTCCTCCGCAATCACGACTTCAGCAACATTCGCCACTTTTAGAGCCTCGAGCATCTCTGATTCCCTCCCGAGCCAGACGGGATAAAGATGGGTGACGACGAGCTTCCTCGGCTTTACGCGGGCCGCGATTTCGGCGAGCTGTTTCTCGGAAGTATGCTTGCCTACCAGCCGGTCGTGCGGAAAACTACATTCATGAACCAACACATCGCAACCCTTCGCGACTTTCACCAGTCGTTCGTCTGGAACGGCGTCACCGGAATAGACAATTGACCGACCGCTGAAATCGACCCGGTAGCCAACACCGTTGTAGTGTTCCACCTCAAAAGCCGTAACAACGCATTCGTTAACCACTTTTTTCTCGCCCCCTTCGACCTCTTCAACCATCAAATATCTGTCGGCATTCATCGTCGAAATCAGATACGGGAAAGCGTTAGTGATTTTTTGAACGAGCTCGTTCAGGCCTTTAGGGCCTATGAGCCGGAGAATTTTAGGCTGGTTTGACGGCGTTCCATCAGCGTTGTAGGGCCATAGCATGATGAGAGGCGGTAGGTCCGATACGTGGTCGAGATGAAAATGGGTCACAAGAATGGCGTCAAGGCTCTGAGGCATCACGTCGATCTTTGCTAACCGGTGAAGGGTTGACGGACCTGGGTCGAACAGAATTTTGGCGCCTGCCGTCTCAAGGTAAAGGCCACTTGCAAACCTGTTCCGAGTCGGGACGATGCTGCCGGCTCCAAGCACGACCAAGCGGCTCATCGTTTCACTGGCCTCGAATGATGTGAACGATGTGTGGCATCTCTGGGGCCAACGTTTTTAGGCCCAGCTCTACAGCCGATGGCGAGCCAGGCAAGGCGACGACAAGCTTACCGTCTATTACCCCTGCTGTAGTGCGACTGAGAGCCGCGGCCGGCCCGACTTCTTGGTAGCTGAGCATCCTGAAGACTTCTCCCCAGCCCTCGACTTCTTTTTCGAAAAGGGGCCTTAATGCCTCTATCGTGACGTCGCGGGGAGAAAGACCAGTTCCGCCCGAAATGACCACGACGTCAAACCCTAACTCGAGTGCCTTGGTCACCGACGTTCTTATCATCCAAACGTCGTCGTTCACCACGCCCAGATATTCAACGTCATGTCCAAAATCCTTGAGCGTTTGAACAGCCTTTTCCCCTGATTCGTCGGTGTAGGGCTCGCCCCTGACTTTTTTGTTATACCTCGAGGTGCTGGCGGTAAGGACGGCTATTCTGAGCTTTGCAGGGCCCTTGGTCCTGTGGAGTTCATGTGGTTTCGTCTCGCTTCACCTTCGACAGAACCTTAACTCCCGTAATTTGAGTGAACGGATACTGGCCATTTTCGTCCTTTTCGTACTGTTTGACGACGTCCCAGATGTTGAGAAGAGCCGCCGTCACCGCCGCGAGCGCCTCCATTTCGACGCCGGTCTTCTCGTATGCGACTACTCGTGACCTAACCTCGATGAAGTCATCTCCCACCGTCTCGTTTACTTCGACTGCTTCAAGTTTCAGTTGGTGACACAGCGGTAGTATGGACGAGGTCAACTTTGCCCCGATAATTCCACCCAAGCGCGCAACTTGAAGCGGGTCCCCCTTTTCCACCAACCCCATCTTGATTCTCTCAACCGTTTCAGGCCGGAGCTGGATGCGGCCGACAGCCTCTGCCTCCCTCCGCTGAACGGCTTTTCTAGATACGTCAACCTGTCTAATCGACAAACTCCATCAACATGACAAGGGGCCGTTGGGTATAAAGCTGCATCGACTACACCCGTCTGCCCCTTCTTCCACCTTTTTTTCGCACGCTGTCATGTGGTATAGGGGTAACATCCTCTATCCTTCCAATCGTGACGCCGGACCTGGCAATCATCCTTATCGCAGCCTGGGTAGCCGGCCCAGGCGTTCGAGATTTAACTCCACCCGGAGCTCTGACAAGAATGTGAACGGCGTTGATTCCAGCTGCTTTGGCCTGTTCCATCACAAACGAGGCGGCTCTCATACCAGCATAGGGCGTGGGCTCGAGCCTTCCCGCATCAACGAACATCCCGCCCGAAGCCCTTGCAATCGTTTCTGAGCCGGTCAAATCGGTCAAATGAACAATAATGTTGTTATAGGAAGAGTAAATGTGTACGACGCCCCATTTAAGCTTCTGCGTTTGCTTCTGCTCTGTTGTCTGCATCTGTTCCGTGCTCATCATGGTTCACATGTTGTACTAATTATTTAGCTCTGACTGACGGAGATTGGCTCCGCAAGTCGGACCGTTTCCTCTTCACCCTTCTTAACATGGTAGCTCGGAGCCCTCACCTTCTTGCCCCCCACCAAAATTTTTCCATGAGTAATTAATTGTCTAGCGTGGAAAATGGTTCTCGCAAGCCCAGCCCTGAAAACAATAGTTTGAAGCCTCCTCTCAAGGAAATCACGTACGGTCAATCTCAAGACGTCGTCAAGCGTCGCACCTTGTGGAAGAACGCCGAGCCTGTTAAGACGGCCTATCAGCCTGCCTTCTTCTATGATTCTTTTTTCACCCACGGCGACGAAAAGCTTCCGCGCCATCGCTCTGTATTTTCGAAGAATGCTTGCAACCCGCCAAAGCTCCCGCTTGTTCCTCAACCCATATTCACCCATCAGCTTTAATTCTTCCTCAAGAGACTCCCTTCTCCACGGATGGCCGGGAGTTTCATATTTCTTCCGTATTCTTTTCGGGTCTCCCATGTCTGAGATGTGTCAGCTTAAAACCATGATTTAAACATCTAACCATTGAGTCGCGATGCTGATTAGGTGACAAACCTTATATAAAGTCCGTCGCCTCCGACACACATGATTGAACGCGACATTTTGATTGTCGGCGGCGGCCCTGCCGGAGTTTCGGCTGCGAAGGCCTCGGCGATGAAGGGGGCCGACGTTCTGCTCCTCGAAAAATTTCCCACCATCATGGCTAACAAGCCCTGCGGAGAAGCATGCAGCAAAGAGACTTTAGTCACGGCAGGCGTGAAGCCGAGCCCGCGAATAGTATTGCATGAGGCATACGCCCTCGTTTACTCTCCGAGCATGATCGAAGTTGAAATTCCGCAGATCGGATACAACATCAACAAATCATTCTTCATCCAGGAAATCGCTGCCCAAGCCGCTGAATATGGTGCGGACATACATGTCAGGGAGGAGGTTCTCTCGGTCAAACGGGAGGACTCCAAATACGTCGTCAAAACGAACAGAGAAACTTATCTGGCTAAGGTCGTGATAGGAGCTGATGGCTATAATTCGACAGTGGCCCGGAGCATTGGAGTGACGGAAAGACCCGAACCAATCCCGACAGTCCAGTACATCATGGCCAACTGCAAGCTCAAAAACCCAGACGCAGTACGCTTCTACCTTGGTAACAAGATTGCACCAGGTGGGTACGCATGGATATTTCCGAGGACGGAGAAGCTTGCCGAGGTCGGCATCGGGGTCAGGGGAGCCGTTGCAAAAGAGTATCTAGACGCTTTCGTCAAGAAATTTTCAGACGAACTCGGAACCGCAAAGATCATCGACTACCGCGGAGCGCCTGTACCCATCGGAGGCGCGATATCCGAAAGCGTTTTCGACGGTGTCTTGCTTGTCGGAGACGCGGCCGGTCACGTAATTCCTTTGACTGGCGCCGGGATTCATTCATCGGTTTCGGCGGGACTAGCGGCCGGGAAAGTGGCGGCGGAGGCGGTTGCTGAGGGCGACACTTCGAAACAGAGGTTGTCTGAATTCTACAAGCTATACGAAAATTGGTTGAACCGCATCAAAAGGAGCCTTAAGGCGATGAGGGCTGTCGAGGTTCTATCCGACGAAGAGCTGGACACCCTCGCTAGAATATTCCAGGCTGAAGACATCCTCGACTTGGCTAACGGCCTAGACATCGGAAGAGTTGCCAAAAAACTGCTCAGCCATCCTGTGTTGGCCTTTAAGCTCGCTCGGCAGCTTTTATAAAAACCATCGCATGATGTTCAATCGATTTGATGAAATGCTCTCGGTATATGTTTTCGTTTGGCGCGTGTAGCCCAGATCCGGGATGGGCTAAGGCGGACACCATGGCAGTTGGAATTCCTGCTTTGACGAAATAAGACAACGGTCCTGTGCCAGGCGTGTTTGGAAGAACCACCGGCTTTCTTCCGTAAACTGTCTCGGCCGCCTCGACGGCGATCTTCACTAAGGGGTTGTCAGGGTTTATCCTCGCTGGATGCGACATGCCGTGGACCTTGACTTCGATGTCCCTTGGCAGGAATTTTTTCAGCCTTAGAAGAATCTTCTCCGGGTCTTGGTTTGGAACAAGCCGAAAATCGATCTTCACGTTTGCCGAGCTGGGAACTATTGTTTTTGAGCCGGGGCCCGTGTAGCCCGAGTAAAATCCGGCAACGTTGCACGTGGGATCAAACATGAGTTTCGCCAAGAAATTATCCTTCGACGCCTTCAGTTTATCGACCCCAAGGCTTCTCGCCAAGTCCTCCGACCTTCTTCCAAAACTCTTTGCCAGCTTCTTTTCAGCTTCGGAGGGTCTTCTCACATCGTCATAAAAACCCTTAATCCTTATTCTCCCTCTTTCATCTTTAAGATTCATGACGATGCGTGTCATTTTTTCCGCCGCATTTTCCACTACGGGAGCGTACATTGAATGAATGTCCGCGTTTGCTGTCTTAAGCGAGAGCTCTACATAAAGAATCCCCTTGACACCTAGGTAAAAGATTGGGCCCCTATCATCGACATCACCGCCTTCCCACATGCATCCAATCACGTCCTGGAAAAGGCTTCGATTTTTTGAAACAACTGTAGCTATTCTAGGGCTTCCAACCTCTTCTTCACCTTCTATCAACCACTTGATGGTGAGCGGAAGTTTACCCATCACTTTTTCGACGACACGAACGGCTGACAACCGAACGGCTATCTCGCCCTTGTTGTCAGCAACTCCTCGACCATGAAAGACGCCGTCAAGCTCCGTCAGCTGAAATGGGTCTGTCCGCCATTGTTCGAGGGGTTCAGGCGGCTGAACGTCGTAATGGTTGTAAAGCAGAATAGAAGGTTTTCCACCATCCTTAACGGCGTAGACGAAGGGTGCCCCACCGTCACCGTCCAAAATTTTTACATCGAAACCATCTCTTTCGAGAAGACCTTTCACCAAGTCAGCGCATTCGCCGATAAACTGATTTCTTGCTGATACGCTTGGAACCGATATGAGCCGTCTAAGGTCTTCGAGAGCCTTGTCAAAGTCGGATTGGATGGCAGTTTCTATCCTCTTCAAGATATCAACGTTCGACACGATCATTGATTGGCAAACTTATTATTTATGCGTTGATGACTATATGTGTGGTCGAGCCCTCTATTCCCGAGCCTGTTTCCGTCATGCTGGAAAGCTCGTCAACGGGCTTGATTGTGGTGGACATGCAGAACGATTTCTGCCATCCAAAAGGCAAACTCTTCGTTCCTCAATCGGTTTCGACCATTCCTAATCTGGAGAAGCTGGTCAAGAAAGCAAGAGATGCCGGCGTCAAAATTTTCTATACACAGGATTGGCACGACCCGAAAGACCCAGAGTTCGAAATATGGGGAGAACATGCATTGGCCGGGACTTGGGGAGCCGAGATAGTTGACCAGCTGAAACCAACGGGCTCTGACTTTATCGTCAAGAAACTGCGTTATGACGGGTTTTACGGGACTAGCCTAGACCATCTACTGCGCCTTCACGGAATACAACACCTTTTGGTAACGGGAACCGTGGCCAACATCTGCGTTCTTCACACGGCCGGCAGCGCTGCACTTAGGTGGTACAAAGTCTACGTACCAGTTGACTGTGTTTCGGCCTTGAACGACTTCGACATGAAAGTGGCATTAAGGCAGGTCTCCTTCCTCTACAGAGGTATTTTAACGAGGTCAGATTTAATCACCTTTAGACAATGAAGCGCAACCCAATGCCTTACTCTTGCGGCCTGGAAAAAATTAGAAGCGGAGAAGTCACAGACATATATTTCCAGAGGACGAAGACCATACTTGAGCGTAGCGGTTCTTCTGAAGTCCGTGTCGCAGCTGAAATCCATTCATACGGCTTTCCGGCGGGTTATGATTGGGCGGTTTTCACCGGGTTGGAGGAGGTTTTGTGGCTGCTCGAAGGAATTCCGGTCGACCTCTACGCTATGGATGAGGGAACTTTGTTCAAAGTGATGGAGCCGGTGTCCAGGATAGAGGGCCGTTACGTGGATTTCGCCGTCTACGAGCCTTCAATTCTCGGCATGATCCGTCACTCGACTAGCGTTTCGACCAAGGCTGCGAGGGTCAAGCTAGCAGCCGACGGAAGACCGGTGCTGTTTTTTGGAATTAGGTCGGTTCATCCAGCGATCGCCCCAATGGTTGACAGGGCTGCATACTTAGGAGGCTGCGACGCTGTTTCAGGTGTTGTGGGTGCCACGATGATGGGGCTGGACCCGATGGGAACGATGCCCCATGCGTTGATTCTTGTGTTAGCTGATGAGGTAAAAGCTTGGCGTTTGTTCGATGAAGTTATGCCTGAAAACGTTCCCCGAATAGCATTAGTCGATACTTTCTACGATGAACGACAGGAATCAATTCGAGCGGCTGAAACTCTCGGGAAAAAACTTTACGGCGTGAGACTTGATACGCCGGGATCGCGTAGGGGGAACATGAGGAAGATCGTCGAAGAAACTCGCTGGACGCTGAGCATCAAAGGTTTTCCCGACGTCAAGATTTTTGTCAGCGGCGGGTTGGCTGAGGAAAACATCAAAGATCTTGCAGACATAGTTGATGGTTTCGGCGTGGGAACGTCGATCGCCTTTCCCGAATCTGTTGACCTAGCCCTGGATATAGTCGAAAGGGGAGGGCAGCCGATGTCCAAACGGGGTAAACTTCCTGGCAAAAAACAGGTTTACCGATGCGAAAAAATGCATGATGTCGTGACTGTTTGGGGCAAGCATGTAGACAGTTGTCCGGTCTGCGGTGGCCCATGTAGGCCGTTGCTCAAACAGGTGATGGCGAAAGGAGAAGTGATAGTTGACCTGCCTTCAGCGAAAAAAATTAGGGACTATGTTTTGGAACAGTTGGACCGTGTTGGACGTTTAGGTGACTTTGCTCCGAGGCCTATACTCTTCCCATGATGCCTCCCTTAGTTAGCTTGAGGAGGTCGATGATTTTATCAACTTCTTCAGGTGTCGCAACACCTTCTTCGATGAGCGCTTCCTTGATGGTCTTGTTTTCGCTGAGCATTTTCTTTGCGATTTTTGCAGCCTTATCATAGCCGATCATCGGCGCAACCACTGTGACGAGGGCTGGGCTTGACTCAGCGATTTTCCTAGCTTTTTCAACGTTGACCTTGATACCTCTTATGCATTTTAACGCAAGGTTTTCGCACGTATTGGCGAGTATCTCGATTGATTGTAAGAGGTCGTAGGCGATGAGCGGAAACCCCATGTTGAGCTCGAGCTCGCCCAGACGGCAGGCTTCTTCAATTGCCCTGTCGTATCCAATGACTTGAGCAGCGGCCAGCATCGCTGACTCTACGATTACTGGGTTTACCTTTCCAGGCATGATCGATGAGCCTGGTTGTACGGCTGGGAGTTCGATCTCGCCGATTCCAGTGTTTGGACCCGACGAAAGGATTCTCAAGTCGTTGCATATCTTGAGAAGGGAGACGGCTGTGCTTCTCAATGCCGCTGACGCTTCGAGGCAGCAATCGCGTGTTCCCATGGCCTCGAACCTATTTTCGGCGACGCGGAATCTAATGCCCGTAAGCCTGCTCAGCTTTTCGACGACTTTGTCGGCGAAAGATGGATGAGCGTTTAACCCCGTGCCCACGGCCGTACCACCGATGGGCAGCTCGTAGAGGCTTTCTAACGCGTTCGATACACGGCGTCGGCTCTTCTTAATCATGGTGAAATAGCCGGAAAATTCTTGCCCAAACGTCACCGGTACGGCGTCCTGAAAATGCGTTCTCCCGGATTTAACGTATTCCGAGAATTCTGACGCTTTTTTAGAGAGCTCTTTTTCGAGAAGCTCGAGTGCTGGAAGAAGTTTTTTAACTATCTCTTCTGCGGCTGCAACGTTGATTGCAGTGGGAATTACGTCGTTGGTCGACTGAGCCATGTTGACGTGGTCGTTAGGATGAATTGTCTTCTTATCACCCCTGTTCAGGCCGAGGATTTCAAGGGCTCGGTTCGCGATTACCTCGTTCGCGTTCATGTTCGTTGAGGTACCGGAACCTGTTTGGAACACATCGACGACGAAATGCCTGTCATGCAATCCCTCTGCAACTTCGAGGGCAGCTTTCGAAATCGCCTGTCCAATTCTTTGATCTAGGAGGCCGAGCTCCATGTTCGCTTCGGCCGCCGCATGTTTTATCAGGCCAAGCGCTCGGATGAAAGACCTGGGAAACCTTAGACCCGAGATGGGGAAATTATCGACTGCACGAGCTGTTTGCGCGCCGTACAGAGCATCGGCTGGAACCTTCATTTCACCTAGAGTGTCTGCTTCTATCCTGTAGGCCACAGATAATGTCGGGTAAACCTTGATATATACTACACTAGCATCGTTTCCTCTAGCACATGGAATATGTCTTGCTTCGTTAAAGGCACTTTATGTAAGATGGTATAGCGCTCTTTTCTGAGTTCCGGTGCTTTCATAACGGCCTCCGCGAACAATTCGGCATCAACACCGATTTGCTTCAAGGTGTATGGTGCTCCGACGGTTTTCAAACTTTGCAAAACCTTCTCCCACTTTGACTTATGAAGCCAAGAGGTGAAAACGGTCGCGACCCCACACCTTTCGCCGTGAAGGGCTGGTTTTTCCATCAATGTTTCGAGCGCATGGGCGATCAAGTGTTCGCTTCCACTACACGGCCTGCTGCTGCCTGCCACTCCCATCGCTACACCCGCGCTTATCAGTGCTTCGACAACTGTTCTCACTCCTTCGTTCCAGTCGTTGGAGATATGTTTGGCCGATTTCATTATGACGTTTGCGCTCAGGTTTGCGAGATGGGCGGCGTATCTCCCGTAATATTCACCGGTCTCTACGTGGGCCAGCCACCAATCCCGCACTGCAGTGTGTTTGGCAACGAGGTCTCCGTATCCGCTCAAGAGGTAACGGCGCGGTGCTACGGAAATGACGGCCATGTCAGCATATATTTCGCGGGGCATCACAGATTTCCTCGAATAAGCCTTCCCTTCACTGCGGAAGGATGTCATAGGACTTGCTATACCGTCGTGGGACGCAACGGTTGGAATGCTGACAAACGGCTTTCCAATCGCCTCCGCCAAAGCTTTTGAGACGTCGAGCACTCGTCCGCCTCCAACACCAAATACCACGTCGGAATTTTTCGCGACTGAGACGTGTGTCGAGAAGTTTTCAACGACCTCGTCCACGAGGAGAATCTCTACGCTCAAGGAAGAATCTGTCTTCTCAAGGATTTTCGAGCCATACACTCTGAACGGGGTTTTGCTCGTGACCATAGTGATTCTTTTAAAATGGTGAATCTTTTGAGCGCGCCAAACTATTGTGTCAGTGAGATTATTGCCTATCACTATGTACTGCGGCATCTCCATGTCGTGACGTTGCATCGGGCGATTTTTCAGGCAGGTTGCTTATAAACCTCGAAAACTAAGTTCAGTCATGTTCCCGCCATGTGAGATGATGACGAAGGTGTTTCTTCCGGCGGTTCGAGGGCTTGTAGTTCATAGGCTGAAAAAGCATGGTAAGGGACAGACATCGATAGCACGATACCTGGGTATAACGCAGTCCGCTGTGAGTCAAATTCTGGCGGTCGACGAAAAAAGGTTCTACAGAAGGCTTGAAGAGTTAGGGGTCGAGCAACGGGAAACAACTCTTCTGGTCGACACCATTTGCGACGAAATAATTTCGAACCCGGTTAGAGCCACGCAAATCATTCAAGCTTTTTGGCTCGAGCTCCTTTCAAAAGGCCGTTTTTGCGATTTTCATCGGCGGATGTATCCACAGTTGATAAACTGTGACATCTGCATCGGCCGGATTTTTACCGCCGAATTCGACGACGAAAAAACGAAGATTCTCAAGGAATTGGAGAAATACGTTAAAAAACTTGAATCGAGTCGTTGGTTTGCCAAACTGATTCCACAGGTCGGAACCAATTTAGTCTACAGTGTTGAGAACCCCAAGTCTGTAGATGACGTGGCCGGCGTAGTTGGCAGGATAGTTGCGGTCGATGACGAAGTAAGGTCGGTGGGCAAGCCTGCTTTCGGGGGAAGCCATCATCTCGCTTTAGTGCTTTTGACCGCCAGAAAGTTTGACAGAAAAATCCGTGCGGCAGTGAACTTGAATTATTCCGAAAATATGAAACGAGCTTTGGATAAAGCTGGGTTGGCCTACGCCATAGTAGCCCCACACACCACGACCATAACTGACGAGACTGTTCTTCTCGACCTCGAGAGCGTTTCGAGGTCTTTTGAAAAATTTCCCGAGGCCATAGTGCACGGGGGCGGCGTCGGTTATGAGCCAATCACCTACCTCTTTGCGGAGGATTTAGAAAAGCTGTTCGAGAAGGTTTTAAAGTTGTCCAACCGCTTTCTCAGCAGCTAGTCGCATACGTGGCACGAATCCACGTCTATTTCTGGCTCAACTCTTTTGTGAAATTCACATAGTATGCGCAGCACGCGAATGTTTTTCAGAGCTTCGTTTATCCTTCGGGCGATTTCCTCTTTCGGCTCGTTCCTCAGGACAGCTTCGACGACTTCGTCAGCCCATTTCACCAGTTCCTCGTTCTTTTCCCAATCGGATGAAACTCCTCTGACCCCTCTGAGATAGTTGCTGACGGCCGCTTGCGTTATGCCGAGCACCCGAGCTACCTGCTCTTGGGTGAAGCCGTTTTCGTGGACAAGCTTCTTCGCCACCATTGACCTCAGGAAGGGAATCATCACCTTCGACTCGATTTCAGCCGGAAGCAGCATCGCCCGGCTATTGTTGCCATTCTCGGTATATAAACACTCGGTTCCTAAACCTTAACCACAACTACGTCCAATTCCGCGAGATATTGCAAAAGCTGGTTTCTATGCTCCGATTTAAGCCCGTCCCAGTCGATAAGCGCTGTCCGTGGTCTTTCTATTGTTCGGGTAAAGGCCTGCGCAGTGGCTTTGTTTGAAAGTGGGAAATGATGTTTGGAAGCGACGTGCCCTACACAGTATTGATGATCTAATACCTGTCTCAGGATGTCGCGGGCGTAATGTCCGCCACCAAAACCTGCAGCCGGCTCCGGAGCCCGCCATGATGTATCAAAACATACGTTGTGTATCGTCTGGGCGACTGCTTCGGCCATGGCCGAGTCTATCCATTCCCGCGGTGACGAACCCAATTCCACAAAAATCAGCGGCTTCTCGGAGTAGGGCCCGTGATGCGTGGCCTCCATCCCGACCTCCACGTTCTTCAGCCCCAGCGAATCTACAGCCTCTAAAGCTCTATGAACAGTCGCGTAAAGAGCTCTGGCCGATGTCATCGAAAGTTTCTCCGGCCTACCTCCGTATTCCGCAGAAGCTCCCCAGTTGCCGGTTGAATGAGCCAATATGCACGGACGACCCGACTCGGAAACATGCTTTGAAGCGACTAGGATAAGGTCCGCGTCCACTTTAGCAACCTGGTCGTCGGCGTTCAACATAGATCCCTCAACACAGATAACATCTACAACATCCTTCCTGTATAGTGTAGGAGACAGTTGACGAAACCCGAAATTTTCCACAAGCCGCTGCAGGATGTTTACAGCCGCTTGGTCCGTGAGCGACAACATTATGGCGGTTTTCAACACCTTTTTTACCGTTGACGACGTAATAAAATCACCGATGGCTTACTCGCTGAGACCCGTCAAAGTTCCTCTTTTGTCGGGATACGAGGCCAGACAGATTCTGACTGGTGAGTCACCAGACGTGTCGCTAGACCTCGGAATTTCGGCCGAGAGGGCTGAAAGGGTTTCGGAAGGTGTGCTGGTCGGTGGAAGAATTTTGCCATGGGATAGGCTGAAACAAATTTGTTCCAGACTCGAGGATGTTTACGTGGTAGACGAAGGGTTTTCCAGACTGGCTTGGTTCGAAAAATCATTCTATCGGCTGGTTGTTGCCGGCTGGCGTAGGCCGCCGACTATCGAAATAAACGGAGTCAGGATGCATAGGACCGTCGGACTGGATCCTGTGCAAGATGCTGAAATGAAAGTCTCATTATTCCCAGACCTGTCTGGCGCGAAAGTTCTCGACATCTGCACAGGCCTAGGATACACGGCCGCCGCGATAGCAGCAAAGGGAGCCGTCAAAGTAGTCACGGTTGAGAAGGATGTTAACGTGTTGAAGATGGCGGCTTACAACCCATGGTCTCGGGGGCTTTTCGCCGAAAAGATAGAGGTCGTTTTGGAGGATGCCTTCTCATTTCTCGAAGGCTGTGATGCTGTGTTCGACGCCGTCATGCACGACCCTCCCACCGTGAAGGTGGCAGGCGAGCTCTACTCGCTGGACTTCTACAGACTAGTTTGGAAAGTTTTGAGAAAGGGAGGAGTTCTTGTCCACTACGTCGGCCAACCGGGTATAAAGAAGGGAAGCCTCTTCTACAAGGGTGTCATGCGACGTCTGCGCCGTTCTGGTTTCAGACCCGTGTATGTTCCGGAAGCCCTCTCTGTCAAAGCTTTAAAGGTATAACAAATGGTTAGAACTGCTGTTTGTGATGAATGAGCGACGACGCATCGGGCTGGGAACTTGGATTGACAAGCTAGCATGGGACGTCATCGAGCGTGAGAAAAAACTGGGCCGTAGCCTGGAAAACATCGTGACAGAGGCCGGGATCGCCGCCTCGGGGTTTGTGCACATCGGGAGCTTGTCGGACTCCGTCAGAGCATACGCCGTTACTCTAGCCATTAAAAACCTTGGATACAACTCCGAGATGATACAGTTCGCCGACGACATGGACGGGCTGCGCAGCGTCCCATCCGAAATTCCGATAGACTATGAAAAACATCTTCTCAAGCCAGTTTCACTCATACCCGACCCTTTCAACTGTCACGAATCATACGCAGAACACATGGAAGCACAACTAATCGACGCACTTGCAAAAACAGGGGTTGAAGCAAAACTCTACAGGGGCTACATCGTCTACCGTGAAGGACGTCTCAAGAATGAGATAATCAAAATTCTGTCCAACTGGAAAATAGTGGGTGAAAAAATTGCAGAGCTAACTGGTCAGGAAAAGTTCAAGACGATGCTTCCCTATTTTCCGCTATGCGAGCGATGCGGCCGCATCTACACCACCCGCGCATATGGGTTCGATGAAGAAACTCACAGGGTTCACTATGTTTGCCAAGGCGTGTCGATTAAGAAGCGTTGGTTTGAGGGTTGCGGTTTCGAAGGTGAAGCTGACGTAACGAAGGCTGAGGGGAAGCTTTCGTGGAAGGTGGAATGGGCCGCGCGCTGGGCAGGGTTCGACGTACGGTTCGAGGCCTACGGTAAAGACCTAGCGGCTTCGGTGAAGGTCAACGACTGGGTATGCGAAAACATCCTCGGAGTCCCTGCTCCTTACCATGTGCAGTATGAGCTTTTTCTCGATGCTTCGAAGAGGAAAATATCAAAGTCAAGGGGTGTCTCCGTTTTCACACCCCATGAATGGCTCAAGTACGGTTCCCCCCAAAGCCTCGTCCTCCTTTTCCTCAAACGAATCAAGGGAACTCGTGTGGTTTCGCCTTCCCTGATACCGGCTTTGATGAACGAGCTCGACCAGCTCGGCGAACAATACTACAGAGGAGACGGAGACCCGAGAAGGACGGGGCTTTACGCCTACGCTCACCTTCTGAAGCCGCCCCAGAATAAGCCAAACACCGTACCCTACAACCTACTGATTTTTCTCGCATCAGTGGCGCCTACCTCAAAGGAAGTGGAGTTCGTCGCTTCAAAACTTAACAAGTACGGGTACAAAACTGACGAAGAAATGCTCAAAAAAGTTGAGATGGCTGTGAATTTTTATAAAACATTCGGCAGGCCAGCGGTTGAGCCGGTCAAGCTAGAGGAGCCCATGAGAACGGCTGTTTTACAGGTCGCGGAGGCGATGACCGTTTCACAGAGCCCAGAAATCCTTCAAGCTAAAGTTTTCGAAACCGCGCGCAGAAATGGCGTAAAGCCTTCGACGCTGTTCGAAACCCTCTACAGGATTTTGATTGGACACCCGAGCGGTCCAAAGTTCGCGACCTTCGTCTTCGAAGACATGGGGATCGAGAAGGCCTACGCAACTTTGATGGACGCCGTATCTCAATCTTTAAATAGGTCGAAAACAGGTAATATGCACCAAGAAAAGAGTGAAGAAAGAAATTGAGTGAATTGGTAAAGATTGGAAGCCTGACCCCGCGTTCGCGGGGCGTAAACCTCGTGGCAAAAGTCGTTGAGAAACCGCAGCCAAGGGTTGTGTCGTCGCAGTACGACCAATCGGAGCATCGGTTGACAGAAGCTTTGATAGCCGACGAAACAGGAGCCATAACCCTTGTTCTTTGGGACGACAACATTGACCTTGTCAACGAAGGCGATTCGGTCAAAGTTGTTAACGGGTTCATCAAGCTGTTCCGCGGGAAGATGCAGCTAAACCTCGGAAAATTCGGAAGAATAGAGCAAACGGACCAAACAATAATTGAGGTCAACACCGAGAACAACCTATCCCAGAAAGAGAGCTACGGAACGGAAGAAAGGTCAGGAAGAGGCGGCTACAGACCGAGAGGTTTTCAGCGAGGTCGAAGGTTTAGGTAGGTTCCTCTGGCTCTACGAGAAGAAACCCACTGTCCTTTCCCACAACTTTTATTCTCTGGTTTTGTTTTACTGGTCTGACAGCCCTCGCTTTCCAGTATTCGCCGTCGACGAAGACATATCCCTCTCTGCCGGCCTCGATGTCCTCGGTGGCTCTACCAAATTTCAGCTCGGGCGCTACAGGTTTCTTCCGTTGAGCCTTATACGATTTGTACATCAGAAAGCCTAGGAAACCAGCCATGAACAGGGCGATTACGACAACGCTTAGTTGGAATGATGATAACCATTCCTGTGCTACGAAAGCTGGCGCTGGCGAGTAGCCACCCAACAACACGATGCCCACCGTCAGTGAAATTATGCCGCTCGCTCCGATAATTCCAAACCCCGGCGAAAGCAGCTCATACAATAGCAGGGCAGCTCCAAGAAAGACCAGGAAGGCTCCCGCTATATTGATGTTCAACCCCTGCCCAACCAACCCCAAAACGATCATCAGCCCCCCAATTACTTCGCCTCCCCAGCCCGGTGAAGAGAGACCGAACAACAGCATCAGAACACCCAAAGAGATCAAAAGACTTGAAACCAAAGGGTCTGAAAGCATCGAAACAACCGAAGCTGTCAATCCTGGATCCTTTCTTACCAACCTTGCCCCGGAGACGTTGATTATTTTCTCGCCGTCAAGCCGTTTCACAACGCGTCCATCCGCTATCTTCAAAAGCTCCTCAACGTCATTCGCGACGGCCTCTATCAACCCGTTCTCAAGAGCCGACAGATGGTTGAAGTTTTTGTTCTCGGTTACTATTTTCATCGCTTCCTCGCGGTTCCTGCCGCGTGTCTCCGCAAGCGTCGCCATTTTTTCAGAGAAGAAGTTCAAGACCTTGCTGTCCGTCACCGGCTCGCCTGCGGCAACCGGCTGAGCTGAACCTATCAAAGTTCCGGGAGCCATCGCTGCGAAATCACAAGCCAGTAGAATGTAAGTTCCGGCTGAAAGAGCTTTCCCGCCGGGGGGATACACGAACCCGATTACAGGCGCAACGGATCTCTGAATTGCCTCGACTATGCGGAGCATTGCGTCGGCGCTTCCGCCCAAAGTGTTTATGGTGATGATGACAGCGGAGTAACTGCTCGACGCGGCTATCGCATCTTCGACGTATAACGCGGTCCCGGACGAAATGTATCCATCGATGCTTATCAACAGGACTTCAGGCCGTTGCATATTCACGTTGACCAGTAGAAGTAGGATGGCAAGGATTGGGAAAAGAATTTTCATGTTTTCTTAGAAGACACCAGCCCAAGTACCGTTCCAAGGTCTTTTGAAGCTGATTCTGTCACGACTATCATGTTCTTCTCCCGCGCAATTTCGCTCCATGTCTGAAGCTCTCGCAGTCTTAACGCAATCGGGTGCTGGGCGTAGTAATCCGCGGCCTGCGCCATCTTCTCGGCCGCCAGAAGCTCTCCTTCCGCCGCGATAATCCTGCTCCTCCTCTCCCTCTCGGCCTCAGCCTGCTTAGCGATCGCCCTCTGCATCATCTCAGGAATCACCACATCACGTAAAGCCACAGTAGTAACCTTGACGCCCCACGGCTCCGTCGCTTCGTCCAGGATTTGCTGAATTCGTCTGTTCAGTTCTTCACGACGCGTCAATAGGTCGTCCAGCTCGACCTGACCGATGACATCCCGCAACGTGGTTTGAGCGAGTAAAGCGGAAGCCATGAAATAGTCTTTAACTTTTACGACCGCCATCTGGGGGTCCGTAACCCTGAAATAAACTATCGCATCAACATCCACGGTGACGTTGTCTTTCGTGATGATCCGTTGTTTCGGAACATCGAAGGTCACTAGCCTGAGGTCGATGATACGCCGTCGGTCAATTACCGGCAGAATGACAACCAAACCAGGCCCTTTAACGCCTATCAGCCTACCCAGCCGAAAGATCACGGCCCTCTCATACTCGGTGACTATTTTGATGGAAGAAGAAAGAATGATCAAGAAAAGCAACACGAGAAAGAAAATCGGTAGCGCTAGTTCGGGCGAGAACAGTAACGAAACGAACGAAGGACTAACATGATACGCGTTAAGCATCACACCTACCTTTTGTTTGTCATCAGCTTATTTAAGTGTATGTTACGTAAATAATACCGTGATGTGGTCGATGCATGTGTTCGAATATTCTCTAAAAACGGTGTCTCGTTATAGCTTATATCAGTGCTTGTTGCGTTAGCAGAGTAGTCATGGCAGAAGTGAAGGGTAGCCCGGAAGAGGTTGACACCGTCGAAAGCACCTATTCCCAGCCGTTAGAGATTCTTAAGGACATTGGACTCGAGCCGGCGCAGCTTAAAAAATACATCAAAGCGGCAATAAGGCTAAGGGAGCTCGAGAAACAGTACGGTAAGTCCTACCAAGTGCTTCTACGCGAGTACGAGAAAAAATTCAAGGAAACCGTGAAGTTGGAGTACAGCATAGGAGAGCTTCTTGAAAAAAGGAGGAAGATCGAGGAAGACTTACTGATGTACATGAAACAACACGACCTAACTTTGGAAACAATCAATAAGGTCGCTGCCATCCTCAACTCTCTCAAGAAATACTCTGTTGACGTGGAGGCCCTCGAAAGCTTAGCGAAGGTTGCGGCCAAGATTTCAGAGACGGGAACCGACTTTAAACAAGTATACCAAAAGTTCGAAAAACTGGATGAAGCTGAAAGAAGACTAGTGGAAGTCGAAACCAGATACAACCAGGTTGCCGAAAATTTGCGCAGGGCGGAGGAGGAGTTAGAAGCACACAGGAAAAAAATTGATGAGCTAGTGTCATGGACACCAGAAGTTGAAAGCCTCGTAGCGTTAAGAAACAAGCTAATGGCCGAGGTCAACGAACTCGAACAAAAAACAACTGAATTGAGACAGAAACTCGAACAACTCACCAAAGAATATGAAGCATTATACGGCTTCAAGACCGATTCTCAAAACTTGTTCCGCATGATAGAGGAGAAGAAGAATGAGCTCCGAAAGCTGGATGAGGAAATAGCCCATAAAAGAGAAACGCTTGAACTATTGGAGGAGGAAATGACATCCGCTAGGTCTTTGCTCATGTTGCTTCAGAATCCGGAGCTCGTTCGTAAAGATGACCTCGAATCGTTGTCTAGACAATTCGCGAACCTGGCCAACATCAAAGCTGGTGAGATGCCGGCGCTAAAAACTTTGGAACCGTCTCTTATGGAGAATGTTAGGAAACGTGTTGTCGAGCTTGTTATGCCCGTAATAAGGACGGACTTAGTACCTCGTTGGGTTTTTGAAAGACTTGAGAAAGAGTTCAAAGAGGCGGTCGCCAAAAAGACTCAGTTGGAAGAGGAAATTGAAAAGTTGAAGGCGGAAGTCGGTCTGAAGTCCTCACGGGCTTCTACGGGAGAACAGCAGGTTACTCAGCAGGTAAGGCAGTTCAAGCTTTTGAAAAAAGGCAGTTATCTGAATTCAGACAGCGGGATAAAGATAAAACTCAGATGCATCTATTGTCAGAACCACACAATTATGGTGCTTCCAATCAGGGAGGACCTCGAAGACGCTGCCGCTGCACGAGACCCGTTGGTGACCACCTGCAGTTCATGCGGCAGAGAGATATCTGTGGAGGCCGGATTTTTGCTAGAAAGGTTTTTCAAGGGGTGATTTGGCCATGAGAAAGATTCATCCAGTTATTCAGATGCTCAAATGGAAAACTAGACTTCTGTCCCATGAAGAGATTATTCAAGTGCTTTCGGCCATCGGAACCATTGAGAGCAACCCCTTCACCTTGACCGAATTGACTGAGAAGCTTCCCGAATCAATTTCAAAAAATGAAAGCAAGAGACGCAGCGTATCAACTTTCCTTTCAAACTTGGTTGAAGTCGGTTACCTTAGCAAGCCATCGGAAAGAAAATGGATGAAAAATGCGTCAACCTTCAGCGTCTACTTGAGCCCGTTGCTGATCGAGCTGAACGACCTTGAGAGGCATTCCACGCCGAGCGAAAAGAAAGAGCGCAAAATCATCCAACTAGAGGATAGAAGGTGAATGCCCAAAAGACCTTCAAACCCCCGCTCACCCCGTTACAAGGCGAGGCTGGGTTACGAGGGAGAATATGGGTTACTGAGGAGGTTTCTTGAAGTTGGTCAAGCGGGTTTCTACGCCGTCAGAACTCCGGGAAGCGGCACCGGAAAGATGGCCAAGCCCGATATAATCGCGGTTGACAAAGGTGAGCTCATGGCCATCGAGGTCAAAAGCAGCAGTAAAAACTACGCCGCTTTTACAGCAGAGCAGATTTCGAGGCTGAAACTGTTCGTCGAAAGGTTTGAGATAAGCTGTCCGCATTGCGGTGGAAAGATCAGGCCTAGGCCTGTTGCAGCGGTTAGGTTCGTCGGCCGTGGATGGCGTTTTTACGACTTGGACAAGAATTTTGACGGGCACGGGCTACTGGTGAAATGGGAAGATGAGCGTCGACGAGCTTGACTTGAAGATTCTTCAACATCTTTACGCCGACGGACGGGCTTCTTTCGCTGAGATAGGACGGAAGCTTGGGGTGAGCGAAAACACGGTTCGTTTCAGGTATAACCGGCTGGTGAAGATGGGTGTGATAAGGAGAGCGACAGTGCTGGTCGACCACACGAAGCTAGGGCTAAAAAACTCCGCCGCACTGATGCTAAAAATCGAGCCATCCGTCATCGACCAAGTCCTGGAAGAACTGAAAGGGATGCGGGAGGTATACAATATCTACCAGTTATCGGGTGATTACGATGCGATCGCCGTCGTCATCGGCCGTGATTTGAATCACGTCCGGGACATAGTTGAAAGCATCAAGAAAATCAAAGGCGTTTTGTCAATTAACACTCTTGTCACCTTGAGGGTTGTGAAAACCGAAACTAGATATGACTTGTCGTGAAATACGGCTATATTCTCGGAGAACGTGCAAAGGCATGTGACCAAAAATCCTTTCGAAGTCGTTAGGCAGCATGAACGATACAGGAGCCAATGCATCAACTTGATTGCCAGCGAAAACATTCTCAGTCCTCGGGTGAAGCAGGCGCTTGCATCCGACATGGCTTCAAGGTATGCTTTCCGACCGGAATTTTACGCCGGCACAAGCAAAGTCCATCAGATATGGGAGATGGCTGAACATTTGGGAAAAGAGGTTTTTGGAGCTGATTTTTGCAGCGTTGCGCCGCTTTCCGGCCATTTGGCCTTGATGATGACGCTTTACGCGATAGCGAAAAGGGGAGCGAAAATTGCCAGCGTTGACCCGAAGTTTGCCGGCTACCCAGGTCTTGAAAAGGACAAGATTCCAGAAATCTTCGGATATCAGGTCTTAATCCTCCCGGAACGTGAAATCAACGTCGACCGGGAAAAAGCTGTCGAGATGATAAACGCGGAAAAACCGGAAGTCGTAGTGTTGGGCGCCAGCCTAATTCTATATCCAATCCCGGTTCGCGAAATATCTGAAGCTGTCCACTCCTACGGTGGATACGTTGTCTACGATGGGTCGCACGTTCTCGGGTTAATCGCCGGAGGCCTGTTTCAACAACCCCTCAAAGAAGGTGCCGACGTACTTCTAGGCTCCACTCACAAAAGCCTGTTCGGTCCCCAAGGAGGAATGATACTGACAAACGACGAAAGGATTTTCGAGGCAATCAACACGAATACTCTCCACAAGTTCGTCGATAACATCCACTTCAACCGTGTTGCCGCCCTAGCGATAGCCCTTGACGAAATCAAGCGTCACGGCCGTCGTTATGCGGAAAAAGTGGTTGAAAACGCCAACCAACTGGCGGTGTCTCTCGACAGGAGAGACGTCAAACCCTTCAAATCCTCATTAGGCTACACACGATCCCATCAAATCTACCTCCCCTACGTCGAGCAGGAAGCGGCAAAAATAAGAGATACGCTCGAAAAGAATAACATCATAGCTGACATGGGTGTTCGGCTGGGTACGAACGAGGTCACCCGTCGCGGAATGGGGTTGAAGGAGATGACCATATTGGCGGATTACATTAGCCGTGCTATCGAAGGGGAGAATGTCCGGAAAGTTGTCGTTTCTTTAGCGAAGCGGTTTAACTCCGTCAAGTTCGTCTAGGGTTGGAAAACTTGAAGGCACGCGCTGTAGCACATCCGATGGAAGGACTGGTTAAGTATCATGGCCTGAAGGACTGGAGTTTGAGGATCCCTTACCACGACAGCATATCGGTCAACTTAGAGGCTTTCACCACTGAAACCGAGATAGAGTTCGGGAATTTCGGGGAAGACATAGCCGTAGTTGACGGAGAAACTCTGAAGGGTCGGGAGCTAGAGAGGGTGAAGTCAGTTGTCAACTACGTCAAGCACCTCGCAGGCATAGAGGAAAACTTCCGAATGTTCTCAAAAAACTCTATCCCGAAAGGCGCGGTAAAGGGCCTCGGCTTCTCATCATCCGCCGGAGCAGCGCTCGCGGCAGCGGCATACAAAGCGGCGCGGCTTGACGAGCAATACGGGATGGACTATAAGCTCCTTTCGCGTATCGCAAGAAGGCTTGCCGGCTCTGCTTGCAGAAGTGTTGTAGGCTATTTTGCCAGATGGTTTGCGGGCTCGTCGGATGAAGATTCCTACGCCGTTTGCATTGCTGAAAGAAAGGACTTCGACATCCGTGTAGTAGTCGTTCCCCTATACGTCGATTTCAAAACCGAGGACGCCCACAGGGAGGCGGAAGCCTCTTCTTTTTTCTGGGCCCGTGTAGAGTCTGCGCAGAGAAGATGCGACCAGCTCGAGCGAGCCATCAAACAAGGAGACTTCATTGAATTCGGAGAGCTTGTTGAACTCGACGCCCTTGAGCTTCACGCCGTGACCTCGACTGGGCCTAGACGGATGATCCTCGCGACTCCCGATAGTTGGAGGGTTGTGGCCCTCGTTCAGGAATTACGGAAAGAAGGGTTGCGATGCTACTTTTCGATGCAAACGGGGCCTACGGTATTCATCAACACGCTCCCAGAGGACACCGCCAATGTGAAGGCCGCCGTAGAGGACCTCGGTTTCAGAACATTCGTTTCCTCCGTCGGTGGGCCAGCCAAGGCGGAATGAAAATATAAATGACCCGTTTTCCGGATATCCGAGGTGGAATAATGGTGGAAATTTCAGAAGAAGACATTCCTTTTTTCGCGGAGGTAACTGCAGGTGGGAGGATAACAATTCCGGAGGAGATAAGGAAGATTTTTGAGATAAAGGACGGTGATTCGCTGCTGTGCAAGATTCGCATCGTCAAACGGAGGTTTCAACAACAAGAACAACAGAGATGAACTATAAGCGGAGCCCGAAAGCGGCCGCAAACTTCTCAAAACGTTTGTACTCGTTGAGGTAGGTCAGGCCTTTCTCAGTGACAGAATATAGGGTTTCGCTGTTCGTCGACTTTGTGATAAGGCCTTTTTCCAGCAGGAGTTCCAAGTATTTTGTAAGCCTGTCATAGGAGAGGTTCGCGTCAACCATGATTTTTGTTGGTCTGGCATGGCCCTGCTGTGACACTGACTCTATGATGTCGGCGAAAATTCTTGCTTTTGACCTATAGTCTTTGACCACGGAACAGCACCGACAGCACGGCGACTAGGAAAAAAAGCAGTGCGATGAGTTGTAGGAGCTGGGCCACGAAATAGAGCATCAACCAAAGAGGCAAGGCTAGAAACAAAACGTGGCTGATCATAAGCAAGAGAAAACCGTACATCACGTATGTCGAATCACCTACCATCCGAGATTTCCAGAGCTGGATGATTATGATCGAGATGATTAGGGCAGAAACAGCTTCGAAGAATGGGTTGTATATCAGGGATGGGGTGACCGCGACAAGGACGAGGCTCGGCTGGGGCTTTGACACGGAGTACGAGGAGTAGAGGTAAAGGAATACCGCGTAGGCAGCCACTCGGACAACGGAATAGACTAGTTCTTGGGCCTGCAGTATGAGGAATGGGAAAATTCTAAAGGGCATCTGCCGCGACATGGGAAAAGACAAAGCCCAAGTCGTCAGAACGACCCGGAGAAGCATCGCCAAGGCCATCAGTAAGAACCCAAACGAAAGAAGAGTCAGGGAACGTGATCCGGTTTTCTTCGCTCCAACTAGAGCGACCGCAGATATTGCGATGCTTATGACTAGGCTGACAATCTCAAACAAAATATCGATTCTTATGATGAAAGGCAACATATCCAAAAAATTGGGGGTTAAGTGTTGTTCGGGAACGGCTGTTGCACATCGGGTCGTCTCAATGCTGTTACTTCTACTCCTGTATCTAAGTCGACGATGTGTTTCGCGTATGTTATCGTAACCGTTGCACCGTTCGGCTTCGTGAACGTGATGGTTACCGCGGTCACTTTGACGTTGTCTCCGATATTGAGCTGGTCTTCCGCGAATAGCTTGAAGAAGGAAGTCGCTCGGCCGTTCAACTGCCAAATACGCGGTGCGGCGACCAGGTATGTCGTTTGGCCGGATTTGACTTCTATGTATGCCCAGTCAGCATCGGTCAAAACGCCTTCGATGACGCTTTCCGACGCGGTTGTCTGCGATTGATTGAGCATGGGAGGACCCCATCGATGAGCGCCTCTGTGGCCGGTGGTTGGGTTTGCGGCGTTTACGACGGCGAGACCCGTTACGAGGATCGTTAATGAGGCTAAAACCGCCGAGACCAATAGCATTCTGTTCATCAAAAATTGCCTCTGAGCAGGATGATAAAAAAGGAATGTATGATTGGTCTATTCCTAGACGTAGAACTCGTTCAATATGCTTTCAATGGATGCCAGCGGCCTTCCGTCGGAGGTACATATTTCCTGGGTTGCAGGCGGGCTTTGCCTGTAGTTTTTGATGCTTTCGGAAATTCGTTGTTCGTAGCTTGGGACAAACGGGTTTCTGTAGAAGACTCCAACGGGAATTCTATCGCCCCATTCGAAAGACTTCGATATGGCCAATATCTTTTTGGAGTTGATTTCCTCCGGGTCGGCCGACTTTACTAAGCCGTCATAACCCGTTTCCTCGAGCTTGTAAATCCTCGGCAAAGGTTTTCCCTCCACCATCCTGTCTTCTCCTCCGTACCACTCCTTTGTCATGATGTCGTTGTATGTCGGACATGGTTGAAGAACGTCGATGAATGCGGACCCTTCATGCTGGATTCCCATCTTGATGAGCTCTTTGAGATGGCGTGTATCGTACGCGTATCCCCTTGCGACGAAGGTGTATCCCGCAGAAATCGCAATCGCTATCGGATTTATCGCGTCGTTGATGTTTGGCTTCGGCAGAGACTTGGTCTTCATTCCCCTTGGAAGGGTCGGAGATGCCTGACCTTTCGTCAGGCCATAAACTCCGTTGTCGAAGACGATGTAGGTGATGTCCACGTTTCTCCTGCCGGTGTTTACGAAGTGACCTGCTCCAATTCCGAGGCCGTCGCCGTCTCCTCCAACAGCCAGAACGGTGAGAGACGGGTTGGCGAGCTTCGCTCCAAGCGCGAAGGGCAGTACTCTGCCATGTAGAGTGTGTATTCCGTAGGCGTTTATGTAGTGTGGTGTCTTCCCTGAGCATCCTATTCCAGAGAAGACAGCGACGCGGTGGGGTGGTATCTGGAGATCAGCGAGTGCCATCTGGATTGAGGAGAGGATTCCGAAATCTCCGCAACCCGGGCACCAATCATTGTGCACGGGCGTTCTGTATGAAACAATCGATAACCGAACCGTCATTCTTTCCCTATCACCCGCCGCTCCTTTTAACTATTCTCGGACTACCATGAATAACAGCTTCCTTCAACCCATCCCGTAACTCCGAGAACGAAAACGGACGGCCGTTGTACTTGACGATGAGATGGTCGACTTGTATACCCGTTCTCGCTCTCAACAGCGTCGCGAACTGTCCCGAATAATTTTGCTCTACGACTATGATTTTTCTGTATTGGCTGGTAAGGTTTTGCAGGAAACGTGTCGGGAACGGGTTTAGAAGTTTGACTTGGGCAAAAGCAAAACGAAGGCCCTCGGACGACAAGTGGTCTATCGCATCCAATATAGCGCCCTTAGTCGAGCCCCAGCTCAGTATCAGGAAGGGCGCATCGTAATCTCCGAAGAGGATGACTCTTTCGCTGTCTGGAATTTCCGCGTCCGCGATCTCAAGCTTCTTCATCCTCTTCTCCATCATGCGATCGCGTAGCGACGGCTCTTCGGTGATGTGTCCGAGTTCATCGTGTTCATCACCGGTATTCCAGAAAATTCCATTCTCAACGCCGAGAACTGTTCTGTATGATATTCCGTCCTCTGAAAACTTGAAACGCTTGTAGGTTCCTAGCGAAGAATCCCATGAAGTGATCAGTTTGCCGCGGTCGATCCTAATTTTGCTGACGTCAAAGACGTCGACGGTCATGGTGCTGTTTGCAAGCGCTTTGTCAAGGATGTGGATTACGGGAGTTTGATATCTCTCAGCGTAGTTGAAAGCTTTGGCCACGTCGTAGAAGGCTTCTTCTATGTCCCCGGACGCCAGAACGAGTCGTGGAAACTCGCCGTGACCCCCGAAAATCGAGAAGAGAAGCTCGCCTTGCTCATGTCTGGTGGGAAGACCAGTGCTTGGCCCGCCTCTTTGGTAAAGAGTAATGACGATCGGTACTTCGTTCATTCCAGCCCATCCGATACCCTCGATCATCAGATCTAAACCAGGGCCAGAGGTGGCTGTAGCCGCACGTGCGCCGGCCAACGCGGCTCCGGATACCATGTTGATCGCAGAGATTTCGTCCTCAGTTTGGACAACGACAATCGAGCCCTGTCCGTTAAGCTCTTCGACTTCCCTAAGATGTGGATACTCTTCGTACAGGTCGAAAACTTGATGGTCCTCCAGGTAGACGCTTTCATCGCTCGCCGGCGTAATTGGGTAGTAGGTCTGAAACCTACATCCAGCCACGATCTTACCCAACGCAACCGCAGAGGTTCCGGAAATGAATAGTTTCTTCTGCTTGCCCTGAGGCTCGACCCTGTACGGAAAATCCGAGGAAAAATGATTCCGCACATATTCGGCTGCAACCTCAGCGGCAAGAACATTAGACTTAACGACCTTAGCTTTTGCCCTGAAAACTTGGGCTAAAGCGGTTTCGAGATAGTTCATCGGGATTGAAAGAAGGTTAAGCGACACACCGACAGCTATCGTGTTGGTCATTCTCGCTAAGGCGCTGAGCTGCTGCTCGCCAGTTAATTCTCCAACTTTCTTCAATAACTCCATGTAGGGAATTGGATAGAGACGAACTCCATTCCGGCGAGCCACCTCCAACACATCTCCCACTGTCTCTCCGACACCCTCTTTAGAAAGCCTCATCTGAACCCTCTCGACGACTGGTTTCTCTATAGTCGGTATCGATGTGATCTTTTCATTCACCGCCATGGAGTCGTAGATTATTCCGCCTCCTCCTACTACTTCCCAAGCGTGTCTTACGATTGTTTCGGAGTCGAAGGTGGCCAGAAGATGCACCTCATCCATGGTTGAATGGACTTTTTTGTCGGAGATTACGACAGAAAAGTAGCTGTGTTCACCCTTTATGTTTGAATAGTATTCTCTTTTGCCGAAGACATACAAGCCGTATATGGCCGCCGCCCTTGAAAAAACATTCGCGGAGGAGTCAACACCTGTTCCCTGGGCTCCTCCGATCATCCAGGAAATTTTGGTCGAACCCATTTTCTTTGTTGATTATTTGCTGCCGTCTTATTTAACCATGTATCGACGACTCATTCAACTTTTATTTTTTCGCCTCTAGCTTTACCTGTTTCTTTTTTCGGCAAAATGACTTCGAGCACTCCGTTGTTATAGGTGGCCTTGACGCCGGTCGTCAGTACTTCAACCGGTAGGTCGACCTCTTTGTAATATTTCCGCTCCTCTGTGTCAACCTTCACGGTTAACGTGTTTCCGTCAACGGTTAAGTCGATGTCCTCTTTCCTAACTCCGGGTATTTCTGCGACAACCTTTATAGCCTTATCCTCCTCAAAAACATCAACCAGAGGCTCCCGTTCGGGCTTAACCTCGACTCCGCGGGGTAGGGCCGCCGGGGACACGTTACCGAATTGTCTGAAAACCGGTTTCCCGTCAGGACCTATTGTTATCGAGTATCCGTAGATGAAAGGCCCATACTGCCGTCTCACGCCCGTCGGCGTCCGTGTCTCTTTAATCAAATCTTTGGGCAGACTGTCCATAATGCGTTTCACCTCTTCCATGAATTCACGCTGCATCTCCTCAAACATGCTTTCGAACTCTTCGAAGATACTGAAAGGCCTCCTTCTTCTACGGCTGAACCACCAATCGTCCGACATTTCGATACCTATTTAACGAGAACCATGTAATAAGATTTACTCAGGCATAGAAATTGATCGAAGAACTGGCCATTTTAGCCTCCGCCGCATTCGTGGTCGCCTGGCTGGTGATCTATTTAGTCAGTAAGAAAATTTTGAACAACACCGTCGACTTACCTTACCTCAACGAGCCTACCGACTGCAAAGTTTCGGTCATCATACCTGTCCGCAACGAGGAAAACAACATCCGGAGATGTCTCACAAGTGTCCTCAATCTTGTCGGAGTGAAGAAAGAAATCATCGTCGTAGATGACAATTCAACAGACAACACATGGCAAATATTGCAGAAGTTCAACAGCGTAGGTGTCAAGGCTGTTCCGGCCGGCCGTACACCGGATGGCTGGATGGGGAAAAGCTGGGCGTGTCACGTAGGATACTTGAATTCCACGGGTGAATGGCTTCTATTCACAGACGCCGACTCGGAGTTTTCCCCTGAGGTGGTCATGCATGCCGTCAACACCGCGAAGCAGAATGGGTTAGAGTTTGTCTCGATCTACCCGAGATTCAGGATGAACAGTGCACTACATCGGCTGGCGATGCCCATTCTTTTGACGGGCTTCTACGTATTTGGCAAGCCTCATTTGGTAAAATACGGAAAGTCCGCGTTTGCCTTCGGCAGTTTCATTCTCGTGAAACGGGAGGCTTACGAACGAATCGGAGGCCATTACGCTGTTAGGGACGCGGTGCTCGAGGACCGTGCGCTTGCACTAGCAGCGAAGAGGGCTTCATTGCGCGCCGAGTTGTTCAAGGCTTTTGACAGGCTTTTGTCTTCATGGAACGATGATTCGCGTTCGCTGTGGCATGGTATGATACGAATTTTCCTCCCTCTCTCCTTAAAAAACCCTCTGAGAACAGTTATTGTTTTTTCCGTTTTAACGTCCGTCTGTCTCGCTATTCCCATTCTGACAATCATTGCCGAAGCCTACGTTCTTTTTGCGGCCGCGCACGCGGCGGCAGCGGTCGTCGCAGGGCTTGAATCACGGAGACACTCCTCAAGCTTTTTCAACGGTTTTCTGTGGCCGGTTGGAGTAGCTGCCATAATGGCCGCGGCCTTGACGGCTTTGGTCAAGGCGGCGACAAACCCCACTGTAGTTTGGCGAGGCCGCAAATACCTGATTAAACCAGGCGAAACACACGAAAAAGTTGTCGTCATTTCTTAAGATACAAAATGCTCTCTCTCGATACACCAATTTTGCGAACACGGTCGGCCGCCGCGACTCTTCTGTTCACGGCCACAATTTTCTCGACTCCGAACCCTATCTCATGAGCTATCTCAGCCAAGGCTACGTCAGTTTCTATCACTCTGTCGGGGAACACTCCTCCACCGACAACTACGACAGCACGGCCGCCCCTTTTTAAAACACGATACATCTCACCAAAAGCCTTTGCCATGTCTTCGAAGTACATTTCAGCCGAAATGGGGTGCTCACCGGAGTATCTTGAAAAATCAACCTTGTCGGGTCTTACTCCTACATAGGAGCGGATGGATTGGTGTTCGATGTGCGGGAAAAAGATTTCATATTCCGGCCAGTAGCAGCGCGTATATTCAATTTTGTTCAGATAGGGGGGCGAAGTAATCACGGCGTCAACGCATTCATCCCCGAGGAAATCCATTTTTCTTGCATCGCCGACTCGTATATCGCAGGCAGCGTCGGTCAGCGGATTCTTCTCCACATCCTTGATCATCATGTTAACGGTTCTGCGGAAAGCTTTTCTGAAAGACGGTATCCTTGGTTTGTTCTTCACCACCTTAATGACGGCGCCGTCCCTCACCATGTACGACGATTTTTCAGCGGCAGTCATGAGAGCCAGAATGAAAAAATCCCGTATTGTATCGTCTCCGATTGTTTCGACAGCACTCTTGAAAAAGAGAAGGTCTTCAAGAACCGCTTTCGGATAGAGGGTTCGCAGAAAACCCCTGATGCTTACTTCGGGTTTCTCGAACTTTAATTGAAACAAAAGGTTTCTAGCCCTTCGTAGCGCCTCTGCATCATAATGTCTTGTCTTGACCACAGAGACGAAGACGAAAAGGGGAGAAACATCTACTCCGACCGACCGAATCCCCAGCTCGCTACAAGTCAGACAGGTTGTGCCAACACCGCTAAAGGGGTCTAAAACAGTATGAGCTTGACTCGCTCCCAGCTCATGCAGCATGAGACGGACGAATTGCGTCGAGAAACCTTCTTTAAAGAAAAAACCAGCGATGGCGTGGCTGGTTCACGTTGGGTTTGAAGGTCACGAGCTCTCCTAGGTCATACCTCTCCTCGATCACAAACTGAGTCATTTCTTGATCTCCTGCAGTAAAGCTTTTACGAAGACGTGCAAATCTCCTGGGTTTCTAGAGGTTATCAGGTTTCTGTCGACCACTACAGGCTTGTCTTCGAAAACCCCTCCAGCGTTTTCGACATCGTCTTTAACTGCAGCGGAGCTAGTGAGCCGATAACCTTTCAAAACCTTGGCAGAGATTAGGAGCTGTGGCCCGTGGCAAATGGCGGCGACCGGTTTGCCGGTCTTGAAAAATCGTGAAACGAACGAGACTATTCGACTGTCCCGGCGAAGCCTGTCGGGTGCCCACCCCCCCGGAATGACGAGACAATCATATTCTTCGACACCGACATCAGAGATAGATTTATTGGCCTCAACTTCAACACCGTGCTTCCCCCTGTAAACTTTTTTCTCAGGACCGACAATGTCGACCTCGAACCCCTCCTCCTTCAAACGGATAACAGGGTAGAAGAGCTCGAGGTCTTCGAACTCCGGCCCAACCAAGACGCATGCCTTAGTCAACTCATATCCTCCGGCCATTGATTAGTTCGGACACGTTTATATACATCACGTCGAAAGAGATACCGATGCCTACCGTCGAACAGGTTATGGAAGCTCTAAAAAACTGCTACGACCCCGAAATACCGGTCAACATAGTCGACCTGGGTCTAGTTTATGACGTCAAGATAGTTGACGACAAGACTGTTTACGTTAAGATGACTTTGACTGCTCCCGGGTGTCCTGTTGGAGCGTTTGTAGCTGAACAAGTGAAGGAAGCGGTCACAACTCTTGTAGAAGGCGTCGAGAAGGTAGACGTCGAAATCGTATTCGACCCACCCTGGACGCCAGACCGCATGAGCGACGAGGCGCGTGAAATCCTCGGGTTGGTCTAATTTTTAAATTGCGAGCTTCCAGCTTACTAACCTGGAATGGAGTTCAAGCCCGTCATCGAGGAGAGGTCCTGGAACCCAAGCCTAGAGTTGGAAATTTTGAGGCTATGGGAAAAAGAGGACCCTTACCGGTTTAACCCACGTTCGCGTCGGAAGAAGTTTGTAATCGACACCCCGCCACCCTATCCGAGCGGAAGGCCATGGCACATAGGCGCCGCAGCGCACTACAGCCAAATCGACATGATTGCACGAACCGCTCGAATGAGCGGCTACATGACACTGTTCCCCATCGGAATAGACCGCAACGGACTGCCTGTCGAGATTTACACAGAGAAGAAATACGGTATATCTATTCGCAATTTCCCTAGGGAAAAGTTCATCGAGCTTTGCTCGACATCGCTTGACGAGCTTGAAAATGAAATGCTCTGGATAATGAAACGGGCTGGGTTAAGCGGTGATTTCAAGAACCGCTACAGGACTGATTCCCATGAATATCGTCGATTGACCCAGAAAACGTTTGTCAAGCTGTGGAAAAAAGGGTTGATCTACAGAGCTTCGAGGCCTAACAACTTCTGCCACGTTTGTGGGACAACCATCGCAGACGCCGAGGTCGAATACACAGAACTTCCCGCGAAACTCCACTACATCAAGTTTCCTCTTGAAAAGGGCGGATACATACCGGTAGCAACTACCAGGCCTGAGTTAATTCCTGCCTGCAGGGCCGTAATTGTAAACCCCGAAGACCAAAGATACAAGCCTTTTCACTACAGCAAGGCTTTTACACCCCTTTACAACGAGGTCGTGCCCATAATTCCACACAGCGAGGCAAAACCAGAGTTTGGCACCGGCGCCGTTATGGTCTGCAGCTATGGAGACACCACTGACGTGAGGCTCTTCCGAGAGCTCAAACTTCAAGAAAAAATCGTTCTCAACTCCGACGGAAAAATGAACGAAAACGCCGGTTTCCTCGCCGGATTGACGGTTGAACAAGCGCGTGAAGCCATAGTTCTGAGGCTGCGTGAGCAAGACTATTACATAAGGTCGGAGGATATAATTCATTCAACACCCACATGCGAAAGAAGCAAAAATCCGATAGAAATCATACCGATGGAGGAGTACTATCTTAAACAGCTGGAATTTGCCGACGACCTCCGTAAAATCGCTCATGAGATGGAGTTTCTGCCGGACCATTCGAGACAGCTTCTCCTAAACTGGATAAGCTCATTGTCGATCGACTGGCCCATTTCCAGAAGAAGGTATTACGCAACAGAGATTCCCGTTTGGTATTGTAAGTCCTGCGGCTATTCGTATGTGCCAGATGACGGCGAATACCATCAGCCCTGGAAGGAGAAGCCCCCCATCGATAGATGTCCTTCATGCGGAAACGGGGACTTCGTCGGCGACGAAAGAACATTCGACACTTGGATGGATTCAAGCATTTCTGCCCTTTTCATCATTAGCGACCGAAAAACCGGAAAAATCAACGAAAACCTTTACCCAGTCACCTTAAGACCGCAGGGAAAAGAGATCGTTAGAACTTGGCTTTACTACTCGGTGCTGAGGTGCTTCCAACTTACCGGTAAGAAACCATTCCACAAGGTTTGGATAAGCGGGCTCGGTCTGGATGAACACGGTGAAAAGATGAGCAAAAGCAAAGGAAACGTTATCGACCCGATACCGATCCTCGAAAAATACGGAGCAGACTGCTTCCGTTTTTGGTCCGCTCAGGAGGCTAGCTTGGGTGAAGATTTCAGAATTTCGGAAGCGAGGATTGCGGGTGCTGGAAAATTTTTGTCGAAATTCTGGAACATAGCTCGTTATGTCTCGATGTTTCCAAAGCCGCGGCGGGTGGCTTTGACCCCGACTGATAGATGGATCTTGGCAGAGCTTTCAAAAACGATTGAAACATGCTTAGATGGGTACCGCCAGTTCAACTTCTTCATACCGTCCAATGAGGTTAGAAAGTTCGTATGGAATGTCTTTGCATCCCATTATATTGAAATGTCTAAGCCGAGGGCATATGGTCAAGGATTCACGCCTGCGGAGCAGAGCGCCGCCCACTACACCCTCCACACGGTACTCAAGAACGTTCTACTCTTACTCGCGCCCATAACCCCCTTCATAACAGATTTCATCTGGAGAAAACTCTACGGGAAAACAAGCATACACCTAGAACGTTTCCCGCGACCCAGATGGCCCCAAACCTACGCGAAATATTCGGAAAAAATCTACGAGTTCAACTCGATGATATGGGGCATTAAGAAGTCGCGGAACCTCTCGTTAAGGGATCCTGTGGCAGCTGAAATTTCACCAGAACTGAAGGTTTTCGAAAAAGACTTGAGGGCCATGCATCGGATCGAGGTTTGAAACATCCAGAGCTTACTGTTGGGGCGTTCATAGTCGATGATGAGAATCGGATACTTTTGATCGTCAGCCCAAAATGGAATTATAGATACTCGATACCGGGTGGCCATGTAAAGTTTGGGGAAAGCTTGTTCGACGCGGTTTCTCGAGAAACCTTTGAAGAGGTTGGTCTCAAAGTCAGGCCCTTGAAAGTCATAGCGTTGCAGGAGGTACGCAGACCCCAACAATTCCGTGAAAAGGACAGACATTTCATATTTGTTGACGTGTTGTGTAGGCCTTTGACCGATGAGGTGAAAGTAGACGGCTCCGAAGTTGTTGGCTACGTCTGGGCCGAGCCGCGGAAGGCCATTACGCTGCCGCTCGACAAATTCACTGAAAAACTGGTCAGGTTTTACTTGAAAGACAGACGCGGGTCTATCTTGCTCGCTTTAGACGGGTTATCAGCAACGTGGTCAAAAAAATCACTGCGGCCGCGGTGGTAGCCAAAAATTGCGCGTCACCGCCCAAAACCGAAGGAATCGATATGAGGTACGTGAGCGATGACGACGGACCGATGAGCACGACTTTAGTCGACCAAGTTGGAATGTAAAGGACTATTTGGACACCTCTCCCAGTTATTGCTAGAAAGTAAAGAGGCCTTTCAACTTCTCCGTTGAGAACCTCTACTAAGCTAGAAGCGAGCTTGGCTGGTGTTCCATCAACCCTTACCATTACCTCACGTGCAAGAAATTCCCTCATCGTAGACCTGTCTACGTCAATGATGATTAAACGTCCCGTCTTTCTCGCGTTCTCCGAAGAAAGAACGAGTCGTATGAGATTTCGTTCAAGGCTGTAATCTGACACAGCCACATCGTACTCAATTTTCTCGAGTATGGGTTTGTTTAGAGCTTTCCGTATGTTGAGAACCGCGCCGATTTCTATGTTTTTACCTACCAGAATTTCTGGATCCTTTGCCGTTTGTTCGATGTTTCGATTCACCTCTTTCTGGATTATTATTGTTTTCCCTAAGCTTATGAACGAATTTTTCGTAACAACGATGGTTTGGTTCGAATATCTTTGGATTTCTTCTGTCTGGTAGATTTTTACTGTTCCTCTGGAAGTCTCCACAGAGGCAATGCTGACCTCTGACTCGCCGGTGTCGGAGAAGTCGCTTTTGGAAACACGGATGTCGAGTTTTCTTCCTTGAAGGATGTTTTTCACCGCCTCAGTCAGTATTACGGCGTCGTTCAGTAATTCCTCAGATCGACTAGCTTCATTTGTTAACAGACTCTGTTCGATCAGCCTTTCTGCGGCTTCAAGCATCGAACCGGACACGCCTTTTGCAGCCGCTTTCAATCCGTATACTTCATCCAAAGCATAGGCCGCCTTTGCCGCCCGGTCACGTGAGGATTGCGCTATTACCCAAAGGGCATCCAGTTTTTTCTTGAGGCCCTCTACGTGAGAAGCCAACAATGGTCCGACAGATTCTTGTTCTGATAACAAAAACGAGATGTAGGATTTTATGTTAGACATTTCTATTCCCACCCTCGAAAAGTCATCCAGCAGGTTGTGGATCTGAACCAAAATTTCATGTTGTCCGGAATCATAATTGGAACGCGGACCTGCAGATACTGTGGGTATAAAAAACATTACAACGGCTGTGACGGCTGTCAAGACCGAAGCTAATCCGCGGCGGTACAACCCCCCTAAGATTGGGGAGCAGCTTCTATTTATTGCAATTACGTTCTAATTTGTTAGAAAAAAACTCTTTAAAGCGATGTACTCGAAGATAGACAAGCAGCATGGTGCAGGAAGAAAACCTAGATTTAGTTAGCAGCTCTAAACAACTAGAACAGAAGGACGAAAAACTTCTCTTCTACAGTCTGTTGAAGAACCCTGTCAGACGTCAGATAATCAAGTTACTCAAGGAGAACGGTTCGTTGGCTGCAACGGATTTGAAGAAATTTTTGGGTATCAGTGTGGGCACCTTATACTACCACCTAGAATTCATGCATCCTTTCGTCGTGAAAACCGACAAACGACGATACACTCTCAGCGAGAAAGGCCTCCGGTTAGTGGACTCGATGAAAATTTCCGACTTTTTGGCTGAATCAAGCGTGTCCGAGCCGGTGGGCTACAAACGAATTTTCTACGCATTCACCCTCAACCCGTTGCTACGGAAGGTTCAGCTTTCGAACGCGACGCTGATACCGGTATCGATGATTTCGGCAATGCTATACGTTCTCCTTTGCTGGAGGCTATCGAACGGTCAAATACTTCTACACTTCGTACAGGCTCCGTCGCCCGAGCTGGCAGCGGTCTCCGCTGGAGGGAACTTGCTGTTTCTTATCGTGGTCATGGTGTTGGCTGGTCTAGCCACCAGCTTTAAAAAGGGTGGAGAAAGTGTCATAGCGGCGACCGTACCAATAGCTTTGACTCCAACCAACCTCCTGATGACCTATTTCGTTCTTTTGTCCGGGTTTGGACTGATAAACGAAGTGTCCTTCGCTGATGCGACCTTCTGGGTTTATGTGTTTGTTCACATCTGGCAACTAGCCGCGTTGTCTGCCGTTTTAGTCAGCGCCAAAGGAGTTGGCTGGGAAAGAGCTGTGGCCGCAGTAATAGCATTATCTTACATCAGCCTGTTTATTTCTCAGAACTTATAAATTAAGCGGCTGCACACATGGTTCAGCATGGCACTCGTCAATCTTCTCTCGCTGACGAAACCAAAAATAACTCTGCTAAACATATTCACGGCCGTAGCGTCCTATTTTTTGGCGTCGGGTCCTGTAAACGGAGTACCCCATCTAATCTTTTCCGGCTATTTGTCGGTTGGGGGGGCAAGCGCGCTAAACCATTATCTCGACAAGGACATCGACAGCAAAATGAGAAGAACCGCAGGAAGGCCTTTACCATCTGGAAAGATAAAACCCAGAGCGGCGTTCATTCTTGGTGTATCCATGGTCGTCCTGTCGGTCATATATTCAGCTTTGACTCTAAACCTCTTGGCATCATTTTTCATCTTCCTCGGCGTGGCAATTTACGTTCTGGTTTACACTGTATGGCTCAAGAGGCGTTCGGTGTGGAACATCGTGATTGGTGGTGCCGCCGGCAGTTGTGCTCCACTCGCAGGCTGGGCGGCCTCCGGACATGAATTTACTTTAGCTCCGCTACTACTGGCGGGGCTGGTCTTCCTTTGGACGCCGGGTCATTTCTGGGCGCTGGCATCCCGCGCTTTCAAAGACTATGAGGCTGCTGGAATTCCAATGCTACCGGTTGTCAAAGGGGTAGAGTTGACATCGAAAGCATCTTTGATCTCAAACGTCCTCTCTGTCATCGCTGCTCTGCTTCTATCCCTTTTCGTGAAAAACTACATCGTTTATTTGGCTGTAGTTCTTCCGGTCTCGGCTTTGCTTATCTACGAAAGCATCAGACCATGCATACGTTATTCACCTAGCGCCGCTTGGAGAGCGTTCAAGATCTCTAGCCCTTGGTTGTTTGTAGTTTTCGCCGCCTCAGCTCTATCAATCTAAACTCACTCGAAGGTCCGAATTCCTCCAAACGACCCAGTGGTCGCCACTCAAGAATATCTGTACGGCCTTCACAACTACACCTTCGTTACGTGCTTTTATCAGCAACGGCCTGATCATGGGGTCAGCTTGGTCGCATGGAGTGAAAAACTTCGCATCTGGGTGGGCTGCCACGAAAACGACATAGGCTGGATGAGTTTTCGCTATTTTCGTCAACTTCTCGATGTGAGTTCGCCCCCTAACCGAGACCGTGTCCGGATACATGGCTGCACCGTCTTCACGGAGGTAAACCGCTGACTTGAGCTCGAGAAAAGCCTCCTGATCTCCGTAAACGAAAGCGTAGTCGAACCTAGATCCCTGGAATGATGCCTCTCTCCTAAAGGCCCTGAAACTCTCCAACCATGGTATTAGCTTTCGGTAGAAAGCAGCTTCAAAGGCTCTCGCTTGTTCTCGGGTGTCAATCAACGCCGCGTTATCACGAGCCATCACACCAACGACGACGCCCTCAGTTTTACTTGACCGATCTCTTCTGTAGAGAATTTCAGCGCCTTCAATCAAGAGGTCCCGTAGTCTGCCAGTATTAGTCAGACGCAGCATTTTTCGGTCACCTTGTACATCTGCTACGCAGACAAACCTGTTCAACCTTTTCACAAATACAGAGTGAACGAGGTCCAAACGATAAAGAGGAATTCCATCATCGCTCCTCGATAGGAACATACCGCCGTGGCTCTGGCCCGCGATAAACCGCTCTAGGCCTGATTAGCCTATTATCCTGCCAGTATTCGATGACGTGAGCTATGATTCCAACCGTTCTCGCGGCAGCGAAAATTGGGGTGAAAATTTCCTTCTTCAACCCGAGCAGATGGAATACAGGGCCAGAATAGAGGTCGATGTTCGGGAAAATAGACCTTCCACCCATTCTCGAGAGCATCGCTTGCTCTACTTTATCCGCTATCTTCAGTAAACTCCAATCGGACTTGATTTCTGACAACTGCATTAAGTATTTCTTGAAAATCAAGGCTCTTGGGTCAAAATTCTTGTAAACCCTGTGACCAAACCCCATTATCCTACGCTTCGCAGACAGCTCCCTGATTACGTATTCTTCTGCTTTTGCCGGGTCGCCTATTGTTTCCAGCATTTCGAGAGCTTTTTCGTTTGCACCACCATGGAGCGGGCCTTTTAGAGCACCTATCGCCGCGGAAACAGCGGAATAGAGGTCGGAAAGAGTCGATGCAACCACGAGGGCGGCGGTTGTTGAGGCGGGCAATTCATGCTCAGCGTGAAGTATGAATGCAACATCCATGATTTTAGCTTCGATAGGCGAAGGCCTCCGACCAGTAGCCATGTAGAGGAAGTTGGCCGCGTGAGGCAGGTCTGTTGAAGGAGCTACAGGCTCAAGACCTTGCCTATCACGATAAGCAGCCGCAAGAAATGTTGCGACCCTTGAAATAATCCTTATCGCTATCGACTCAGTGAGTGATGGGTCTCTCTCTTCCACATCTCCATCATAAAGCGCCATAAGGTCAACACCAGTCCTCAAGACGCTGATCAGCGGAGCGTGACGAGGAATCTTTCCGACAAATTCCCAAACTTCCCTCGGAAGCTCTCTCTCCCTTATGAAGCCCTTTTTGTATTCCTCCAGTTCGGCACGCGTCGGAAGACGACGGTTGAGAAGAAGGAAGCAAACTTCCTCATACGAAGAGTTTTCGGCTAGTTCTTCGATGGGGTATCCTACGTAATACAGCTTCCCTTTATCTCCTTCAATGTTGGAAAGGACGGTCGATTTCAAAACGACGTTTTCCAGTCCTTTAAAGACTTCGACCGAGCCGGCATCCATGCGGGTCAAAGCAGCTTCCTTACAATAAAAATCTGACTTAACCTATTGGTATGTCTTTTGTTGCACGATTTCCCTTACTTTGCGTCTCAACATCTTACCTACCAGCGACTTTGGCAGTTCTTCTACGACAACGATTTGAGAGGGTCTCTTGTATTCGGCCAGCTTCTTCCGGCAGAGCTCATGAAGCTTCTCTACTTCGTCAGCGGACTTGCCCGGTTTTAAGACCACGGCGGCAACCACTTTTTCGCCGACGTTTGGGTCGGGTATACCGACAACAGATGCTTCTTTAACAGCATCGCTCTCGTAGAGAACCCTTTCCACCTCTGCTGGGAAAACCGTGAAGCCTTTGTGCTTTATGATATCCTTCGCCCTTTCCACAAAGTAGAAATACCCGTCTTGGTCCATGTGGCCGAGGTCGCCCGTCCGAAGCCATTTCCTGCCTGCTTCATAAAAGAAAACATCGGAGTTGTCCATGCCAAGGTAGCCTTGCATCACTTGAGGGCCTGAAACAACGATTTCCCCGATTTCACCTGGTGGCAAAAACTGTTTAGTCGAGGGGTTGTAGATCGCTGCGTAGGTTGACGGAAGAGGGACTCCAAACGAGCCCTTCCTGATTTTATCGGGTGGGTTGACGTGCGTGACTGGCGAAGCTTCCGAAAGTCCATAGCCTTCGCAGATTTTTTTGCCGAATTTTTTCTCGAACGTTTCCGCTACTTCAATCGGAAGAATATCCGCGCCAGAGATGACCAGCTTTAGTGAATTATACTTGACCTGGTCAGCGAGCCTATGTTTTGCCATTAGGTTGAACAAAGTCGGCACTCCCGGGAAGATCGTTGCCGCATGTTTTTCGATGTCTTTCATGAATTTTTCGATTTCGAGTCTTGAAAAGATTATCAGTGTGTTACCCTTGAGAAGCCCCGCTCCCAAGATAACAGTCTGACCGTAGATGTGATAGAAGGGAAGGAGTGCTACGAATCTTTCCCTCCCCTCCTCGATATAGGGTCTGATGAACTCGTACATCTGGACGATGTTGGAAACGATGTTGTGATGAGTTAGTATCACCCCTTTTGGAAATCCAGTCGTGCCACCCGTGAACTGTATCGATGCAGGGTCTTTTTCCGGGATAAGCTTCGATTCGAAACTTTCTGCGGGAGTGTTCAGCATTTCTGAATAAATCTTCATCGCCGGGTGCTTTGGCAAAGGTTTTGAAGGAATTTTCCCCAAAATTTTTCCGAGGATTTTTTTGATAGATGGAAGATGGTCCGCGATGTTTGTAACGATGAAGTGTTTGAGGCTTGTTTTGGGAAGGGCTTCCACGACTTGGTCAATGAAAAGGTCTAAGGTGATTAGCGCCTTTGCCGACGAACGATTACAGAGTTCTGCTATTTCATCGGCGGTGCTCAAGGGGTTGATTGGGACAACTGTTGCACCCGTCTTCAATGCACCATAATACGCCACAATGAACTGGACGCTGTTGGGAAGGAGGATGACGAAGTTGTCGCCTTTCCCGATTCCCAGTTTCCTTAAAGCTGTGGAAAAACTGTCCACAAATTTCTTCAACATAGCGAAACTAAAGGGAGTATCAAGAAATATCACGGCGGTTTTCTCTCCCGCTGACTCGCATATTTCGTCAAACATTTCTGCCAAGGTCGTCCTTGGGGCCGTCACGTTTGGGTTCACTGTTTTGTCATAAAATCGAACCCACGGCCTGCTAAGCACAAATTCCAAACCATCCATGCAAAACCATCTCCGCTAAACCTTTAAAAGGATTTCCGACCATGTCATATCATGGTTGAGATTATCCACAGCCCTGTTAAGCAGGTTGTCATAATGGAATACGTAAGGTTTCCGAGCGCGGAGGAATTGGTCAAAAACATGATTCTTCCGCCAGGACAGCCCGCCGTTCTTTACTGGGCCGAAGGGGTCGTCTTTCTTCCTGTGCCGTTGCCGACGAACAACACCAAAGTGGTTGAAGAATTGTTGAATGGAAAAGTATACTGGATGAGTGTCTCGTTCGCGCCCATGCCCTCTTACTCCGCGATGTTAAGCGCAGAAAAAGGGCCCGAAGCCTTGGTCATCAATGTCTCACGAAGCAGTCTCTTTACCCAGATCGCGAGATGGCTCAAGGATAGGAATTCTTCGGACTCTTAGGTCCAAAACCCAATGAGAAAGCTTAGGAGAATAACTCTTAACTGCCCTAGTTTCAAGTAATTCGATCCGGCATCCCACCTTTTTGGCTTTTTCGAGACATGTTTCGTAGAGAGTTCTCCACCCACCATGAGTATCGCTGATTTCGTGAAAATGGATTACTCCCCCTTCCGGTTTGACGAGTTGGTATGCCACGTCAAGAAATTCTGCTGTTCCCCGAAGATAACCCATGATGACGCGGTCTGCTGAGTTAGCAAGCCCTATCTGAACTGACATCCTACAGTCAAGGTTGTAAGCTGTGACTTTTTCCTCGACCCGGTTAGTACGTAGGTTATCGATTAGGTATCGATAAGCTTCTGAATTTATCTCGAACGCGTATACATGCGACGCGGGTGATTTCGCTACAGGAATGGTGAACTGTCCGATTCCTGCGAACATGTCGACCACTGTTTCGCCCTGCTTTGGTGTATTTTTCATCCGCCGCCTTTCGAAGCTGTTGCCCAGCGAGAACATCAGCTTGGAAGCATCAAATCTATAAAATATTCCATCTTCTTTCACGACTGTCTCAGTGTCCATGCTGCCGGCCACGTGCTTGACAACCGGCACCCGATAGATTCCATCAACCTTATCGATAAGCAAAACCGTCTTGATGCCCCGATTGCTTTCCATTATTTTGGCGGCGAGGGCCTCCACGTCGACGGATGTGTTTCTTTTGAGACGTATGATGGCCACTTTGCCGAGTAGCTTGACCGTTGCAGGTTTCAACCCGTCGGAAAAAACCTACGCGAACGGTTTAAGGCTTATTAGTTGAACGTAACCGGTTGCCGGTGTGAGCGCCGAGACCAAGAAGAAGGCTGAGAGAAAGGGCCCAGAAAAAAAAGAGGAATCCGTCGAGCGGGGTGTCCTGGGAATTACCGCCCCCTCGATAGATGAACTACGGGACTACGTCAAGTCCGTAAAGGTTCTGACTCCATCGAGTTTGGCCGAGAGGTTCAAAGTTAGGGTTTCTGTAGCTAAATCTTTGTTGCGAGAGCTGGTTGCCAAGGGGATTGTCAAGGAGGTCGTCGGAATCAACAGGATTCGGGTCTATGCACCGTTACTGACTTCAGCACCGACCGAATCAAAGCCCGCTGAGGCTGAGGCGAAGCCGAAGAAAGTCAAGAAACCTTCGAAGCAAGCTTCATCCGCGCCCCAGTCCTAGCATTGATAACCTCCCTGTAACCTTCTCCAACAGAACCTATCTTAATGGTCTGGCTTCTCGGAACGTGTTCAGCGGTTGAAATTCCGATGGCTCTGCCGGGTGACCAGTAGAATAGGTCTCCGGGCGAAAGCTTAACAGCTGATTTCTCGACTCCACGGGAGATTTCTGTAACCATATATACGGCGGTTTCCCATTTCGCCACAAACCCCTCGATTGGCATTCTTTTTACAATTTCATCCACCGTTAAAGGGGCGGCGAACCGGAAAAGCTCTCCTTCAACCGGTGCGAGACCGTCTATGTGAATTATTATGGGAATACGGGCGCCTGTCATTCGCCGAACAGCTCTAACTTGCCGAGGTAGTTGGCGAGAATCGGCATCAAATCAACACCCCTAATCCTTCCCAGCCCTCCTTTCATGCAGCTGATTTCGTCGAAACGTTTAACGTCGTCTCCCCTCACCTGCGGCCCCCACACTACGAGAGGTACCGGGTCTCCTCTATGCTCTCCTATTTCGGCTGGAGTCGTGTGGTCTCCCGTCACTGCAAGATGAATTTCGGCCGGCAGTTGTTCGAACATCTTCTCTAAAACATCTCCGATTCTCCTTATCATCTCCGCTTTTTCGCGGGGTTTTTTGTCATGGCTCAAAGTGTCCGTAGCTTTGATGTGGAGTAGTACGAAGTCGTGGGTTTTTAGTGATTGGATTACGGCGGCCGCTTTGTTTTCGAGGTTCGTGTTCACCGTTCCGGTAGCGCCTTCGACGTTGATGACTTCGAATCCAGCTGCTTTGCAAACACCTTTATACAATGCGCCCCCCGCGACAACCGCCGCCGATAATCCGTATTTTTCCCGAAAACTCGGGAGCTGCGGTAATCTTCCCGCCCCCCTTGTCAAAATGTAGTTCGCTGGCAAAAGCCCGTTTTGTTTTCTTCGAACGTTTAACGGATGGGCATCGAGAATTTTGTGAGTCTTTTCGAGATATTTCTGTAGCAGTTCGGCTGTGAACCGGGCTTCAGTCGATTCATCGAGTGGCTTGGGCTGAAGAATTCTGTTCATTTTGCCATGCGGGTCTACGTTTGATACACGATGCGAAAGACCGTCTCCACGCATTATCAAAACACCTCTATGTTCCACCGTGTGTCTGAAGATTATTTCCACGCCTTCGATTTCCATGGATGGGATGGCTTCAGCGAGTTGACGGCTTTCGTCGGTCGAAATTCTTCCCGCCCTTCTGTCAATCAAATCGCCAGTCTCAGAGACGGTGGCGAAGTTGCAACGAAATGCCACATCCCTTGATGTAAGCGTCAAGCCAGCACCTAACGCTTCGAAAGGGCCTCTTCCGGTATACCATTTGAAGGGGTCGTACCCTAGGAGGGCGAGATGGCCTGTGTCGCTACCATTCGGAAGGCCTGGTGAAACCACGTCCACTAACCCGGTTTCACCCATTGCGGCGAGACGATCGAGAAAAGGACTCCGAGCTGCCTGAAGAGGTGTCATCCAATTAAGAGACCTACACCTCCTATCACCCAAGCCGTCCAAAACGACTAAGACTGCTTTCACAACCCCCTTTTCCGGGGCCTCGGCTATTAGTTTTTATAACTCCGAGCCCGACATGGATACGAGGTTAATGAGCCTATCACGCTACAACAACATCGAAGACCTTCCGGGAATTTCTAAGCTTATCGCTGAGAAGCTGCGTGAAATCGGGTACTCTACCGTTGAATCTATCGCCACAGCCACCGTGGCTGAACTTGTGTCCGCGGGGTTGGACGAGAAACATGCCTCACAAATCATAGCCGCTGCTAGAGAGGGAATTGAGGTGTCTTGGGTCACCGCCAAAGATTTGGCCGAAATCAAGACCTCGATAGGGAGAATAACGACTGGAAGCACGCGTTTAGACGTGTTGATCGGTGGAGGTGTCGAAACCCAGTCAATAACGGAATTTTTCGGGGAATTCGGTTCTGGCAAATCCCAGCTTTGTCATCAGCTTGCCGTCAACGTGCAGCTTCCAGTACGAAGGGGAGGTCTCGATGGAACAGCTCTCTACATAGACAGCGAAAACACATTCAGGCCCGAAAGAATAATCTCCATGGCCAAACACCTCGGCCTCGAACCAGATGAAACACTGGAAAAAATAGTCTACGCCGAGGCCTACACCAGCGACCATCAAATGCTCCTCGTCGAAAAGGCTGACAAAGTCATTAAGGAGAAAAACGTCAAACTCATCATCGTCGACTCGTTAACGGCTCACTTCAGGAGTGAATATCTCGGACGACACCTTTTACCCGAAAGACAGCAAAAACTCAACAAACACATGCACAAACTGATCAGATATGCAAGAGCATTCAACGCCGCCGTCGTCGTAACAAACCAAGTTATGTCCAAACCCGACGACATATTTAGCACTACAGCCGTGTATCCTATCGGAGGCCACATCGTCGGACACACGAGCCACAACAGAATTCTCCTCCGCAAAGTGGTCGGCAAAAACATCAGAATAGCGAGGCTGATTTCTAGCCCGTACCTGCCTGAAGGTGAAGCTGTTTTCAGAATAACGGAGAACGGTGTCGAAGATCTCGAGACCGATCAATTATGAGCCAGGTCACGCCCAAAGAGACAAAGGAGTTCCTCGAAGCATTATTCCGTAACAAGCTTACAGAGGCAGAACGAATCCTAAATCAACTACAAGAAAAATATCGCGCTGACACACGGTATCTCTCTGCACTCAAGGGAATCTTGAACAGTTATGCGGGGGACGACAGGGATTCACTCATCTACATGCTATACACAAACGAAAGAATGTGGAGGGAACGAAGAAAGATTGCGAAGTTCCTCACAGACTTGGGTGAATTATTCGGTTCAAGGGACCGCTTCTTCCAAGCATGGAGCGAGGTCCTCAACATGCTTGACAAACTTCCAACTCCATCAAAATTCACGGACGTAGCAAAAAGTTGAAGAAAAGAATCCACGACAAGAGAAATATTCCTATGAAGCCTCCCAACCCATTGAAGTAGGAGCTCCTTCTCCGCTTATCCTTGTCCAGTGTTCTCCAAAGGGTTTCAGCCACCGCAATATAGACCAATGCTGTCAAGAAGACTATCAGGTATGTGAAAACGGGCTGCTTCAGAGATGCTACTGTCCAAGCTGCGACGAACCCATACGCTATCCCGACGGCAAACTTCGTCCAGTAGACTACGTCCAGCTTCAAGCCAAACTTCGATTCAAACACCATGAATTAAATGTTGGGAGATAGCAATCGCTAAGGAGAAGTGATACAGCTGAATTCGTATGAGATCAAGCTGCTCGTCGAGGAATGCCGAGACAAAGTTGTCCAGTCGTACATTAGAAACATTTATCAAATTTCTCCAAAAGCCCTCGCGTTCAAATTGTACAAACCAAACTACGAAGCAGGTGAACTGTGGACCGTCGCAGCATACGCCGTCTTCTGGACTTCGAAAACAATCTCTAAGCCGCCTCAACCGTCGAGAAAGGTATTAGAGTTAAGAAGATACATTGTCGGCAAAAAGATCATTGGAATTAGCCAAATCGAGGGCGAAAGAATCGTTAGGTTAGAAATCGAAGGTTACGTCCTTTACGTCGAATGCATGCCCCCCGGGAACATCGTCCTCGTCAGAGATGAAAGGATTGAATGGCTTCTTGAAAATTTCGAATTCAAGACCAGACTTTTGAAAAGGGGAGAAAGATACATTCCCCCACCACCTAAGACCAGTGCGGCAATCGAGACGACCACCTTGGAACATGCCAAGTCAAGTTTGCCGAAGCTATCACTCATAACCTTTGTTTCACGGGAGCTGGGCCTCGGTGGAAAGCTGGGGGAAGAGATTGTTCATCGGGCTGGTTTAGCCAAAAACGCGAAAATAGGCGAACTATCTATTCAGGAAACGAATCGATTGGCCGCGGCATTTAGTCAACTTGTCGATGAAATGAAAAGCCCGAAACCCAGAGTCTACATGAGAAACGGGGAAGCGCTTCCCAGCGCCGTCGAGCTGAAAACCATCAATCACCTCCCGAACATCACGACTGAAACATTCGCTGAGGCCGTTCAGCTGGCCTACCTCGAATCGCTGGAGGCCGAAAGAAAAAAGATTGCTGAGAAGGAAAAGTCGGCAGCTATAGAAAAACTGAGACGAGAAAAAGAGAACAAGCAGTATGTGTTAGCTGGTTTAGAAAAGGACCTTATGAGACTACAGTCCTTCGTCGACAAACTCGTAGAGTCTTGGTCCTTTGTTGAGAGGTTGTTGCAGGAAGAACCGATGGCTGAAGATGTTTCGCTGGAGAACGGGCTTGTGGCAAAGGTTCTGGAAGACCGTGTGCTGGTTAGATATGCTGAAAAAGAAATCACATTGAAGAAAAATTCCCCTTTGTCCCGTGAGGTTGGGAAGATCTATGAGGAGTTGAAAAGCGTTCGAAAGAGCGTTGAAAAGCTGAGGAACGAAATCTCAGAGCTTGACAAAGCCATCGAATCATCTGAGGCCAGCCTCCTTCAAGAAACTGTGACAAAACCTGTTCTCAGAATAATCGGGAAGAAAACGAAGCCTTTTCGGGAATTCAAGTCGTCTGGCGGTTTCAAGGTTTTGATGGGGAAAGACGCGCGGACGAACGTAATGTTGTTGAAGAGGCACCTCGAAAAAGAAGATTTGGTCCTTCATGCAGACATTCCCGGTTCACCCACAACGTTGATGAAGAACGGCCGCTCTGCATCTGCTGCAGACGTTGAGGAAGCGGCCCAGATGACCGCCTCATACAGCAGAGCTTGGCGGGAAAAATTTACCAACGTCTCTGTGTATTCGGTGAACGCGGACCAGATTTCCTTTTCACCTCCTTCCGGCGAGTACCTAGCAAAAGGCTCCTTCATGGTTTACGGGAGGAAAAATTATCATGTTGCGGAGTTGAGGCTCGCAGTCGCTTTTTTAGAGGAGGGGTTGGGAGTTGTCCCCTACCTGACGGCTGTGAGGAAGGGGTTGCGTGCTGTCGAAATCCGGCCAGGGTCAACTTCCGCCGACTTGGCCGCGAAAAAAATTCTCGAGCTTTTGGGAATCGAGCCCACACCAGAGAACATTCAGACAATTGCCAGCCAGATTCCATTTGGGACATGCGATGTGTTAGACATCCTTATAAATGGTTGATGAACTATTTCCTTGTGGTGGTATGGTAAAGCCGTCGACCCTCGTTGACGAGTTGAAGGTCAGAGATGTGATGTCGAGCCCCGTTGTTGAGGCCAGGGAAGAGGCCTCAATCGTTGAGGTCGCGGAACTTATGAGGAGGTACAACATAGGAAGCGTGGTAATCAGCTCAGAAGGGAAGCCAACGGGTATAATCACGAAGACAGACATCGTGACTAAAGTCGTCGCCAACGGCAGCGACCCGAACAAGATTCGGGCTAGGGATATAATGACTACCCCCCTTCAGACAGTGACTCCTGAAATAGCGATCGATGAGGCGCTTAGCAAGATGAACCGGCTCAAGCTTAGCAGGCTGGTAGTGGTGTACAAAGACAGACTGGTTGGCATAGTTACCATCAAGGACATCCTCCAAGTCACGCCTGAAATCTTGACGATTGTCAGGGAGAGGCTCAGAATAGGGGGTCCGGCCGGCACGCTGACCCAGTCGGTCGCCGAAGGGTACTGTGAAGTTTGCGGAGAATGGTCTGATTTGCTGGTAAGAGTCGAAGACCAGTTGATGTGCGAGGACTGTAGGCTGGAGTTGGAGAGGAAGGGCGGGGAAAGCGTTTTGGAATGAAGTTTCTCTTAGACACGATGCTCGGCCATCTGTTGACGTGGCTCCGTCTTTTTGGACACGACACAGTTTACGTGAGAGGGATGGAAGATTCAGAAATCCTCAGCTTTTCGAAGGCCGAGGAGAGAATTTTGGTTACGAGGGATAGAACCCTTGCCGAAAAGGCCGCGAAGAATAACGTTAGAGTTGTTCTACTGGAAAGCGTTGATACAGTTAGCTGTCTCGCCAAAATTTCCGCTGAAACCGGGGCAGCACTGCGATTTGATTCCGAAAACAGCAGATGCACTAAATGTAACGGCGTTCTTTCAAAGATTTCAGACAGTCCTGTTCGTTGGGTATGCACCGTCTGCGGCAAAAATTTTTGGGTTGGCAGGCATTGGAAAAACATAAGCAAAGTTTTGAAAGCTCTGGAGGAGAGAAATATTGGACGATGAAAGAGGAGCTTTCCTCGTGAGGCTCGCTCGGTCAGCCGTCGAACACTTTCTGAAGCAAGGAAAGATTCCGGACCCGCCACAACTAGATTGGCTCTCGAAGAAAAATGGAGTTTTTGTATCCATTTACGAATTTCCCAGTAGAGAGCTGCGCGGTTGTATTGGTTATCCGCTTCCCGTAATCCCCTTAGGCGAAGCGACTGTTCGAGCGGCAGTTTCCGCTGCGTTCGACGACCCTAGGTTTCCGCCCCTCGAGAAAAATGAAATTGAGAACGTTGTTTTTGAAGTCAGCGTGCTGACTGAACCGGTCGAGATTAAACCAACCGAAAGGAAAACACTTCCCAATGTCATCCACGTTAGCGAAGACGGGTTGATGATTGAAACTCCACACGGCTCGGGTCTGCTTCTTCCGCAGGTCCCAGTTGAGTATGGCTGGGATTCCGAAGAGTTTCTTTCGCATCTATGTGTAAAGGCTGGTCTCAACCCCACATACTGGCTTTACGGCGAGATGCGTCTTTTCAAATTCGGGGCGGAGATTTTCGCCGAATCATCGCCTAACGGCACTATCCGAAGGGTAAGCATTTCGGAGAAGAGATGCTGATACATTTTGCTGTGTGCGGAATTGGACTCGGCCACGTGACGAGGTCCGTGGAAATCGCCAACGAATTACGCGTAAGAGGTCATGAAATTTTCTTCACGGCCTACGACCAAGCCTACTCATATCTTATGAGAAATGGGCACCGTCCCACCCGTGTGATGAGTGTTGGATACGGTGTTGGAGACGATGGGGCCATCTCAGTCAAAAGAACTCTTCTGGCCAACATGATTCTTCCTATAAGATTCGCTGGGCAGACGCTTTCCGAAATCTCTCTGATAACCCAGAACGGAGCGGACTTGGTTGTTTCCGATACGCGGGCTTCGGCAACCCTCGCCGCCTCGGTTTTGAAAAAACCCGTCGCCACTATCCTGAACCAATACAATGTCAGGATTGAAACGACGAAACACCAAGCAGTTGCCGCATTTTTTGAAAGAACGATTCAAGCACCCCAGCTCATATGGAACTTGTCGGACATCATATTGGTACCTGATCTGCCACCTCCATTCACGATTTCTGAATCGACGCTTCATATTCCGGACAGACATCTTGAAAAAACTGTTTACACAGGTCCGCTCTTCAAAATGGTAAACCATTCAAAGGCAGAATTGAGACAAGTCCGGGAGATGTTTGGAGCAACCGATAAACCGCTCGTACTTCTCGTGATAAGTGGAGGTTTACGCGAAAAAAAATCCTTTGTGGACATCATGGTTTCGATGGCAGAGCTCCTGAGCGATGAAAATGTGTACGTCGTGTCTACCGCTGATCCTTCAAGCACCTGGGAAACCAGGAAGGGCCCTGTTTTTCTCACGAGTTGGATTAATGATTTGGAGCTGTATCTCCAGGCCGTTGACGTTGTCGTCTGTCGGGCTGGTTTGAGCCTGATCTCGAAATGTATTATGTATGGTAAGCCGATGGTTTTGGTTCCGACGCCTCAACACGGTGAACAGCTTTCAAACGCCAGGAAGGCCGAAAGTCTTGGAATCTGCAGAGTTATCGAACAACCTCGTTTAACCGCTCGTGTGCTTGAGGAGGCCGTGGCCTCTCTAGTCGAAAACAGCCAAGTCAACTACAACCTTAAAGAACTGCAGAAATTGGTGGAAAGATGCGGAGGGGTGAAGGCGGCCGCCTCAGCTATAGAGATGCTTCGTTGAAGCACCTCCATAAGCCTTTAATTAATCGCAATACCAAATGGATGACGTATGGGGCAACATTCCAAGAAATTTCCCCTCGATGCTAGGCTCGGAACGGTTTTGGGTCTTCTGGAGCTCGTGGTAGCTTACGGCGGGAAGGCTGACCTCGCGTTCATAGCGAGGGAGCTGCAGATGGAGGTTGACCACATATTACCGGCTTCCACAGCAGCCGAACTACTAGGGGTCTTAGAGATACATGACGGGGAAGGCGTGGCGACAGCGCTCGGGATTAAGGTTAGCAAAAGCTTGGCTAAGGGTAAGAAGAAAATTCTGAGAGAACAGCTTCCGAGCCTTGAACCGTTCAGCACCGCATTGGCACTTGCGAAGGAGAACCCGAAGGGCTTTAGTCTGGAGGATTTGGTTAATCGTCTATCGAACATCCCGGAACTCGTCGAATACGCCGAAAACGGTGAAAAACTAAAGGAACTCTTGATGGATTGGATGATCTACACTGAATTGCTCTCGTACCACGGAGACACAGGACTTTTCAAACTGAAGGCGCGGAAAGGCCTTAACTCATCAACGTAAAAATCGCGTCCACGTATTCGTAAAATTGAGGGCTCCTACGGTCTCTCGGCTTCTCCATTTTGATAGATACCTCACCAGCTATTTGAGCAGGCCTACTCGTCAGAACCAAAACTCTGTCGCTAAGCTCGACTATTTCTTCAACGTTGTGCGAGACTAGCAAAACTGATGACGGTGGAAGGGTTTCATGTTGTCGGAGTAGGTCTATTTCCCTTCGGAGAGAAACTGCCGTCAATGGGTCAAGGTTACTGAATGGTTCGTCCATCAGCAAAACATCTGGGTTAGTCACGAGAGCGCGTGCCAAAACCACTCTCTGCTTCATCCCCCCGCTCAGTTCCCCGGGATAGCTGTTCTCAAAGCCAGATAATCCGACCATGTCGAGGAAAGACTGGGCCTTCACCTTCATCTCTTCTTTCGAAATGTTTTCGATTCTTTTCAAAGCGAGCATTACGTTATCGAGCACGGTCAGCCATGGGAAGAGCACTGGCTCTTGGAAGACGAGCGAAATTGCGGGAGTAGGGCCGTTAATGGGCTTACCCTTGTACAGGACTTTTCCGCTTGTCGGCTTGATCAACCCGGCCATGATCTTCAGCAGAGTCGTTTTGCCTGAACCACTTTGTCCGACAATCCCCAAAAATTCACCGTAAAAGAGCTCGAGGCTCAAGTTTTTGAGAACCTCTAGAACAACCCCTTTTTTTGTGTAGTAGTTGTGAGAGACGTTAACGACCTGCAGTATCGATGACGCATTCAAGCCGCGCCCCTCTCGAGCCGCAAAGATTTTCACTCAATTTTAAGCTTAGAAGCAACCGTGTCATACAGCCTTTTCCAGAAAAGCCGGTTCATCAGAACAATGATGCTCGACATTGTGATTATCACCGCGATGCTTCCGAGGAGGTCGCCTGCGTATGTGAGCTGCGACAGCAGCTTTCCAAGCCCCGGTAGTTCGGTTTCGGCCACGATGTCACCTAAGACGAGCCTCTCTGCGACGATCAGCCCGTTCCAAGCACCGCCAGCGGCGGTGATGCATCCTGTTATCAAGGCCGGTGTCGCTCTCGGCAGATACACCATCTTAATCTTGTCCCAAGTTTTGAGCTGAAGGAGGTCGGCTACCTCTAGCTCCATCGGGGGCATGTTGCGTAACCCGGCCAAAACTTGGAAGAAAACATACCACTGGGTTGCGGCGATTATCATCAGAAAGGCTCGTATTTCGTGTTGACTGGCAAGCGATTCTGCGATCAGCGGATAAACTATCGTGACAGGTATGGACGCTATGACTTGAAAAACGGTTGAAACAGTAGCCGACAAGTTTTGCTTTCGAGCTATGGCGATTGCTGCTGGAAGGCTCCATGCAACCGAAAATCCCACTGCTGCCATCACCCGAATGAACGAGAAGAAGGCCGAAGAAGCAATGACATCTAAACCGATACTTTGAAAAGCCAAATAGAGCTTTTCGAAAAATTCATTTCCTCCTGTAACCAGCACCGCCAAAGAGACCCCGACGATCACAAAAAAGATCAGGTTTCTGATAATTGAGGTGAGGACCGTCAATTTTTTCACCATCTCAGATACAGCTTTGTTGTATTCAGAGAAGGTTATACCAGGGATGTGGAAGTGAGGTTTCGGAGATTTGGCTATTTTCCTCAGGAACCCGAGCCTTTTCCATGACCGGGAAGGTCTTCGGAAAGGTTTTTCGAAGATGTTGTTAAGGGGAATGAAAATCATTAAGTTTATCAGGACCGTTGTGAAGATGAGCAGGCTTAGGGCAGTAGCGATTCCGACTGCATTGCCCTCCACCGCGAACTGGGAAACAATTGTCCCGAGCCCGAACAGCTGAATCTCGGTTTGTCCAAATGTAAGGATCTCGCTGCCTACTAGGAAGAACATCCCGTTGGCCCATGATGGTTGAAAGTTTCTCACTACCCTTGGTAGACATGAAGGTATGTAGAGGTAGCGAATCCTTTCAAACAGATTAATACGTAAGAATTTTGCCGTGTCAAGAAGCTCTGCCTGGATGAATCTCGTCGACTCGTAGACAGCGAAGGTAATGTTCCACACTTGGCTGGTGAAAATCAGGAAGATGGCCGCGAGCTCAGCTCCCACGACGGGAATAGATGTGTAGAAAAGCTGTATTGCCACTGGAAAAAAACCCAGTATTGGGATTGACTGGAGGATGTCGAGGACCGGTATGGCTATTCTTTCGAAGGTCTTACTCGTTCCCGCGGCAATTCCTACGGCTAAAGAGAAGACTACAGAGAAGAACAAGGCAATAGTCATTCGTGCGTAAGACGCGGCGATTGCGAGCAGACTCAACAATAGTACGTCGACGAAATTCATGGTCTAGCGTCAAACTATTCAGCTAAGGTTTAAACTCTCCTATGAGCCTCCGCGATCATTCGATTCACAAACATGCGCGGCAGTAATTGGAGAACAGTCTTATACGGTGATTCTGGTATAAGAGGGTCTTTAGCGAGTAGGACTGCAGAGCTGAGTCTTTCGACTATTTGTCTTTTAAGAAAATCTTCGTCAGGGATTCGTGGTGCAACGGCTCGGATTAATCCTCTCAACTGCTTGGTTTTGGTCGAGATGAGAAGATGAACGAGCCTCTCCCTCATCTCGTGAGTTAGAAAGTATAGTCTGCCCCTCTTTTTCCGGAGATAAATGTCTACCAAATCATCGGCCATCTGGTAGGCTGTTCCGACCTCCGATCCGAACCTTCTCATCAGGTCAATTTGTTCAGGACTCGCACCCGCGAGTACAGCTCCGGCATGGGCGGCGGCCTCAAACAGAGAAGCTGTCTTCTCCCGTATCATGACGAGATACAGCCTTTCCGTCAAAGCGGCCTTGTTGATGACTTCGTCGAGAATTCCCTTGGAAGCTCTGTCCCATGCCGTGACAAATATCCGGGACATTTCCTCCCCGATGTCCAAAACTATCTGGAAAGCCAAATTGATTATGCGATGGCCTTGGATTATTGCCTTACCGGCTCCGATCTGGTACCATAAACTTGGCGAACTTCTCCTGTTCCTATCTTGGTCAACTATATCGTCGTGGACTAGGCTAGCACTATGTGCCAGCTCTAATGCTACCGCTACGTCGAGAGCTTTGTGATAGTCCACACCGCCTAACGCCTTAAACACAGTTAGAAGAAGAATCGGCCTTATGCGTTTACCACCATGGACGGCTCGTGCAATGAGAAAGCTGTCAGGCCGTCCAGCGATTTTTTTATAAAGATGTTTTTCGAGGTCTGCTGTGAAAGAGGCGATAATCGAGTCGGCGCTGATGTTTTCGAGAGCGCTCTTCATCTACATATCCTGTCCTTTCGTTGGTTTTTTAGGTTTTACCAGCTAAAGATAGTTTGATATCCTCGCTTCTAAAACCCGTTTCGGCACAGCGCCCACAACCATGTCAACGAGCTTGCCTCCCTTGAAGAACAGTAGTGTCGGGATGCCCATGATGCTGAACCGACTCGCAGTCCGCGGATTCTCGTCTACGTTCAGTTTGCCGAAGACAACCTTCCCTGCGTATTGTTTCGCAAGCTCTTTAACAACTGGTGCAATAGCCCTGCAGGGTGCACACCATTCAGCCCAAAAATCGACAACGACGAAGTTGTTTTTCGAGACGAATTCGTCAAAGTTCAAATCATTCAACTCTACAGGTTCACTTATAGGTGGTTTGGCTTGCGCCTCCCTCCTAGACATCATTTCAGCAAGCTTACGCATCTTTATCCTTTCAAGCTCATCATCGTATGACATCTCGCTACAGCTGCAGCCCGTTAGCTAATAAGTTTTGGCTATAAACAATTAATAGTTCCGCAATCCAAGCATCACCGTTGACCGAAGAAGAGGGTATTTCAGCAATAGTCGTGGCTTTCGAAGGAGATGACTGCATAGTATCGACGACTTCCCCCGTAGACGCGTCGCAGCTCCAAAAACTCGTGGGATGCGAAGTTGTATACGAAGACTTCAAAGGTGATTTGTGGAAGGGCATTGTCGTCGGGCTGTATGAAGACGAAACATTGATTGTTCGCTTCTCCGAAGACGCCATCTCTCAAGGAGGACCGTCGGGACTCGGTCAAGGCAGCCTCGTAAAAATCATGCCCAAAAAAGACTGACTGTCAAACTTATCGGTCATCACAGCCCGGCCGATATCGAGGATGAGTCTTAAGCCGCTTAACGAATTGGTTTCTCTTAGAGGAAGGAAGGCTTTGGTTATCGGTGCTGCGTCGGGCATCGGGAGTTCTACAGCCGAAAGATTTGCAGAAGCTGGCGCTGAACTAGTTCTTGTAGACGTCAACGAAGTTGGATTGACCGAAGTCGCAGACGATTTGGTCAAGCGATTCGGAGCCAAAATTACATGGAAGAGAGTCGAGCAAGAAGAGTCAAATCGACGAACTATAGAATAAGTTAGAAAGCTCGCCGCCGGACATATATGCAAATAATGCGGGAGTGTACGAATTCAGGGATTTTCTCGAGGTCGACGAAGCTTTTCTCGAGAGAACACTTTCGATAAACAAAGTCCGCTTTATTCATTTGTCAACGTTTCGTCAAAGGCGGCGTCATCATCAACGTCAGCTCTGTCGAGGCCATCCTACATCTTGTCAAAGGCCTGACCCACTACGGCATGAGCAAAATGGGACTTTAACGAGCGCCTTGGCGAGGGAATACGGTGGAAAAGGTTTCCGCGTCAACTTGGTGATGCCAGGTGGCATCCACACTTCAGGAACAGAAAAAGTTAGAAACGAAGCAATCAAGAAACTGAGGATAGGTTTTTCATCACAGGTTTCCAGTTCATCTCCAGAATTCCGCTTAAAAGACTCGGCGAGCCGGACGAAGTGGCAAAAGTCGTGCTCTTTCTAGCAACAGACCTCCCAGCTACGTGAAAGGCGCCGTAATCTCGGGGGACGGAGGATTTTTGACCGATTGATTTGATGCTCCGGCCGGGATTTGAACCCGGGTCACCGGCTCGAAAGGCCGGTATACTTGACCGGACTATATTCGGCACCGCTCTAAGACTGGTTCTACCGGAGCGGTCTCGGACCGGAGCAACAAAGTTGTGTCAGGGGTTGGGATTAACCTTTCGCAAGGCCGCTCGTCAGTTGTTTATAATTATTAACTTGGATAAACCGGGTACACCCATAACCATCTCCCAAGGCCGCGTACGTAAAACCGGATCGTTTCTGAGGTCTGCGGCCCCTAAGCCGGTCCACGAGAGATGTTGACTTTGACCCGCTGATTGTAAATTCAGCATTTCAAACTGGCTGGAAATCGATTTAAGTAGGGAAACCGATGTTACGATGTGCCGGTTTTTAAGCGGGCGATGAGGTATTCACCGTTGAAGGCCGCAGACCTTATGTCCTCTCCTCCGGTAACTATTGGTGAGGAAGCGACCATAGACGATGTATCGAAGCTGATGTGGGACAAAGGTGTCGGAAGTGTTTTAATCGTTAACCGGGAGAACAAGCTTATCGGCATAATAACTGAGAGAGACATCTTGTATGCCGCGTCGCATTTGATGTTCGGTAAGGATGTAAAGGCTAGGTCGCTGATGTCGAAGAACCTTGTAACAGCCGCCCCGGACGACGAAATCGTCTCGGTAGTGGAGAAGATGAAAGACTTTAACATCCGCCACATACCGGTCGTCGACCCTCAGGGGAGCCCTATGGGTGTTATATCTTCGAGAGACCTTCTTGACTTTGGAGTCCGTCTGTTGAGTCTTTTCATAAGGTCAAGTTAGTTTCGGGAAAATCGATAAGATGTTTGACGCGTAGTTTGAATTCACGAATTTTCGGTACGGTCGTAGAAATTCTTCAACATCACATGTTTCACCCCTGTGTTTTCCGGAGGGCAGTGGTGTTTCCGTGAATTTCTTCGGTAGACGGTCGTCTGATTCATCGAACCCATATAATTTGTTGAGGTATCTTTCGAGTGTGATGCAACTACGTCCTACATGATCGAACGTAAGTTCTTCCACCTTCAACCCGTAAAAGGCACACAAGCCATCGACATAGTCCTTTACGTCAAAAACCAGCCTAGAAAAGGCGCAGACGCCGAGTGAATCGAGAGAAGCGACCTCAACCTGTTTTTGATATACTTTTTCAGCTATTGTATCGCTCGTTGGTTTTTCGCGGAATATCGTCTGGATTTCAATTCTTTCGAAGCTGTGCACGATCGTCGGGTAAACCCAGATGTGGACCCCTCCTCCGAATGTTTCGACGGCGTTGACCAGCCCCCATGCTTTCTCTGCTCTCGGGTCGGTGTTTTGGATGCTGATGTTTTTGACGGCTGGGGCGAAGTAGTCGTCGCCTAAAGCCTTGGCCATATCTCTCGCTCCACGGGAAAGGAGTTTCCCCAAACCCTCGGCACGTGCCGTCATCTCGATTAAATTGGCCATTTTCTCAAAATCACCCCACGCCAAATGCTCTTCGGTGTATCCGTGCTCGCTCATGTCCATGTAAACTGCGAGAGTGTTTCCCATTTCGATGGGGTCGACTCCTGCGTCGTAGCAAAGGGATGTGAGGTATGAGATTTTTTCGTGGTCCAATACATAGCAGTTGGTTCCCAGTGATGAGATTTGGGCGTAGTCCGGGCCTTCACTCCTCACGCCGAATCCGATCGTTTCCCTTCTACAGGACACTGGACACATCGAGCACGTGAGACGGGCGACGAGAACGGTTTTCGAAAGGGTTCTGCCCCCAATACGTTCATAGCCATCCAAACAGGTGGTGCTGTAGTTTTTGAGCGGGAGGGCGTCGTTCTCCGCCAAGGTCTCAGCGGCGATCGCGGTGCCATGAACGGCTAGAAGACCCTTTTCAATGTTAAGTAGGTGTGATTCTTCGATTTTCTTCTTCAGTCTTCTCAGAAGCTCAACGAAACCCAATGAGTTTTTGGGACGTTTCGCTCCTCTCTTAGATGTTTTTATGATTATTGCCTTGATGTTTTTGGAGCCGAGAACGGCGCCGGCACCGTGTCTGACACCGCTGGACCTGCCCATGTCGTTGATGACTGTTGCGATTGGTTGGTGCTTCTCGCCAGATGGCCCGATGGTGAGTATGCGTGCGTCTCCCGCCGCAATGCGTAAAACTGCGCAGGTTTGGACTGCTCCAACACCTCTGAACGGCTCCGCGTCGACGAATGAAATGCCTTTATCGCTAATCACCAAAGTCGAGAGGTTTTCGCATTTTCCAGTGATGTAAAGGGCTGAAATGCCGAGGCTGGCAAGCTCGTAGGCAGCGTAGCCACCTGTCTGTGTCCAAGCGATCGTCCCCGTCTGCGGAGACCTGAAGACCATCGTCAACCTGTTCCCCAACGGGAACCCGGTTCCCGCGAGACTGCCGACGCTGATGACCAGGGGGCTTTCTGGGTCGAGCGGTTCTCTGACCGAGGAGTTTCGCGCGATAAGTCCGATTCCGAGCAGCCGGCCTCCCCAGAGACCAGCCTCTATCTGATCGTCGAATTCAAATGTCTCTGACGACCTATCGCCAAGGTAGACTCGGACTATTTTCACCAGAATAGGTCCTTCTGATAGATTTTTATAAGCATGTTTTAGGTACGTGCTGGATGAAGTACGTCGAGCTCGGAAGGACCGGTCAAAAAGTTTCCTGCATCTGGTTGGGAGCATGGCAGTTTGGCTCGGGCTCATGGGGGTATGGCAAATCCTATTCAGAAAAGGACTGCATAGATGCAGTGAAGGCATCGCTGGAAGCGGGTGTGAACGCGATAGACACGGCCGAAGTTTATGGTTCGGGGATATCTGAGCAGATAATCGGTAAAGCGCTCAAAGATGTCAAAGAAGAAGTTTTGATCGCGACCAAAGTCGCTCCCCACCATCTCACATATGATGGAGTTATGAAAGCTTGTGAAAGAAGCCTTCGGAGATTAGAAGTAAACACCATCGACCTCTACCAGATTCACTTTCCCAACCCCGTCATACCGATAACTCAAACCATGAAAGCCATGGAAAAACTCGTGAAAGACGGAAAGATAAGATACATCGGTGTAAGCAACTTCTCCCTAAAGGAACTGGTCAAAGCTCGCGAATCACTCAAGTCCGAAGACATAGTCTCCAACCAAGTTAGGTACAACCTCATCCAGAGGCAGATAGAGAAAGACCTCTACCCTTACTGTGTCAAGGAGAAAATTTCGATTTTGGCATACAGCCCGTTGGCGCAGGGCGTCTTGACGGGCAAATACGGGCCACAAAACCTTCCAAAAGACATCATTCGTCGAATCAACCCTCTCTATACTCCGAGATTCCTCAAAAGAGCGGGGCCACTTTTCGAGGAACTGAAGCGAATGGCTGAAAGACACGGAGTTAAACCAAGCCAAATAGCGTTGAGCTGGGTCGCGTCGAGGGAACAATGCGTTGCGATTGCTGGCGCTAAGAACGGACAGCAGGCGGCGGAAAACGCCCTTGCGGGCAAAATCTCTCTCTCAGAAGATGAGGTCCGCATGCTATCCGAACTCTCGACTATGGCGCAGCCAACTTTCTTCGACACATTGTCGACGATCCCCCGCCTATTCGGGCTCTAAACTCAGACGGGATATTCCATCGGTGTAGGGAAAAGAAAGTGAACCAAACGTGCTTGCCGAAGGTTAAAAAGACTGAGCTCTGCGTTCTGACTCCACAGCACATCTCTCACTGTGCTGGAAACGCATCCAATTAACCCTTCCGCCGAAACTAAGACAGGCTCGTAGTAATTCCACCGCTTCTCCTCTTTATCGATGACGCAGCCAACCGCCATCAACATCGGTTCCAAGCCGTGAGGCACCACCAATATGCCAAGGTTGAGTGCGGATTTCGACAACCCCTTAAACTTCGAAATTGTTACGGTCAGTAACCTGGGTAACTCCTCTACATCGCACCCAAAAATCCTCGAAACCAAATATTTCAGGTAGAGATGGGAATCAGTGTACATTTGAGGGTTTTCAACCGAAAGGGCTGTCGAAAGCTCTTGTTTGTTAACGCCACCGTTGTGACAAAGGTAGATTTCAGCTCTGACGGACTGGCTGTGATGCCTTAATAATGTGTCCTCTTTGAAGGGATGGGCGTCGTGTATTCCACGCGGCTCGTTCCGTGTTCTTCTGCTATGAAGCAGAACAAATGACTCCTTTGCCTCTGCCGTGATGTGCCCAAGCCTCCGCACCGCCCTACCTAACGCCAGAAGATTTGCTTCGCACGATTTTTCTCCTGACAACGGCGGCTCGGCGTCAAAACGTTCATGAAAAAGCGACCAACCACTGCAGTCGTAAATGGCCGCGGCGAAACCGTAGCCGTGGCAGTGTCTACCATCACCCGCAATGACCTCAAGATATGGGTCTTTTCTTGACGCAACCGCGACGGCTTCGAAAACCTGCCACGCCTTTTCTCTCGCGCTTTCGGTAAACCGGAGAACAGCCATCCTACACAAACTTTGTCAAGTATAGCGCGAATCGATTTTAAACTTTTTTTACAGGTGTGTTTGACATGGTCACGGCGGGAATTGAAGAAGCTAGCCATCGGATATTTTCTCTCTGCGTTTAACAACCTCTGCCTTACCCCGCTTGTGATGTTCTTGATATATCCAGCCCTCATAACCTACCCTACCTCAATAATTTTGAGAGGCCTTGGATGGCGATCTCTTAAGGACCAAGTTCGTGGAGCGCAGTTGTCATCCACCACTCTATGGGTGTTGGGTGGCATCACGTACGCATTTATTATCCTTTCAATGGCGGCCGAACTGGAGAACGGACTTCTTATCGCAGCCTTTTCATGGACCGTGTATTCGTTGGTCGAGGCAGCGGCCTACGTCTCCGCCGCAAGAAGTCTGGGATCACGCCTCTTCTACGTTTCCCCAATAAGCCTGGTCGGTGTAGCGGTGGTTGATCTCATCGCACTGAACACCCGAGGAAACTTGAATGTTGCCGATGTTTCTGGAATGGTGGGAAACATGCTTTACCTGGGGGTTGGTGCGTTGATTTTATCAGCTCTGTTTTCGGCGGTTGCATCGTTCACGCTCCAGCCACGCCCCCTAATCAAGACCCAGACAACCATTCCTTCGCTTCCCCCCACCACCAGAGCCGAGCAGATGAGGCCAGAGAGCCGAACAGCTGTCCATCCCAAACCTCGGCTCGTCCTAGAAGTGTTGAGGAGAAATGACTTCATAACATGCAGGAGATGCAAAACACTAAACCCGGTAGAAGCGGACGAATGCTCGTCATGCGGCTACCTGTTCGCTAAGCAGAGCGCAGGCCTAGTTTGTCCCGTCTGCCACGCTCCGTTTTCGATGGCCAAGATGGTTGCACAGCGTAGGTTTCTCTGCGGCCAATGCGCGTCCACTCTGATGGTGAAAGATGTTAGATAGTGGGTGTGCGGCTCGTAGTCCTCCTTCTGTTTAGGCGGGATTTGTCTAATCGGCTCATGCCGGGCTTCGGGGAGGCTGCTCACCGCCCGGCATCCTTTCCCGCCGTGGGTCGCCCGTTTCAACCACTCCCGCCCACTCCTCGCCGGCTTATCTCCGGCTCAAGGCCATCGTGGGCAGGCGGTGTCGTTTCTGCGGCGTAGCCATGGGTCCCCCCATGCGCCTCACGGCGCCACGGACGCCTCCCTCGGGGGAGGAACTTCCTCCGGAGCTCCCGGTGACCCGCCCGGCCGCTCACCCGTGAAAAGATTAGGGAGGCCGCTTTTAACTATTCCACCGCTATTTTCGTCCCTTTACGACCTTTCTTCGCAACCATGACTTCAAGGACTCCTTGAACATACCTAGCTTTCGCCGAATTGACATCAACGGCGCTGGGTAGCTCGACCAAAAGTCTGTATCTGTTTCCGTATCTGCCTGAAGGAATGTCTCTTCTGCAGGGAGCTTCGACGGACAACCGGTCTTCGTAAACTTGAAGGTCGATTTCCTCTTTCCGGACGCCGGGCATGTCGATGGTGACCACGTACTCGTTCTCCGATTCCATTATGTGGTACAATGGCATGATACAACCGGTTCTCATCTCGGCTTCCTTGATCATTCTCATCGTCTGCTCTATTTCGTTTTCCATACGCCGCTGAATTCTACGTAACCATTCCCAAGGAGATTCAGACACACCACATCACCTATACAGAGGCGGAAGCTCCATTTCACGGGATTTCTGAACCATGGCCTCGGAAGTCCTCCTCATAAGGTCTCGAAGCTGGATTCTGATAGACTCCTCGCTTTCAAGAAGCGGTTTAATGTCGACCTGTTCGTTGACTAATTTAGGGAGACGCGTCAGGAGCTGTGCCGCGGCTCCTGGGTCTGGATAGTTGAGATGTGATTGTGCAAGGAAAACGTTCACCAACAAGCCACGTCGCATGCCCACTCTCAAGACTTCAGCATGAACACCAGTCACAAACCCCTCCGTGAAGATTTCGGCATCCAGCTTCGCTGAAAGTTCACCCATTTTTTCCGGCTCCGATGACAGCACGAAGACTTTAGGAACCTCTATCTCAAGTCTCCTCGGCTCCGCTACCCCCGTCAAACAACCCACCCAGCTGATTTTCTTCTTCGAGACCCAATCAATCAGAGATTCCGCAAAATCTCTTATTTGCAATGGGGGCACAGGAATTTCCGAAACAATAGTGACGAAATTGTTCGATTCGTAGATTCTCATCAACTCCTTCGGTCTCCCCCTTCTGACTGGTACAATCGGCGGCATCTCTTCAGAGTCGATATACCCTTTTTCCTCGAGACGCAGCTGCTCAACCAAATAGGAGACAGCGATGGCTCCGGTGAGGCCGGTATCCGGAAACCCGATAATCAACGGTTTTCGTACCGTACCTAATTCATCAACGAAATGAAAAGACCCGTTAACCATCTCTCTCACCCAAATAGCCTGGAGCATTCGGTATTATCCTTTTCGTGACCGATGGTTTCTGCTAATACGTTAAAAAAATCTTTAAAAAGTAACTGCACCATGAATTATATTGACGAATATGTCCGAGTCGCTTCCCTTCAACGAGTATATCGAGCTGCAGAACTGGCGGCACCGAATGGTAGACATCGAAACCTATAAAACACATTCTAGGAAGGCCGTGGAAGATTACGTGTCCCATTGGGAAAACTTGGCAAAAGAGTTGGAATGGTTCCAACCTTGGGAGAAGACCTTGGAGCCCGGCGAACATCCGTTTGTTTACAAATGGTTCGTCGGGGGAAAGCTAAACCTCTCCTACCTCTGCGTCGACAGGCATGCTAAATCCTGGAGGAGGAACAAGATAGCTTACATCTGGGAAGGTGAGCCGGTTGACAAGGATGGCGCACCACTGGAGATCCGAAAAATCACGTATTATGAGTTGTATAAGCAGGTGAACAAATTCGCCCACGTCTTCAAACAGCTCGGGCTCAAGGCGGGGGATAAGGCTGCGCTCTACCTGCCGATGATACCGGAATTGCCCATATCGATTTTGGCCCTTGCTAGACTAGGAGTGATTTTCACAGTTGTCTTCAGCGGTTTCTCGGCTGAAAACCTAGCCTTGAGGATGAATGACCTCGGGGCAAAGGTCTTAATAACTGCGGACGGGTTCTACCGTCGTGGCAGACTTGTAAACCTTAAAGAGACCGCCGACAAGGCTTTCGCCGCTGCCACAACCTGTGAAAAAATGGTGGTCATCAAAAGAGCTGGAAACGAAGTAGTGATGAAGGATGGAAGAGACTTCTGGATGCATGAGCTCCTACGAAACGTCCCCGAAAACGTCTACATCGAGCCCGAAAGGCTTGAGTCTACCCAACCACTATACGTCTTGTACACATCCGGCACGACTGGGAGGCCGAAGGGCATCATACACGACAACGGAGGATACGCCGTCCTCCTCAATGCTACCATGAAATGGATATTCGACATAAGAGATGACGATGTCTACTTCTGCACGGCTGACATCGGATGGGTCACAGGACATAGCTACATCGTCTTTGGTCCTCTGTTGGCAGGAACCAGCATAGTGATGTACGAGGGGACTCCGGATTATCCTTCTGTTGAACGCTGGTGGTCGATAATCGAAAGACATGGTGTTACGATTTTCTACACAACTCCAACCGCTGTTCGGATGCTGATGAGGTTCGGCACGGAGCCCATCAAGAAACACGACCTCTCGACCTTGCGGCTCATACACAGCGTCGGCGAGCCGATTAACCCTGCTGCGTGGAGATGGTTATTTGAGGTGGTCGGCGATAAAAGATGTCCCGTCGGCTCAACCTGGTGGATGACCGAAACGGGCGGAATCATGATAAGCCATGCGCCCGGATTGATGTTGATCCCGCTGAAAGCTGGGACAAACGGCCTTCCACTGCCTGGAATCGATGCCGATGTTCTTGACGAAAGAGGAAGAGAAGTGAAACCCGGAGAAAGAGGGCTGCTTGTGATCAGGAAACCTTGGCCAGGTATGCCGGGACCTCCGACCGGCATGTGGAACGAACCCGATAGATACAGACAGGTTTACTGGGAGAAGATAAATGGCGTGTTCTTCACGGGCGACTACGCAGTCAAGGACCAGGATGGATACATATGGGTCGCGGGCAGGGCGGACGAAGTTCTCAAAGTGGCGGGCCACAGAATCGGTACCTACGAGCTTGAGTCTGTTTTGATCTCGCATAAGGCGGTGGCCGAGGCGGCCGTCGTCGGTGTGCCGGACGAAGTCAAGGGAGAGGTCCCGCTAGCTTTCGTCGTGCTAAAGAGCGGATACGCTGGTAGTAAAGAGATGTCAGAGGAGCTCTCTCGCTGGGTAAGAGATACCTACGGACCGATTGCGACTCCTGCGGGAGTGCTTTTCGTCGAGAAACTTCCTAAGACGAGAAGCGGCAAAATCATGCGGAGGGTCTTGAAGGCCGTCGCGATAGGTGGAGGGTTGGGAGACTTGACTACATTAGAAGACGAAGCTGCCGTAGAAGAGGTGAAGGCATCCTACGAAGAACTGATGCGGGCGATTCGTGGTTCGGGCTGAACATCGCCAAACAAGCCATACGTGAAAAAATCTGGAAAGTTCTCGAGGAGAGAGATGTTGCTCTTTTCCCAAAACCTGTTTACGGCAGAATTCCCAACTTCAAAGGAGCTGTAGAAGCCGCCAGAAAACTGCGAAGTTCCCGTCATTATTCGCAGGCCAACACTGTCAAGGTTAACCCCGATTCGCCTCAGAAACCAATCCGAGAGATGGTCCTAAAAGACGGAAAAACACTGATAATGCCAACTCCGAGAATAAAACAAGGCTTTCTTTTAATCGACCCCCGGAAATTGGATAGACGGTCGATTTCTGAAGCTTCATCGATATCTGGGGCCTTCAGGTTCGGCGAAAAGACGCATCCAAGAGACCTGCCAACGATAGAGTTGATGGTTGTCGGTAGCGTAGCCGTCTCTCCGTCGGGCTGGAGAATCGGCAAAGGCGAAGGATATTCAGAGATTGAATACGCGATTTTGAGGGAATACCGGAAAATCACGGACGATGTCCCTGTTGTTACAACAGTGCACGACCTACAGGTGGTCGACGAAATTCATCCACAGCCCTTCGACCTACCAGTCGACCGTATATACACAAACACTCGCGTTGTCAATTGCCCAAGCAACCCGAGGCCAGCTGCCATCTTCTGGCACCATCTGTCCAGAGATAAGATCGAGTCGATTCCACTCCTCAAAGAGTTGATGGAAAATACTTTCTAAGAAGCGGGCGTAGTATCGGTATGTTTGTCAGGCCTATTGGGTCCACTTTTTTGTGACGTGCGAGCCCTATGCTGAGTAAATCTACGAAAAAAATTTGCTTAAGAATTTCGGACTGAATGGTTGGCGAGGAGAAGTGGAGTCTGTGGACATTTGCTTTGAACGACTTCAACCGTTTTTCACACCAGTCGAGAGCCTCTGAAACCATTGGACCCTCATACTCACTTCTCACAATGACGTAACTGAATTTATCCGCCATTGTCCATCCCTCTATCTCGTTGTGGAATGCTTCAGGCGCCGTCACGACATAGCATGGATGTTTTGCATTTTCATTAAATTGAGCCTTCAACCTCGTTAGCACTGCAGACAGGTAGTCTGGACCGAGTGCCACAACAGGTTTATCCGTCAACGAGGAAGCCATCTCAAACGCCTCATTCTCGGTTGGATCCTGAAATTTCCTAGCGAAAGAATCCAAGTCTTCTACTGCTTGCAATAGATACCTTTCCGAAAAACCGGATAAGCTAGAGAGCATTCCGTAAACAAGCCCGACCATCTCGGGCACAGCGTAGCGTGGCTGAAGTCCAGGCGTCACGGGTAACACATCCAACCCTTGCTTCTTCATCGCTTTAGTTAACCTCCCTCCGGACGATATCCCGACCACTGTCGCTCTTTTGGTTAAGGCGTCAATCAGTGCCCAACTTGTCTCAGTTGTTTCTCCCGAATAACTAACGGCAACGGCTAGCGTATCCTCAGACGTGTCCGCTGGAACTTTAAACGACCTAACCGTTTCTACCCTAACGGCCGAGGCCGGGTCTTTTAAACTCGCTACTATATCGCCTACAACTCCAGACCCCCCAACACCCATTATCAAAATTTTTCTGTATTTTTCTGGACTGATTGAACGCGAGAATTCCAGGCCGGTCTGCAGGCCTCTGCGATACATTAAAACAGATTCAAGGACCTTCTCCCATGCCTCCCGAAAAGCCCCGTCCAGAGACACGTTGTTCAACCCCATCCGATTCGTTTAACTGTTCATTTTTCAGCTATTTCAGAGAGACGCATCTCAAAATACTTCAAGGCCTCATCGAGGCGCTTTTCATGCTTCCTTTCGGCGATGAAGTCGACGACCACTTTAGAAACTTTTTCCACGCCCTTCGGGTTGCTTTTGAGATAAACCCCTCGAAACTTTTTCATGGTTTCGACGAGAAGAGGCGCTATTCTAGACTCCACTATGCCTTCCACCGGTATGCTCTTTATCAAAAACCCTTTGCCGCGTGATTCTTTTTCAAGCAGGCCTTTTAGCTGGTTTTCGAAGATGTCCATCATTTCCTTGGGGACGCCGGGCAAACAGGCGATTTTTACTTTGTTCTTTTCGACCAAAACTCCAGGAGCCGTGCCGACACGGTTTTCCAAGGGTTTAGACCCCTCCGGCAGCTTAGCCATCTTCAGCCTTTCCTTCGTTAGGGTAGGGTCTTTAATGACTCCTTGGCTGACGAGGTCTTGGTATCTCTTCCGCATTTTTTCGACAACATCTTCGTATAATCTCAGTCTCTTTCCCAATGCTTTAGCGACTGCTTGCAGGGTCTTGTCGTCGTGGGTTGGTCCTAAGCCTCCGCTCATGATTATCCATCCTGGCTTCCTTGCCAAAGCCTCTTTCACCGCATTCGCTATCTCGGAAGTTTCGTCCCTTACCGTCGTTGCTCTAGTAACAATATATCCAAGCTCCGTGAGTTTGGCGCATAACCAGTTGAGGTTCGTGTTAACGGTTCTCCCGTCGAGAAGTTCGTTACCAACGTTTATGATCTCGACGGTGAGCCTCTTCGCCATAAAAGTTCACAACTTCAAAAGGGTTGCTTTCACGCTTTTCCCTTCAATCTCTAAGACTGCACAGTTTCCTTCTTTTGCGGGCCCAGCGTTGACGACGACCGTCTCACCTATTTTGGAAACTGAACGAGCTTCATGTATGTGACCGCAGCAAACGGCGAGGGGCCTCTTATTATCGACATAGGCCTTTATTGCCGTGCTTCCCATGTGTTTGCCCCTCGCGATGTCCGCGTCAGCGCCGTATGGGGGGGTGTGGCTAACCAAGATAAATTTGTCCGAGGATGGATTGAGGTTGGTCAGCATATTTTCGAACTCTTTTTCAGTGAACTCTATCAAGGTGTTGAATGGAGAAACGTTTCCACCACCTATTCCTAGAAATTCGTAGCCCTCTAACTCGAGGCGGTTGAGATGAAGGTTGATGATTTTCTCGCTGTTGGGCCTCCAAGCAAGTAACGATGGGTGGTCACAATTTCCCGGTACAAACACGACTTTCTCAGCATCATTTGCCATAGTGCTCAGCAATGCTTCAGCTTGAGGAATGTTTCCAAAATGGGTTATGTCGCCCACCACCAATACCAAGTCGTAAGACGCAGCTTTTGCTGCCACTTTTGTGGCAGCCTCCAAGCTTCCGTGGACGTCTGAAACCTGTAAAACCTTCATCAACAAATCCGGTCAGTAGAGTTATTTGAGCCTTTTTGCAAAAGGTTTGAACCGTTAATGCTTTTATGAAACCTCACGAAAGACTCGGCGTTGTGGCAGGTTGGGAAAGTTAGGGACGTGGTCAGAGCACCGCTGATCACGGTGGAGGGCCACGTGTCGATTATCGAGGCGGCGAAGGTGATGGCTGAGCATAAAATTAGCGGTGTCGTCGTGACGCACAACGGTGAACCGAAAGGCTTGATAACCGAGAGGGACATCGTCGCGAAGGTTGTCGCCGCCGGGCGTGATCCGGCAAAAACCAAGGCGTTAGAGGTCATGAGCACCCCGCTGATAACGATTGACATCGAGGCGTCCCTTTTGGAAGCAGTAGATTTGATGAATAGAAAAAAGGTTAGAAGATTGATAGTAACGGAAGAAGACCGCGTGGTCGGATTGTTCACAATCCGTGACGTGATTTCTCTGTCGAGGGTGTGTGCGTACTGCGGCAAACCCATCAAACCATACCTTCCGTCACAACCGAGCGCTGAAGCCGACGTTGTTGTAGAATGCAGTTGCGGTGCTGTGTATATGATGGAATGTGCAAAAACAGTCGTTTACTGCATATATTGTTCAAGAAAACTCGTTGCAGAAGTTTATTATCCAGCTCCTGAAGATACGTTCAGCGGATGAAAACAAGAATATTTTTCTCCTATGTTGAACTCGACCAAGAATCCGCGGACCGGCTTAGCCAATACGCCGAAGTGCACTCTATCCAATCCCCAAATCCTGAAGAGTCGAAAAGGAACGCCGAAGCGATACTCTGCTTAACACTGCCGCCGGAAGAGATAAAGAAACTGAATCGGCTGAAGCTCATTCAGGCTTTAACGGCCGGAGTCGATGGCCTTCCATGGAAAGAAATTCCTCCGGAAGTCATAGTGTGCGGTAACATGGGCTCAAACGCTGACGCCGTCGCGGAGCACACATGGGCCATCATCTTGTCAATTGCAAAGAGGATTCACCATTACTTCGCTAACGTGAGGCAGGGTGATTTCCGCAGAAACAGCGAGCTTTTGCAGCTCAGCGGAAAAACTCTTGCAATCATAGGAATGGGGGCGGTTGGAACCAGGGTTGCGGAGATCGGTAAATCCTTCAACATGCACGTTATCGGTGTCACTCGGTCTGGGAAGCCTAAGAGTCCGGCGGACCAAGTGTTCGACCCATCGAAGCTTAGACAAGTCTTTTCGGCATCCGATTTCATAGTCATATCCACACCCTTGACGAAACATACGAGAGAGATGATCGACCTTTCTCTGCTTCGACTTCTTAAAAAGGGCAGCGTCGTCGTCAACGTCGGCAGGGCCGAGTTGGTGAGGAGGACGGATTTGTTGCAATTTTTGACTGAGCGGCCAGACGTCAGTTTCGCGACAGACGTTTGGTGGGAGGCTAGGAGGGACGGGCCATGGGAAACTGAGCTTGTAAAGCTGCCGAACTTCTTTGGCACCCCATGGGTTGCGGGAGCTTTCGGCTCAAGAGAAGTTTACAGAAAAATGCTCACCGCGGCAGTGGACAACATCATAAGATACTTTAAAGGTGAAACGCCGCTAAACATCATCGACAGAAGCGAATATGTGTAAACACGTATAAAACCCGGCGAAACTGTGCTATTCTGGAGCCGGGGTCCCACAGCCAGGTAGTGGGCCGGCCTCGAGATCATACGGGCTGGTCAAGAAAGCCGGTGGCCTTTCACGGGCCGCGTGGGTTCAAATCCCACCCCCGGCGTCGAAAGGCATGCTTTCACGATTGAATGGGTTAGACCGTAGTTTGCTGAACCAAAGTTCCTCCACAAAATTCAACCACACGCCTCACCAATTCTTCCGCCGTCTCTTGCAAATATCCGACTGAAATACCGGGTACACCGCAGACCATCAAAAGTACATTTCGCGTCCTATCCGTTACCTTCGATGTTTCGGCATCTCTGTAGGGATAGACTGCAACGAGTTTTTCATCATCTTCAACTACGACTTCCTGACCTGTTAAGGTCATGGGTTTGTCCATTCCGATGCCTTGGAATACTTCTCCGCGGCGAGCGAAACGCATCACCAATGAACCTCGAAGTTTGTCCATGTCGAAAGCAGCCATGGGCACAGCCCGTTTCATCGAGACAACGTTGTAAACATCAACCAAGTTGTTTATTCGTGGAAAATCCCTGCCTTGAAGAACACGCCTCAAAAGAGCTTCAGCGGAAGGCCTGGTTTTAGTCGGGTCTATTCCAATTCGCCAGAAAAAATCTCTGTAAGCTCTCACAAGGGGATGACGTGGCAAAGCATCTATTTCAAACAAGGTTTTGACAAGCTGAACCGATTGGTCGACGAAATCCAATAAAAGATCAGAGCCTTGTTCTACTCTCACTCCAACGATTTCCGATAAAACAACGTTGAGCCCGCTGAACGAAGACTTAACCTCCTTCGATATCGAAAGAATCATAGAAATAAATTAGGGAAAGCCCTGTTAAAAAATTAGGGCGGGTTTATCTTTATCGCCTTTGTCGGACAAGAAGCTTCGCAGGCCATGCAAAATATACAATCGGCCTCTCTAATGGGCTCAGATTTGTCGGTTCGGTATTTCTCGTATAGTTCTCCCTCTAGCGGGTAAAGGTCGTTTCCTGTTCCGGACCTTCCCGGGTTTAGAGCCCACTCGAAAACATTCACCGGACAAACGTCCATGCAGATGCCGTCGGCAATGCAAGCCTCCCAGTCGACGGCAACTATCTTCCCATGGATCCCAAGCTTGGTGGGATACGGGTTTCCGTTTGCATCCAGCCTCTGGATTCCTTCGGCCCGGACTTCATGTCCGTTGTGGGTTCCTGTCAGGGGGAACTCATCAGGTTTTTTCAGGAAGTCTGGGTCGATAGGCTTCGGTGCATAATCAACTTGGCGAACCAAATCCTTTCGCATAATTAGCTTTTGTCTACAATATAACGATAACCATTCAACATATTGAGAACACCTTTTCGTTAGGATTTTTCAGAAAGTTGCATAAATTTAAATAAACACCGTCCGAATTTTAGATACGTCGGGCCGGTAGCTCAGCATGGTCAGAGAGGCATGCCGTCCCTGAAGCGTTCGGCTGATAACCGAAAGGTCGGGAGTTCGAATCTCCCCCGGCCCACATGCTCTGACGATATCAGCAGGGTAGAACTCGGCGAATTTGATTTCCGACAATGCTTATATTTGGCGACCCCGCTTGTTAGTCAAAAACGCGATAGACGGTGAACTGGGATGGAATACATGCAGAAGCTTGAAGAGGCCGCCAGCTTTGAAGACGTGTATAGGTTGGTTAAGCAACTTGTAATGGACAGGTTTGGCGTTAGACGAGGAGGCATCGGATTGATTCTCGCGGACTTGCCTCCACACGTGGCGGCATACCATGAAATCGGGTCGAACGCGATAGTCGTGAACAATGCGCTATTGCACGCTGTCTACAGCGTAACGAAATCGAAAAAAATGGTGAACAGCTATCTGTTTGTGGTGTTGCTTCATGAATATCTCCACGCCCTTGGGTTTGACGAAAAACAGACTCGTGAACTCGTTAAAGACGCTGTAACGTCGGCTCTACCATTCGATCATCCGGCCTCGAGAATGGCATCAACATCAATTTATGAAGCGCTCCCACAGCTTAGGAGCATAAACATACAACCCTCACACTCAAAACCCATTTTAGTGAAGGAATTTGACACGGATAACGTCACATACATCAGATAAGAAGTCACAAGGGGCGTCGAACACTGAATCATTTATCACGTAAATAGTTAAATTGAGCACGGAAATAGACGTGGAAAGTCTTTAAAAAACGCTTAAATAACTACGAATACTACAATAATCGTGCCAAGGAGAAGCCTATCACAACTGATTGTCGAAGCTCTAGAGCTTGCTGAGAGACTGAACAAGATATCTGCTAGACTTCCTCCAGAAATAAGGGAAACTATCGTCCGATATTCCAAAAGAAAAGCGGTTAAAAAACGACGAAAAAGGTTGAGCAAAGGGATCAAGCCTAAGCAAAAAGCTGTTCAGTCAGCAGCCTAACATCACTCTTTTTTCAATTCTTCGTTCAACTCCTTTTCAATTTCTTCAAGAGGTTTTGGTGGAGGAGTTGTTGCGAGAGTGTATCCAATCCACGCGATGACACCGAGTATTCCTGCCACGGCAACGAACCCCGTCAGCTTCAACACAATTATGTCGAGGCCCGCCAGCGGAGGAATGAAAAGAACCCATCCATAGACCAGTATACCCGCTACGCTTGCGATTAACAACAACGCGCCGATCGTCTGGTCCTTCGCCATGCATCCCTGGATTGACCAAGTGAATATAAGTTTATTTCAAGCAGAGAGGTAATGCAAGTGTTGGAGCGCGAAAACAAGGTGTCTGTGAAAATCAAGCATGGAGAGGTTGAAATCGCTTTCGAGGGAGAGAAAGATGACGTGTGGGAGGCGGTGAACAGATATTTTTCCGAACGTTTGGGACCGGTGGACGTTTTATCACAGCTGATGGGCGACCTCTCCGTCATTGATGCTGCGAGAAAGCTCGCTGGGAAAGTAGTCGTGAACAAAGAGCGTCTCGACGTTTTAGTCGGGGGAGACGCCAAAAAAAGAATCATGTTGTGTCTCGCGGGGGCTTGGGTAGGTAAACGTTTAGGTATTCTCGATGACCATAGGTTGACTCCGAAGAAGATTGCATCGATTCTGCGGGTCAACGAGAAAGTCGTTAGGGCGAGGCTGAGTGAGCTCTGGCGCAATGGATGGGTTGACAAAGACGAAGAAGGCCGCTACTCTTTTAAGCCATCGAAGGGAAGCAATTTTCTGGAGGGTTGACGGATGGTTTTGAAGGTTTCGATAAATTACGGCGCCTTGAAGGCGGATTTTGAGGGAGAGCCCGAGGAAGTCTACCGTAGCGTCGTCAAATTTATGGAAAAAAATTTGCCCGCTTACTCTCTGGCGTCAAAACTAGCAGCGGCCCAAGGGGTTGAAGACATTCTCGCAAAAATAAAGAACTTTGTGGTTTATGACTCCACGTCCGGGCTTTACCTTAAAGCTGACTTGTCGAAGCTTCCGGCCTCCGCGGCGGTTCTTGTTTTCGCGGCTGTAAGGCATCTTAATCATTTACTTGGACACAGCGAGACCTCGGAATTTCTTTCATCAGAAGTTGCAGACGCCTTGGGTAGGTCGGAGAAAACGGTTTCTGGGAGGCTCACGGAGTTGGTTAAAAGGGGGCAGCTCAAACGTCTCAGCAGAGGCGGATACTGTATCACTCCTGCCGGGCTAATTCATGTCGCTGAATTTTCGCCGGAAATCTGAGAACTGCTCAACGCAACTCCGCGAACGACATAAACATAGCGACGTGGCTCGCCCACTCTTTCAAGAACACCCTCCCTTACCAAATCGAGCAATACATGCGCCACAGCCGTCGTGTCGTATAAAAATCCTCTCCGCTCCAATTCGGCCGAGACTTCGGAAAGAGTCCGTCCAACGTTCAACCAACCCGCTTCAATGAGTTCGAGAACCGCTTTTTTGCAGGTGGAAGGCTTACGCTGCGCCGGCATCTCTTTTGGAGGTGCGTAGGGCTCCGCCGCCCTTATCGCCAGTATAGTATTCTTGACAGCCTCCTCGATTTTCTCGATAGGCGCTTCGATTTCGACTGTGACGTTGCCGATATTGATTTTCACTTTTGCCGTAGACATATTGTCACCTCATCATGAGCATCTTGCGCAATACATATATAATGGTGTTTCATATTTGTTCTGTGGTTTTGGTGAACATGATGCACAATCAACAATTTGAACAACAGCACCCACCCACCGACTTAGACAGCCTCCTAAAAAGGTTTACCCTAGAAACCATGCGGTCAGTGAGGGCGATAAAAGATCAAAATTCAATTTTTGATGACGAAAGGCTCGTATCCTGCGATTCCGAAGACCGGGTGATCGTCACCGATGAGTTAGAGGCAATTCCGCTATCTCCGTCTGGTTTGACGGTTCCGGTCGTCGCGTGCGACATGTCAACGGTTAAAATCGCAGAAACGCAGGAAGGTCTTGTTTGGGCCGTTAGAGGTAGCATAGTGATAAAGAAGCATGGGAGGACAAGCGCTCTTCTCATCGGGCCTTTCGCATACACCGCCTCCTCCGAGAATGTCTACAACATACTTCAAACGCTCTACCAGGCTTTAGGAATGAACGGTAAAAGACCTATTTTCAGCCTTGATGCTGCTCCAAAGTTGGTTGGTAACCTATTCGAAAAAATTCTACAGCTATATGCGGCGTCTTTGCTTGAGGGCGGTGTGCTGTTGCTAGACGGTTCTTTAACCGTTGGGCCTCTCGACAGCCCAGTTGAGGTTGTTCGCAAAATAGTCGATGTCGCAAAACATCACGGCATGGGAGTAGCTGCTTTCTCGAAGTCAACTACCATAACCTTCCGCGGGAAAAGCATACTATCCTACGAAACCAGCATCAGACCACCATACATCGTCAAGCTGTCATGCCACGACCGCGCAGGTTGGCCCGTCCGCAACGGCTTCATCTACGTTTCCCACCTTTCACCAGTTTACTTCCCGTTTCGGGTCGATGTCTCCTCAAAACAAAGCGACACCGATTTGTTCAAGGCATTGTTGTCGAGCGAAAACATCATCTACGGATATCCCGAATCACTTATTCTAGCGCATCAACTTGCAAAAATAACTCGCCTAGACGTTATTTCGATAAAAGCATCTTTGGAGGCGTCCCTGAGGGTGAGATTCCTTTCGACTTTTCCTGTCAGGTCATCGATTTTCAGCCCCCTTGCCTATTCGTGAAGGAAAATGAAGGTTCTACAGAAGAAGGGTGATTCGCTTGAAATTCTTTGCACGCCTTCTGAGCTTAACCTCGAGATGGGAGACTATCTCAAGATAGGTGATGATGAAAATTTTCTCTTGACCCAAGTTATCGACGTGGGTTACGTAGACCTTCCCGGAGAAGTTGAAGACCTTCTCAAAGACCTGGTCGTCGCCGAAATGGAGGGCATATCGGTGCTCGACCCCTACAACACCAACTCGCTCTCAATGATGGTCAGAGAAGCTAGAACCTTGACCGCGAAATTGCGGGCCGTAGTGACCGGCGGAAATGTTAACCCCAATTCATCATGGCTACCCAGCCGCTATTCAGCAAAATTCGAAAAAGCATCCGCAGACCTCATCAAAAAAATGGTTTTCAGGGACGAAAATGGTTTGCAGTTTGACGTAGGCACGGTTTGCGGCAACTCTTTTCATATTTCCGTTTCGGGTCTGGACGGTTCCCTGACGATTATCACGGGAAAAAAGGAGAGCGGAAAATCACATTTAGCTAAAGTTATCGTTGAGGGAATTTGCTCATACGGTGGTAACGTTGTAGTGTTTGACGTCAACGGCGAATACTTAAACCTAGACAAGACGGTCGACGGAGGAAAAAGTAGGTTGGCGGGATGTCTGAAAGTCCTAAATCCTGGTCGAAATTTTACCGCGTCCCTGACCGAAATGGGTTTGAAAACTTTTCTTGACATCTTAGAGCATGTCTATCATACACCAGCGACTAGCTTACGTGAGCTTGCGAGAATATGGCGGAGGATTGAGCTGAAAACAGGCGAAATCGAGCTCGACCGATTGATTGAAGCGGTTGAACGTGAGCAGATGAACGAAGCCGTAAGGGAAGCGCTTTTGTCTAGGTTACAAAGCATCGCCTCATCTGGGTTCTTAGCCAAGGATTCTACCGATTTGTCGGAGTTGTTAAAGTCCAGGCCTTGCGGTAACTTGCTGGTTATCAATCTTTCGTGGTTATTACCCAATACTAGGCGGCTTGTGGTTGAATATCTGCTCAGCCGTGTGTCAACTCTGCTGTCTCAAAACAAGGTTGAGCCGCTTTTCCTCCTAGCCGAAGAAGCACATCTCTATCTTAGAGAAACTTATTGGGAAGATGTCGTGACCCGGATGCGTCACATCGGCCTCTTCCCTATTTTCATCACCAACCAGCCCGATAGCATCCCCGACCTAGTCTACCGACAGGCTGACAACATATTCCTTTTCAACTTCACGAACGAAAACGACCTAGAGAAAATTGCGCGGATATCTAAGGTGGACTCGGAGACTGTGAGACTTTTGGTCAAGAAGATGCCGCCACGCCACTGTCTCGTGCTGGGCAAAATCGTCTCCGACATCCCGGTTGTTCTCAAAGTAAAGCCAAGCAATCTCCAAACCATGGGAAAAACGAAACTTTTCTTTAAAAACATGAATGCAGCACGTCACGTGGGTTGAAAAGAGAAGAGGTCCTTAGGAAAGCTGCCATCTACCGGCAGCAGGCTGAGATGCAGTTGAAAATTTTTCGAGAAAATTTACGCGACGAACAAAAAGTTTGGGAGGAGTTGGTTTATTGTCTCTGCACTCCACAGACGAAGGCTGATAACGCCTTGAAGGCGGTTGAGATGCTCAAGACAACGGGCTATCTTGAGCAGGGAAACACTGAAAAAATTGCCAAGGTCTTGCGACTCTGCGGGGTAAGGTTTCACAACACGAAGGCCAAGAATATCGTAAAAGCGAAGAAGATTTTCCCCCTAGTCTACCGAAAAATAACATCAGCGGACGATGTCGAAGAAATCAGGAATTACCTAGCAGAAAACGTTGACGGGCTAGGGTTGAAGGAGGCCAGTCATTTATTACGAAACGTCGGGTTCGAAAAAGTTGCAATCATTGACCGACATATCATGAAATATCTGATAGCGAATCGTTCGTCGAAAAAGAAATACAAATCCTTAACTCGAAACCAATATCTTCGGTTGGAGAAGATATTCATTAAACATGCTGAAAAGCTGGGCATGAGTCCTGCGCTTCTTGATTTGCTGATTTGGGCTTGCGCGACCGGTGCTGTTTTGAAATGAGTCTCAAACTCAGTGATGAACTAATTTCCTTTCTTCACGATTTCATCGGCGATAGGTTGGACATGCTGATGGACTCCTATGCGAAGCCGTTACCCGAAGCTTTTCGTATCAACACTCTGAAGATCGGTCGCGAGCAATGTTTGGAGTTGCTCAAACAGGAAGGCGTCGAGGCAACTCCAATACCATTCACGGTGGACGGCTACTATTCGAAGCCAGAGGGCGTCGTGTCGGTTTCTCTGTGGCACATGCTTGGATACGTTTATGTTCAAGGTCCCGTCTCGATGCTGATAACCGACCTGCTCGACGTGAAGCCGGGCCACCGGGTTCTAGACTTGTGCGCGGCCCCGGGTAGCAAATCGACTCACATAGCTCAAAAACTAGCCGGCAGAGGCGTATTAGTTGCCAACGACGTCTCCCGCACACGAGTCAAGGCCCTCGCATCAAACATGCAAAGATGCGGAGTTATAAACGGCATCATCACCATTTCGGACGGCCGTCGAATGGGGTACAAACATCAAGGTCTGTTCGACAGGGTTTTGGTAGACGCTCCATGTAGTTCACTGGGCATCGGTTCCAAAGACTGGTCTGTTCTCAGACAATGGAGCCATAAAACATCCGTGCGATTGGCGAAGCTTCAAAAGAGCTTGTTGTTCTCCGGCTATTCTGCCCTCCGCCCAGGCGGGATAATGATTTATTCGACATGCACTTTCCATCCCCTCGAGAACGAATGGGTCGTGACGAGCCTCCTCGAAAAACACGCTGAAGCGGAGATAATGCCGCTCGATTTGAAAAACATCAATTTCGAAAATGGTTTGGAGGAGTGGGGCGGATACCTTTTTTCGCCTGAAATGCGGAAGACTGTGCGAATTTTTCCTTTTCAAAATGGTGCAGAGGGTTTTTTCATCGCTAAGATCCGAAAGCTTGGGTGATTTAGATGAAAAAGATGCATGAATCAGACGTGAAAATGTTGCGAGAACAACTTGAGAGAGCTTTCGGTGTGATGTTGAGAACTGATGATTACGTGTTCATTGAGACTGGTGAAGACAAAATCAGGATTACTACTCAGGAAACATACAGCCTCGCCTCCACACTCAAGGGAGTGGTAAACGTAGGACTTTACGTGATAAAGAGACGTAAACATTTCCCCACTTTAACAATCGAGGGCTGCATGTTCATAGAAACGTCTCCCCTTTCACACACAGTTGAACTTTCGAAAGAAGATGCAATTTCCTGGATGCGAGGCGACCCGGTAAACGTGGGAAAAACCAGCTCGAAAACGGTTGTTGGAATTTATAAAGGCCATTTCCTGGGGTCGGCTCTCGTAGATGTTAACGGGATAGCTTATCCACAGGTTCCTAAATGGAGGAGGATACCGGCCAGTATCAATTAAAAGAGATCCTGATGGGGAGGTATCGACTGAGATGATAAATCGCGTATCCCTTCACACCCTTGACTGATGAAAATTCGTTGACTTCCACTTGGAGTTGGAGGGCTGGACTCATCCATCCTTCTGCTATGTCCATCGCGAGCACGGAGAAAAGTATCTTCGTGTTATTTCCAGCCGCTGAAGAAACTCTTTCAAGATGTGACTTGTAAAGAGGTATCGTGAAGTTTCCGTGTAAAGGGTTTTTTATTGAGCTGATGAAAGGACTCGTCAAAACGACCACATAATCTGAGTTTTTCAAGAAGGATTCTTCTGTCTTTATGTACTTTGAGGTAGCGACTGCATCAATCTCCACGAATATCTCTAAGCCGTATTCACGATTAATCTTACCGATCTCTGAAATCAACAATGCTGCGCTATCGAAGACAGCTTCGCCCGAACTCCAGTCAACGCCCATCAGGTACAGGCCGCTGAAATTCATCCGAAACGCTGAAAGCACGGCTTTCCTCGCAAAAAGCTGGGCTAAAGTCGTTCCGTCGGGGGTTACACATTGAAAATAAATGTTCCCTTTTTCATCAACACAATCGCTGAATTCCGTAATGAAGTGACTGGAGTTGTAGCCGTGATACCCATAGTGAACTGATATGTATGTCGTTCTGAGGTAAATGCCTAGAACGGGCCTAATCCCATGTTTTTTGAGTTGAGAGGCTATAGTACGTAAGTCTTCTTCAGTCCATGCTTCGTTAGTCAACTTGAACCTAAACGACTTTCCGTAATCCCCTCCAAACATGACTGCTTCGGGCCCGACTGGAAAAACCAAATGTGTCAAATTAAATTTCTCAAGCAAAAGCGATAAGTCGTTTTTTTGAGATTTATCAAGCAATGCTTCGACGCTTTCGGTGACGCCGACCTGCGTCGACGCTCGAGGAAGAACCAGCCCCTTGCCGACGGGAAAAACACTCACCACGATGACGAAAACCATGATAAGCGAAGCCAACGTAATCCTCGAAAACGTCCAAATTGTCTTTTGAGGCCTGTAAAGGCTGATCAGTAACGTAACAAATCGAGACCCGCCTAAAACAGCCGACATGATAAGCAGAATCCCTCCAAAAGTGACTGATTGCAGCTCTCTCGAAACAACGATTTTTCCGATGTTTCGCAGGTCGAAAATAGCAAAGGCGGTTTGTGCCGCTCCAATGAATACTAGACCAGCAGCAACTAGGAGAGCTGAGTTGTATCGAAACTCCTTTCCCCCGTTCTTCAACGTGTAGACGATGAGGAAGGGTAGTAGCCACAAAAGATACTGGACGTTGACCTTCGCTGAAGTCGCGAGGAAAGAAAGCAACGTAATCATCATGAGCTCGAAGATCGACCACGAGGCACCTCCTGTAGAATATTTTTTGAAGGAAAGAAACAACGTGAGGACGAACAAGCCATAGGACACAAGGGGGACGGCCGGAGGAGGTGAGACGATGGATAGAACGGTCCAGTAGGTGAAGCTCCCTATGTTTCCAAAATGATAAAGAAGTTTTTCTATCAGGGGCAGCGGGTTCGTGATGTAGGAGGCCATGGGCGCTATGAACCCGGCGGCGGCGTACAAAAATGACTTTAGGACCGATTTCATGTTTTCCCGACGCTTGATCATGTAGACTGCCAAGGGTAAAGTGAGAAAGAGTGGGTAAATTTTGACGGCGGCACCAAGCCCCATCAGAAACGCCGAAGAATGGAATTTACCTTTGATTGCGTGCAACACTCCCCAAAGCGAGAAAGCGACGGCTATGGAGTCAAACATTCCCCAAACAGCCGATATGCCGATAACTAGCGGGTTGAAAAGCCAAAGCAGAGCGCCTTTTCCCGCTATTTTCAGTAAGTTCATTTCTGCTGCAATCTTGGAGATGAGTAAAGCGACGCATAGGTCGGCTATCAAGATGGGTAATTTTATGAGCAAGATGTAGAGGTTAAGGTTGCTGAAAAAGCCTGATATGTAATTGGCCGCTCCCAGCCAGTAGAGCCAGACGGGAGGATACGTGTAAAACCCCCAAGGAAAATCCGTTAGGCTACGGATGGAGTAGACGTCCGTGCCTTTGATGAACATTTCCCCGCTGCTCATCCAGACGTAAAGGTCCCAAGAATGGCCGAAGAACGGCGCCAAAACTAACCGAGTGATAAGAGCCACCCCATAGGTCGCCGCCGTTTTCCAGCTGGCCATTTGAGGCAGATTGAGGAAAAACTCTATTTAAACGATTTGAGAGCAAGTTCGCGAAACCAAGATGAACAACTTTGATTTTTTGATGCGTAGTCGGCAACCTTTTTTCGGATATGAAACATCGGTTGAGGAGGCGAAGTTTTTTGTTTTTGGAGTTCCGTACGACTTGACCAGTAGTTTTAGAAGAGGAGCGTCCCATGGTCCTGAAGCGGTGAGAAAAATGAGCGCAAACATCGAGGCTAACAGCTATCGCAGAAAGGTCGATGTTTCAACGGCGAAAGTTTTTGACGGAGGCGACGTCGTTTTCGAGATTAGGCTTTCAAAAATGCTTGAAAAAGTTTACAGAATCGTGGACCAAATTAGTGGCCGTCAAAAAATTCCCATCATGATCGGTGGAGAACACACCTTCACGTATTCGGCGGTCAAGGCTTTGAAGAATAAGGTTTCTTCTCTGATTGTGTTCGACGCCCATTTTGACCTGAGGGATGATTATTTTGGGTTGAAAATGAATCACGCAACCTATTTACGGAGGCTCGTCGAGAAGATGCCGTCTCTTTCTGTAGCTGTCATCGGCGTTCGGGGTTACGACTTGTCAGAGGAGAAATTTGCAGAGAACCGGAAAATTCTGTACCTCAAGGCTGCCGAGCTCGATGATTTTTCACGGGTTTTACGTATCATCTCAGAAACAATTGACGGAGGAAGACCATATGTTTCTGTGGACATCGATGTCTTTGATCCCGCGTATGCTCCTGGTGTCGGAAACCCTGAACCCGAAGGCGCGTCACCATCACAGATAATTGATCTTGTTAATTTCATTGGAAGTTTCAACCCCGTGGGTTTTGACTTGATGGAGGTTAATCCGCTGTTCGACACAGGCTCGACAGCGGCTTTAGCCGCCCGTGTAATATTCGAGTTCGTGGCCTCTTTCGAGGAAACCTAAATATGATTGACGCATCTATTGTTGTGGTTTCATGTCGATGAGATGCTTCTTGCTAGGGGTCGGTTATGATGGCCAGGAGCGGAAAGCATACCTGAAGTTGCTCGACATTGACAAGAAGAAAGTAACAATCTTGATGGATGAAACCGGACACAAACCCTATTGTTTGACGGATTTGCAGGTCTCCGAACTCGACAGAAACACAGCGGTCAGGGAAGCTGGGGCAACCAGATTCGTGGAAGTCGAGAAATTCGACAGTCTCACAGACACCGTCAAGAAGATGACGTTAGTTGAGGCAACGGACCCGCTAGCTGTCGGGGGCAGTAAAAAGTCAATACGTGAAATTATTCCCAGCTGGGAGGCTGACATACCCTATCATCTAAACTACATCTACGACAGGAGGCTGATCCCAAGCCTGATGTACGATTTGGTCGATGGCGATCTACGACCAGTTTATGGCGAAGACGCGAAAGTCGACGAAATTCTCACATCCTTTTTCAAGGGTGTTACGCAAGACGAGCGGAAAGAGATCCGTGAATGGCTTAAACTCCTCGAGTCCGCGCATCCTGGCATCGACTTCACAGGCCTTGACATAGAAATTCTCGGTGAATCACCGACAAGAGTTCCCTCTCCCAGCAACCCTGTCGACAGAGTCGTGGCTGTTTCTATTTCTGGAACCAAGAACATGAGCAAAGTCCTAGTTCTGAAAAGGGACGGGTTGGAAATCAATTTCAGCGGCGGAGAGTATTCAATAGAGGTTTTCGATGATGAATCCGCTCTTCTTCTCCGGTGTTTTGATATTCTTGAAAGCTATCCCATTGTGGTTACGTTCAACGGAGACGACTTTGACCTTCCTTATCTACGCAATAGGGCCGAGAAGCTCGGTATACCAAAGAGCAAAATACCGATAACGATCGGTCGAGACGGTGCCTCTCTTAGACATGGAATCCACCTGGACCTCTACAGATTCTTCAACAACAAGTCCGTTCAAGTGTATGCTTTCGACAACAGGTATAGGGAACACACGTTGGATGGTGTTGCCAAAGCTCTGCTCGGCGTCGGGAAAATCTCCGTCGAAAAGCCGTTGAGCGAAATGACTCTACAGGAGTTGGCCGACTACAGCTACCGTGATTCGAGGCTTTTGCGAGACTTGATGGAGTCGAACGACAGGCTGCTGCTTCGTTTGATGGCCGTTATTTCACGCATTAGCCGGATGCCTCTTGAGGACGTTTGTAGACACGGGGTCAGTGGTTGGATAAAGAATCTCATGTACTGGGAGTTGAGGGGCCGAAACTGGCTAATTCCGAGGAAAGAGGATTTACTTTCTGCTAAAGGAAATACGACGACCAAAGCCATTATCGAAGGGAAAAAATACAGGGGAGGACTGGTCGTCGAGCCCATTCCCGGCGTGCATTTCAATGTTACAGTGCTTGACTTCGCCTCACTGTACCCAAGCATTCTAAAGGAATACAACCTGAGCTTTGAAACGATAAACTGCCCGCATCATGAATGCCGGTCTAACAAAATACCCGAAACACCTCATTGGGTTTGCATCAAGAAGAAAGGGTTGCAGAGCAGCTTGATCGGGGTGATTCGTGACATCCGCGTCAAATGGTACAAGCCCATGGCATCGAACAAGGCCATCGACCCAATTATGAGAAGCTGGTACGAGGTGGTACAAAAAGCTCTGAAGGTGTTCCTCAACGCGAGCTACGGAGTGCTCGGTTTTGAGGAGTTCCCTCTTTATTGTCCGCCGCTAGCTGAAAGCACAACGGCCATTGGCCGATATGTCTTTTCGTCTGCTGTAGAGAAGGCGAAATCTCTTGGGGTTGCTGTTGTGTACGGAGATACTGACTCCATTTTCTTGAAGGCGGAAAACCCGGAGCTCGTCACTGAGATCATCAGATGGGCCGCTGAAAAGTTTAGGCTCGACCTCGAGTTCGACAAAGTCTATCGTTACGTGGTTTTCAGCAGGAGAAAAAAGAATTATCTGGGAGTCACCGAAAGAGGAATCGTCGATGTTAAGGGGTTGACAGGCAAGAAACGGAATATTCCGGTGTTCATCAAGGATGCTTTCGAAGACATGCTCCGCCAATTAGCGGAAGTAAAAACAGCAGACGAGCTCGAAAGGGTTAAGAAAAACATCCGACAGGTTATCTCTTCATGGTATTCAAAGCTCAAAAACAGGACGTTCGAGATAGACCAACTTGCCTTCAGGGTCATGATGTCGAAGACGATAGAAAGGTATGAGAAAACCACGCCGCAGCATGTCAAAGCCGCGAAAAAGCTTCAGTCGCTCGGATACAAAGTCGGGCCAGGAGACATAATCGCCTACGTCAAGACAAAGGATAAGGATGGGGTTACTCCTGTTCAGCTAGCTCGGAAAGAAGCAGTCGACGTAGACAAGTATATCGAGTACATGCGCTCGACGTTTGAACAGGTTCTCGACCCTTTGGAAATTGACTTTGACAGTGTTGTGGGGTTGACGAGCCTGGAAAGCTTCATGTAGTCAGCGGTCCGCTTCGACGGGCCAGTAGTTAAGCGACCAGTAGATCGGGGGTATGTTAGCTATCTGTTCTCCTCTCAACAAGTATTTCATCACGGGGAGTAAACGGAACGAAGGTGGGCTGATTTTGACGCGGTAGGGCTTGTCGCCGCCTTCGCTTCTTATGTAGTACGTCATCTCACCTCGCGCCGCCTCGGTTCTCGCTACTGCTTCACCGGCAGGCACGCGGATGTTGATTGGATGCTGTTTGAGCTTGACTGGGCCATCCGGCATCATTTCCACGGCTTGAGCGATGATTCTGCAGCTTTCCCGCAACTCCTTGAACCCTACGATGGCCCTGTCGTAGCAATCACCTCTCGTGCCAGTGGGTACGTCGAATTTAATCGCCGGGTAGGCGTCGTAGGGGTTGTTTATGCGGTTGTCATATTTTATCCCGGAAGCACGTAGCGTCGTCCCAACAGCTCCAAGCCTTATCGCGTCTGAAGGAGTTAGAACCCCAACATCTTTCGTTCTCGAGATGAACAGCTCGTTGTTGAAGAACAAGTCCCAGTAATCGTCGAGCCTTTTGTCGAAACATTCGCACACGTATCCCACGTATTTTCTGAAGTCTGAGGCGTTGGCGGGTAACTCCTGGCCTGTGATCATTCTGTAGTAACGAGAGAACTCTTTGACGAGCTCTGGTGGGGTCTTTGCGGGTGCGTCGTTTCGAACTCCACCGGGCACGAAATAGCTGTGAGTTATCCTCTGTCCCCCAATTAGTGAGGTCAAATCAACCAAGTATTCCCTGTCTCCGAAACACCAGAGAAACATCGTAGGATTGCCGAGGAAAACACCGTACAACGCGAACCAGTAGAGATGGCTGGCTATTCTTTGAAGCTCGGCCATTATGACCCTAAGATACTTCGCTCTTTCCGGCGGCTCCACGCCCATCAGCTTCTCGGTTGCGATGACGTAGGCGTACTGAATACCCGCCGAATCGAGGATAACGGGTCTTTCAAGATGCGGGATGTTCGTTATCCAAGTTTTGTATTCGGCCAGCTTCTCCTCGCCCCTATGTACAAACCCTGGGTCCGGGTCAGCTTCCAGGACGCTATCGCCCAGAACCGTTATCACAAGCCTGAAATGGCCTGTGCCCGGGTGCTGAGGGCCGTAGCTAATTTTTAGCGCTCCGTCGCCGACGTCATAAAATTCGATTTTCTTAATTTTCCTTTCCTCGGTTACAACCATGTGATTCACCGTCCGGGTGCTTCGTAATCCTTCAGCATCGGAGGCATGTCATTCCAGTATTCTGGAAGCAGCAGCCTCCTCAAATCTGGATGACCTTCAAAGACAACGCCAAACATCTCGAACACCTCCCTCTCATGGTATTCAGCGCTCGGCCAGATATCGGTGAGGCTTGGCATACGCGGGTTGCTGCGTTCAAGCTTGACAGACAAAGCGACATCAGAACGATGAAGCTCCGGGTTTGAATAGGAGCCAATGTGGTAAAGCACCTCTATCCTATCTTCCTTTTTGAGGAGCTTTATGAGGTCAACTCCGGTGACGGCCTTGACATGGTCAAACCCTACATAGTCCCTCAGATACTGAGCCACAGCCCTTACAGAGTCTTTTTCCACAACTATCTTGACGAGTTTTTTCTCGTCGACTGCTTTTTCGGTTATGCTTTTGCCGAAACGCGAGTCGAGTGTTTGAATAAGGGAGTGGAGCAGCGTGACTGTCATCACATCACCTTTCCGTACAGGATTTTTTCCCTCAAAAGGAGTATTCCTTGGAAGAGGGTCTCTGGTCTTGGGGGGCAGCCCGGTACGTAGACATCTACTGGAAGGATGTCGTCAACCCCTTGAATGACGTTGTAAGAGTCTTTTGCATAAAGGCCTCCGCTTATGGCGCAGGCGCCCATCGCGATGACCCATTTCGGCTCAGGCATTTGGTCGTAGACAAGACGGAGGCGCATGGCCATTTTGGAGGTGACGGTGCCTTCTACAACTATGACGTCTGATTGGCGCAGGCTTCCGGTAGCCGGCAGCCACCCAAACCTTTCTGGGTCGTAGCGTGGTGAATGCGTTGCGGCGAATTCCACGGAGCAGCACGCGGTCGTGATGTGAGCTGGGAAAAGAGAGGCCATCCTCCCCCAGTTGAGGAGATACCGTATGAGCCTGAAATTCCTAAACCTGTATAGAAAGTATTCAAGGCCACGAGGTGTTTCCTGTCTATGAACCTTCTCGACACCATACCTAGTTAGGGTTTCATCGACCTTCTTGGGAGGAACTTCTGCTTCCTCAACCATCGACACGATTTTTTTCGAATCGGCGAACCTGTAACCGAAGATGCCCGTCTTGTAGTAACCTGGAAAGGGAGTTTTCGTTGGTGCGAACATGCCTTTTGCCTAAAATTTTTGCCGGTGATTTTTATAGCTTGCTAACCATAAAACAACCATTCAGGTCCTCTTCTTTTCAGAGGTATCGAAGTAAGAAATCCAGCCACAAACCCTCCGACGTGGGCGGTGTAGGCTATTGTGCTAAAAGGTGTTGTTAGCATGAAGAACGTCTGAATGATGATGAAACCGAGGATTATTACGTAGGCTGGGGCGATGATCGGTATGAAGTACATGAAAGCTGCGAGCCTTCTCCTTGGAAAGAAAACAAGGTAGCTGCCCATGATGCCGAAAATTGCGCCAGAAGCCCCTATGGACGGGACGAGACAGGTTGCAGGAATGGGTCTCATGTATGGAGAACAGTTGAGTGAAAGGAATGCAACGAAGTAGAAAATGTGAAAAACCGCGGCCGCCACGCCGCTTATGAAATAGACCGCCAAAAACTTGCCAGGTCCTAGATATTCTTCTACGTCTCTTCCGAAAAGTAGCAGGCTGAACATGTTGAGAAAGATGTGAAGAAAATCAACGTGGACGAACATGTAACTTAAGAGGCTGAAAAGGTTCTGTCCATTCAAGAGGAAGATGGGCACTACACCGTATGTGAGTAGGAAGGAAGACAAGGCAGTTCTTGAGGTGAAAACTAGGTTTACCAAAAGCCATACGATTCCGTTGAGAGCTATCAAGATGTAGACCACGAAGGGTCTTTGCTCATACATTGGATAACGGCTGAATGGGTTTCTCATAAAGTTACAGAAGCGGCATACTTCCAGTCACTCGGTCGATTTCCTCTTCAGGAGCCGGGCCGATACCAATCGCCGTTGCAGTACCGGGCTGAAGCTCAGTCAAGCCCGCGTCCTCAACTATCTCCCACGGCAACCCAAGCTTTTCGCAAGCCGCAGACAGTCTACGGAGCTCGTCCTCAGAGGCTGCTTTCAACGCAACTTTTTTCTGTCCTGAGTCGAGCCATTCCCTCACCCAGTCGGGCCTGGTCCTTCTCGCACGTTCGAGCGCAAGGACCGAAGCATGGGCGGCTTGGACAGCGGTCTTCCCAACACTCATCTTGAGGTCCGCACGAACAACAACTACCTGTTTAAATCTCCGCACATACAATCATGCGTTAAAGAGGGTAAAAAACGTGAAAGCATCCAT